>NZ_LMGU01000001.1:2400000-2770205 GCF_001427525.1 Microbacterium sp. Root61 | reverse complement strand
CGGTGATGAAGACATAGTCGATCGTGTACGCGATCGGGTTGCCCCCGGCGGGTAGGGCGATGGCCCACAGCCCCGGCCGGACCTCTTCCGGCGCCGGTGCGATCCGTCGAGCCCAGGCTGTCGCCTGCCGTTCGCTCGTTGCCTTCACCGGGTCATCTCCACATCGTCGTCGGGCCCTGGTTTCCACCATGACCGGTACGAGGTGACCAAACAATGTCCCACTGCCACTCGGGGTCTTCGACGCAACCTATCGAGCGCAACCGCTATCGTGAGGGCATGGAGCTGCGCCAGATGCGCTACTTCCTGGCGGTCGTCGATCACGGGGGGATTACTCGTGCAGCCCGCGAGCTTTTCATCTCCCAGCCATCGCTTTCGCAGGCGATCAGGACGCTCGAATCCCAGTTCGACACCCTCCTCTTCGACCGTGTGGGACGTGAGCTGCGACCCACGTCCGAGGGCCTTGCGCTGGCGGAGTCGCTTCGTGATGTTCTGGCACTCGTCGACGATGCATCGGATCGTGTGCGCAACGTCGTCGAGCTGCGCGCCGGACGGCTGACGATCGCCGCGGCATCCACGCTCGCCATCCATCCGCTCGCCGGTCTGGTCGACGCCTTCCTCCGGTGCCACCCGCGGGTGAGCGTGCACATCGAGGATGTCGGAACGTCATCGCACGCGATATCGCTGTTGCGCTCCGGTGCCGCCGATGCCGCTCTCGTGGAACTCCCGGTCGCGGAGTCCTCGATCATCGCCGAGCGGTTCGGTGTCGAGGAGCTGCTCGTCGCCGGGACCGTGACAGCCCTCGCCGGGTACGGAGGTCGCATCCCCGCGTCGGCGATCTCACGGCTGCCAATGGGGATCGTGTCCCGGGACGAGGGCGGCCACACTCCCAGCCTCCGCACCATCGCGGGATTGCTCGGCGACATCCGCGCCACCTGCATGGACCGCCAGCTCCTGTGGGAACTCGTGCAGGGCGGCGCGGTCGCCACATTCATCCCCGAACGCGTCGCCGATGTGATGCTTCCCGGCGTGCCGCTCTACAGGGTCGATCCGCCAGTCATGCGCGAGATCGGGATCGCCTATCGGGACGGTCCACCGTCACCGGCCGCCGATGCATTCCTGTCCCTCGCATTCGCCTCAGAACGAACCACCGCGACGAAGGCCGCAGCGACGTCGGACAGGCCTGCCGCGTCGTAGACCATCCCGATCCGATGGATCAGCGGCGGCTCCATGGTGCGGACCCCGACTCCGTGGCGCCGTGACGTCGAAGCCAGTGACGCGCCGATGTAGGTCGCGCCGACCCCGGCGGCCACCAGCGCGAGCCGCGTCTCGCGACGCGCCGCCACGACGGGCGGAAGATCACCGACGCCGAGCGCGGAAATGGGTCCGTTCAGCGCGGAGTTCGCGTAGTCGGACGGCGGTGCGAGGATCCTGCGCGACGTACCGCGGCCGTGCCAGGGAACGGGCTCGTCATCGAGTGGGTCCGGCGGCGAGTCCCCGGGCGGCTCGGCGAAGAGCACCTCGCTGGAACCGACTTCCAGAACGGTCAAAGGATGCTGGTCCTGTCCCAGAGCGGGGTCCGCGGTCAGAGGAAGACGTGTGAAGACCACGTCCGCCAACCGCTCATGCAGGACAGCGGGGATCTCCGCATCGCCAACGAGTGCGCGCGCATTCAGAGTGACGCCCTTATTCCCGCGAAGGAATGTGGACAGCATCCGCGGAACGACGCCGGCGAGCGCGGAAGGTGACATGGAGACATCAAGGCGACCGGCCAATCCTCGGCCCCGATTGTTGAGGGTGTCTCGTGCGGCGCCAGACGCACGAAGAACCCGACGTGCGGGCCCGAGGAGCGCGTAGCCGGCGGAGGTCAGCACCATCCCGCGTCCGACGCGAGCGAACAGCTGGGTCTTCATCTCATGCTCGAGACCCTGCAGCGCCTGCGAGATCGTGGGTTGGGTCACCCCGACCGCGGTCGCACCGGCACTAATGCTCCCATGCGTGGCGACCGCTGTGAAGTACCGCAGCTGCTGCAGGTCCATTCGATGGGCTCCTCTGCCGGGGACGCGAATGCACGCCTGCCCAGGATGCTACCGGGTCACAGGCCGAGCGACTTGGCGATGATGCCTCGCTGAACCTCGTTGGTACCGCCGTAGATACGGCTGATGCGCGCGTCGGTATACATCTTGCCGATGCGGTAGTCCGACATGAATCCGTAGCCGCCGTGCAGTTGCAGGCAGACATCGATCACACGGTTCTGCAGCTCCGTGCAGTAGACCTTCGCCATAGATGCCTCGACGGCGGTGAGCTCCCCTCGTTCGTGACTCAGCATGTACAGGTCGATGAGTGCCCGGCCGGCCGCGATCTCCAGTCTGCAGGTCGCCAGCTGGAACTTGGTGTTCTGGAACGAGCTCACCGGCTGCCCGAAAGCTTTGCGCTGGGTCACGTAATCGACAGTGATCTCCAGGGCCGTCTCGGCGGAGACCTGCGCGCCGAGGGCGATGCCGAGCCGCTCCTGAACGAGGTTCTGCGCGAGGTAACTGAATGCCTTGCCCTCCTCACCGAGGAGAGCATCATCACGGAGCTCGACGCTTTCGAAGAAGAGTTCCGCGGTGTCGGTCGCTTTGAGCCCGATCTTCTCGAGGTTTCGTCCTCGAGCGAAACCCGCTGCGGTCCCCTCGACGACGAACAGGGAAAGCCCGTCCCTCCGGTTGTCGTGATCGCTCGTCCGGGCCACGACGACGATGAGGTCCGCGTTGATGCCTCCCGTGATGAAGGTCTTCGCTCCATCGAGGATCCATCGGTCGCCCTCACGCCGTGCGCGCGTCTTCATCCCGGCGAGGTCGGATCCCGTCTCGGGCTCGCTCATCGCGATCGACCCCATCAGCCTGCCTTCGACCATCGGTGGGATCCATCGCTGCTTCTGCTCCGCTGTGCCCAGCGCGAGGATGTACGGCATCACGAGATTCACGTGCGTTGCGGCTCCACCGAGAGAAACCCCGGCGCGGGAGCATTCCTCGGTCCAGATCGAGGAATAGAGGAAGCTCCGCTGCCCCAGGTCGGAGCCGCCGAACTCTTCCGGTGCGCGCAGCCCGAAGAATCCGAGCTCCCCGACTGCAAGATAGAAGTCGTGAGGGACGAGGCCCTGCTTCTCCCACTCCGGGAACCGCGGGACCACCTCGCGCTCCAGAAAACTGCGGACGAGCGTCCGGAACTCGTCGTGCTCGGGACGGTAGATCGTGCTGCGGGTCATCGTGGCGAAGTCTCCAAGATCGGGGTCAGTGTCTGCGGTAGGGGCGCGAAGTGGGGCGACGGAGCCGGAGCCATGCCACCTGGTATCGGCGTAAATGTTGCTCGCGCCGCGTTGTGGGGATGGTGCGCGGTTTCGTCCACGGCAAGGACGGGTGTCACGCACGCGTCCACATCGGCGAACAATGCCGCCCAGTGATCTCGTGGTCGGGTGAGGAACGCGTGTTCGAGCAGGTCGCGCAGTTCCGGCCAATAGCGTCGATCGTCCTGCCTGCTCACATCGACCTGTTCCCGCAGCCCGAGTCCGTGCACGAGAGTGAGGAAGAACTCGGGTTCGAGAGCTCCCACTGCGATGTGACGCCCATCAGCGCATTCGTAGGTCTGGTAGTAGGGCGCGCCGCCATCGAGCAGATTCGTTCCTCGCTCAGTACTCCAGCGTCCGAGAGCGTGGAAGCCGTAGATCATGCTCATCAGGAGCGCCGAGCCATCCACCATCGCAGTGTCGACGACTTCCCCTTCACCCGTGACTCGACTGCGCAGCAGGGCTGAAACGACGCCCAGCGCGAGGAGGAGCCCTCCGCCACCGAAGTCGGCGACGAGGTTGAGTGCTGGCACCGGTGGGCCGTCCTTCGGTCCCATCACCCCGAGCGCACCGGACAGCGCCACGTAATTGATGTCGTGTCCCGCGCGCAGCGCAAGCGGGCCCGTCCGGCCGAATCCCGTGATCCTGCCGTAGACGATCGCCGGGTTCCACCCGGCGACGTCCTCGGGACCGAAGCCCAGTCGTTCTGCAACCCCGGGCCGAAATCCCTCGATGACCGCATCGGCCGATGCGATGAGTGCGCGCACGCGTGCGGCATCCGCTTCGTCTTTGAGGTTGGCTGAAACTACTGTTTTACCTCGATCCAGAATCGGATGCTGCGACCGGCCGGCACGCGCGATGACCGTGACCGACGCGCCCAGATCGGAGAGCATCATCCCGCAGAACGGTGTCGGGCCGATCCCACCGAGTTCGACGACGGTGATCCCCTCCAGCGGGCCGCTCACGACGCCGTCCACTGCGGCTGGCGCTTCTCGGCGAATGCCTTCGCGCCTTCCTGGGCATCGTTGGAGGCGAAGACGGGGTCGATGATCGGACGCTGCAGCACAAATCGATGCTCGACCGGCCACGACTGAGCGCGAACGAAGACGTCCTTGCTCGCTTGAACCGCGAGAGGCCCGTTCTGCGCGATCGTTCGAGCGAGTTCGAACGCGGCATCCAGCGCCCCACCATCGACGGTCAACCTATTGACCAATCCGACCTCGAACGCGCGCCCCGCAGTGATCGGTTCCCCGGTCAGCACCGCTTCGAGCGCGATCTGCCGCGGAATGCGGTCGGCCAGCCGGAACAGACCGCCGGCGGCCGCGACCAGTCCACGCTTGACCTCCGGGACCCCGAACTTCGCCGTGGCTCCGGCAGTGATCATGTCGCACGCCAGCACGAGCTCACACCCTCCAGCGAGCGCCCACCCCTCCACGGCGGCGATGATGGGCTTGCGGGGCGGCGTCTGCGTCATTCCGCCCAGCCCGCGTCCGGGAATGCTCGGACGCTCGCCGCGCAGGAATCCCTTGAGATCCATCCCCGCGCAGAACGTTCCCCCGGCACCGGTCAGCACCGCGACGGAAAGCGTCGGGTCGGCGTCCAACTCGTCGATAGCCTGCGCCATCCGCTGGGACATGCCCAGCGTGATCGCGTTGCGCGCCTCGGGTCTGTTCATGGTGATGATCAGCACGCGACCATCCCGCTCGATAAGGATCTCGTCGGTCATGCCATGCTCCGCTCTGCGGCGTCGGCCACCACGAATGATGCGAGCTTTCGGGAGATGATCTCGACCGCGTCCCGCACGATCCGGTCCACGAGGTCTCCGACAGCGGGGATGTCGTCGATGAGACCCTGCACGAGGCCGACCGTCCAGATGCCCACATCCGGGTCGCCGAGTTCATACACCCGACGCCCGCGGGCACCGGCGACAAGCTCGCGCACATCCTCGAACTGGCCACCTTCGGCGAGGATGCGCACGACCTCTCTGCTGACCTCATTGCTGGCCACACGAGCCGTGTTGCGCAGCGATCGGAAGATCAGTTCCGTGTCGGTCTCACTCTGGCGGACGATCTTCGCCTTGATGTCCTCGTGGATCGGTGATTCCTGAGTACACATGAACCGCGTCCCCATGTTGACGCCGTCCGCGCCCAGCGCGAGGGCTGCCGCCAGGCCGCGTCCATCGGCGAACCCGCCCGACGCGATCACCGGCACGTCGAGCACGTCCATCGCTCGCGGGATCAGCACGAGCCCGGGGACATCGTCTTCGCCCGGGTGACCGGCGCACTCGAACCCATCGATGCTGATCGCGTCGGCGCCCATCCGCTGCGCCGTCACCGCGTGCCGGACACTCGTGCACTTGTGGATCGTCTTGACCCCGTGCGGTTTGAGCATCTCGTATATCGCCTCGGGCACGCTCCCGGCCGTCTCGACGATCTTCACCCCGCCCTCGATGATCGCCGTGCAGTACTCCATGTACGGGGGAGGGGTGATCGAAGGCAAGATCGTGAGGTTGACGGCGAAGGGGCGGTCAGTCATCGCCCGCGTCCGCTGAATCTCGTCATAGAGCGCATCCGGTGTCGGCTGCGTCAGAGCTGTGACCGTGCCCAGCGCTCCGGCGTTGGACACGGCGGCCACGAGTTCGGCGCGACCGACCCACTGCATTCCCCCTTGGACGATCGGATGATCGATCTCGAAAAGGTCAGTGAATCTGGTGCGCAGGCGCACCTCGGATGTCGTTGTCATAGTTGCCATTTCCCTTCGAAGACTGGTTGCTCACCGCTGGCGATAGCCCGACGGGCGATGGGTCCATCCGTCGCGAAATTGACCGCCTGAGCGGCGTTCTCCCGCAGCAGTTGCTCGGAGAAGCTCATGCCCCACGTCGCGTTGATGAGTTCTTTGTCCTGGCTGATCGCCGCCGGTGGGGCGACCACGAGTTTCCCGACGAGCGACTCGACCTCGTCGGCGAATGCCTCCGCCGCGCACACCTTCAGCACCAGACCGAGAGCATAGGCCTCCGAAGCGGAGAGCATCTCGGCGAGATAGAGCAGGCGCTTGGCCTTCTGCATGCCCACGATGCGCGGCAGCAACCATGACCCGCCACAATCGGCCGAGAGCCCCCGACGGGCGAAGATCTGCGAGAACCTGGCCCGATCTGTCGCGATCAGGAAGTCGCACGCGAGTGCGAGGTTCCACCCCGCCCCGACAGCGACGCCGTCCACCGCCGCGATCGTGGGCACCGGGAGCTCGAAGAGATCCCGGACAACGTCCGAGATGGTTCTCATGCGTTGCAGGGGATGTTCGGTGCGCTGCGACGCCGCACGCACATCGGCGCCGGCACAGAAGTTCGCCCCCGCCCCCCGCAGCACCACGACACGGATGTCCGGGTTGGATTTCACCTCACTGATCGCGCTGTGCAGCAGCCCCCAGGCCTCGCGGTCGAGCGCGTTCATGCGGTCGGGACGGTTGAGCGTGATCCTCGCCACACCGCCCTCCTGCGCGAACTCGACAGAAGCGCCGCTGGGCTCTTGCAGGGACGTCGTCACTCGATCAGCTCCAGGATCGTGGCATTCGCCATTCCGCCGCCTTCGCACATGGACTGCAGTCCATAGCGGGTGCCGTCGGCGACCATGCGATGCACCAGCGTTGTCATCAATCGAGCCCCCGAACCACCCAAGGGGTGTCCCAGTGCGATGGCGCCCCCATCGGGATTGGTCCGCCGCTCGTCCGCTCCGGTCTCGTCGATCCACGACAGCACGATGCTGGCGAACGCTTCGTTGATCTCGAACGTTCCTATGTCCGCGAGGGAGAGCCCTGCGTTGCGGAGCACTCGCGCGGTCGCCGGGGCTGGACCGGTGAGCATCGTGACCGGATCAACGCCGACCACGGCCGACGAGTGAATGCGCACAAGCGGCCTCAGGCCGAGCTCTGCCGCGCGCTCGGAGGTCATGATCAGCATCGCAGCGGCGCCATCCGACATCTGGGATGACGATCCGGCCGTGTGAAGCCCATCGTCTCCGAACGCGGCATTCAGCCCCGCCAGCGCCTCGCGCGTGGTGGTGCGTCGAATACCCTCGTCCGCTGTCGCCCGAATCGCGAGCCCTTCCTTGCTATGGCCGTCGGTCGCAACGATCTCGCGATCGAACCGTCCGGAGTCCGTTGCTTCGGCCGCCCGGACATGCGACTGCTGCGAAAACGCGTCCAGCCGTTCACGGGGTATTCCCCCACGTCGCGCGATCTCGTCCGCGCCCCATCCTTGACTGAACTTGGTGACGCCGTACCGCGCCTCCACTCCCGCGCCGAACGGACTCTCGACATCCATGCGGGCGCTGCCCATCGGCACGCGCGACATCGACTCCACACCACCCGCGACGACCACATCCCGTAGTCCCGACATCACCAGCGCGGCAGCGAACTCGACGCTCTGCTGCGACGAACCGCACTGGCGATCGACCGTTGTGGCCGGCACGGAATCCGGCCACCCGGCGCCGAGCACGGCGCTTCGACCGATGTTGCCGGCCTGCTCACCCGCCTGCGAAACGCATCCCCACAGCACGTCGTCGATGCTCACCGGGTCCAACCCCGTGCGTTCGGCCAGCGAACCGAGCACATGCGCCGACAGATCGGCGGGGTGCACATTTCGGAACTGTCCGCGAACTCGACCGACGGGTGTTCGTACGGCCTCGACTATGACGGCATCGCGCATGGGGACCTCTCCTAGACGGCGTGATCGATAGCTTGATTCAAGGACCTCACCCCCGGATGCGACAATGCGTATTTGCCACTGGGCTCCGAAAGGGGCGCCTATCCTTCTCCGATAAGATGCAGATCAGGGCGCGTTTCTTGAGACGAGTAGGGCCGCGAGGCGACCCGACACGAGCATTGACACCCCCGTACGGGGCCAGCCAGCCTGGCGACATGGCGATCACCGCAGACCGCCATCTGAGGAGGCAGACCTATGGGATTGACGAACAAGGGCGTTCCCGCTCTCGGACTCGCACTACTACTCACGACGCTGGCTGGATGCGCGTCATCCGGCGCCCCGACCGGAGACCCGACACCGGCCCCCACTTCGGGCGACGATCATTGCACCACGACCCTCGCCGGAGACAAGGTCGTGCTCACCGTCAGCACGCTGATCGAAGGCTTCGCCCCGCTCGTCATCGCGATGCAGAGCGGCGCATTCGAGGAGGCTGGACTCGATGTCTCGGTAGAGAAGATCTCGGCGGCTGACTCGCTGGCGCAGATCGGACAGGGGCGACTGGACGGTCAGCTCACGTCCTACAGCGTGGGCAACATGAATGCCGTCGCGAGCGGCGTCGACATGCTGTGGGTCGCACCGTTCTACGAGCTCCCTTCGGCCGACTCCGGACAGCCGCTCCCGGGTTACTGGGCGCGGACCGACCTCGTCGGGACGGGCGCCAAGCCCGATCTCGCCGGGCTGGAAGGGCAGACGATCGCTTCCCCGACCGGAGGCACCGGGGCTGGTGGAATGGTGCTGGACAAGGCGCTCGAGTCGGAGGGCCTGTCGATCGACGATGTGGCATTCACGACCGCCTCGGGTGGAGATGCATTGATCGCCCTTGAGAACGGCGCTGTCGGCGGAGCGTGGCTGTCCGCCCCGTTCAACCAGACGGCTGCGTCGAACCCAGACCTTCGCCTCGCAGCGACTTACGCAACGGGGATCAACGGTTCAGGGATCATCATCGGTCCGAGCCTCATCGAGCGACCCGAGGTTCTCGTGAAGCTGTTGCAGGTGCTGGCAGAGACGAACGAGAAGTACCTCCAAGGCGACTACCACGACAATGCAGAGGCGGTCGCCTACCTGGCGAAGGGCCTCGAGCAGTCCGAAGAGTCGATCAAGGCCGGCGTACCGTTCATCTTCGACCCCACACTGGACATGACGGATGCCGCCACCTATGTCGACGATCTGCAGGAGTTCATGCGCCGCACCGGAGGACTCGACTACGCCGAGAACCTCGCACCGGACAAGCTCATCGCGGCGGAGTTCGCCGCGAAGGCAGCGAGCTGCCTCGGTTAGCGCCGCCTGGGAGTTCGCGATCTGACGATCACGAACGTCGAAACGAGGGTGTCACCGGGAGCTCCGGTGACACCCTCGCTCTTTGCCTGCGTGTGCAGACGCCCTCGTGCGGCTTCCGCAAGACTCGTGCGATCGATGAGAAGGGTCGGGGCATCACCGCCACTGAGCGCGGACGGTCCTCTGCCCCCGGGCCGCGCCACCCCGTTCTCGAGGCCTGCGCTCGCCGGGCGATACCCGCTCACCGGCGGGACGGCGGCCTCGAAGGGCGGCCCCCTACAACGACGAAGGTGCTGCTGGAGGCAACGTCCTCCAGCAGCACCTTCTGCGTGCTGAGCGCGCTGTGATCGACTACTTGTTCATCCAGTCCGTCGAGCAGGTGAGCGCGGCCTCGACGTACTGAGGCGAGAAGAGGTCGTTCACGTCCTGCGGCTCGGTGTAGTCGAGCTGCCCCTGATCGATCTGGAACGTCTGAAGATCGGTGAGGAACTCTCCCACGCCGTCCATCGTCATCGGGTCGAAGACCAGCAGGGGCGAGTTGCGGATGATGTCTTCGCTCGTCTCGAGGATCCCCGAGAGCTGCGCGACGACCTCATCGTCCTCTCGCCAGTCACCGGTGAGGTACTCCTGGATCGCCGCGTTCACGACCTGGATGAACCCGACCAGCAGCTGCTCGTCCTTCATACCGGTAGGCCCGGCGATGATGGCCGTCCCCGTAACGCCCGGCGCATAACCGGCGATCGGAACGAGCGAGGGGTCCTTTGCTGCTTCCGCTTCGAGGGGGGCGGCGATCCATGCGGCCGACACAGCACCGTTCTGCAGGCCGAGCAGTGCGTCGGGGCCGCTCAGGCGTGTCATGACGACATCCTCGAACCCGATCCCGTCTTCCGCGAGTGCATTGTCGAGGATCATGCCGGCGACGCCTGTACCCGCCGTCGGCGAGCTGACCGTCTGACCCTTGAGCGCCGACAGGTCCATGTCATCAGCATCCCCGACGACATCCACTCGCCCCCAGAAGCCCGGCACGGGCGCGTTGGGGTCGGTCTCCTGACCGAAGTCGAAGGGCATGACCCACTGGAATTCGACGCCCTGCTCGACCCCGTTGAACTGCGCCGCGGAGTACGACGTCATCAACAGGTCGACCTGCCCCTGTGCCAGCAGCGGGAGCGCGTCAACGGACGGCAGCTTCTCCATCTGCACGTCGATGCCGGCGTCCTTGAACATGTCGTTGTAGTACGCCATGTAGACGGAGGCGAAGACTCCGAGGTTGGCCGGGTTGACCAGCTTGATCGTGCCCGCGGTCTCGGGTGTCGGGCACAGCGCATTGGTCGCATCCCCCGAGCCTTCCGGTTCCGGGGCGGCCGCCGTAGGCGCACCTCCTGCGCAGCTGGCGAGCAGGACAGCGAGCGTAGCCACGACAGCTGCTGCAGCTGCGCGGGTACGAATAGGTTTGAGCATGAAAAGAACCTCCTGATTGCGGGAACACTTCGTCGTGCACGAGCATCGCCATTGCACGCCAGGCGGGATATGCCCGTCAATGGAAAACGCAGTCGATCTGGCTAACCGAACGATAGGCACGATGTGCCAGGTGGGCGCCGCACTCCTGTCAGGCTGAGGTGCGTGGCCAGGGGCCGGACTGTGCCGCGCCAGCACGCAAAGTCACGGTGCCGTGCGCCGCCACCACCGTCGCGTGCGGGTGTGCTCCTGCTCCGCCTCGAGTCGGTCGCGCTCCTCGGCTGCGGCCCGCGCGGTGCGCCGCTCGCGCCAGGCGATGACCTCCGCCTCGACGGCCCGCGTCGGCGTCACGACCGGCGGGCCGCCCTGCAACTGCATACGCGCCTGGATGACGCGCTTGTTGAAGTCCTCGATGCACTGCCGGACCTCCTCCTCGCGACTCATCTCGTCGAGTCGATCCGGCAGCTCCGCGGCTTCCACACGGAGCGTCAGCGCCGGCGGACCGAGTCCGGTGAGCTGCTCGGTCTGGATCTTGCGGCGGATCCACCAGTCGGGATCGTGATGGTCGCCCAGATCGGGCAGCGGCTTGCCCGCGCCCGGCAGGTCGTCGAACTCCCCGCGCCGGATCGCCTGCTGGATCGAGGTCTCGATGTACGCGGACCGATCCGTCGCGACGAGATGTCGGGGAGGAGCGGATGCCGGGGGCTCCGGAGCGGTCTCCGCATCGGGCGCGGCATCCGACTCCGGCTCATCACCGGGGTTCTCACGGGCGAGGCGCTCGACCAGGTACCGCGCGGCCTCGAGCCGGGGGTCTTCCGTCACGCGCTACCTCCTGCCGACGCACGATATCGCTTTCACTCTACGACGGAGGCGCCGCCACGAGCTCGTCGCGCACCATGCGGCGCTGCACCTTGCCGACCAGGGAACGTGGCAGCTCGTCCAGCTGCACGACGCGCTTGGGCACCTTGTACGCCGTCAGGCGCGTGCGGCAGAAGTCCCGCAGCGCCTCGGCGTCGAAGGCGGAGCCCGACTTGAGCACGACGGCCGCCGTGACGTCCTCGCCGCCGGAGGCCCGCGGCAGCCCGACGACCGCCGCCTCCACGACGTCCGGGTGCGTCATGAGGACGTCCTCGACCTCGGACGGACTGACGTTGAAGCCGCCGGTGATGATGAGCTCCTTGATGCGGTCGACGACCGTGACGAAACCGTCGTGCGACTCGGTGACGATGTCGCCGGTGCGCAGCCAGCCGCCCGGGAGCAGCACGGCGCGGGTCTCGTCCGGACGCCCCCAGTACCCCTGGAAGACCTGCGGCCCCTGGATGAGCAGCTCGCCGGGTTCACCCTGCGCCACCTCGACCGTGGGGTCATCGACCGTCACGACGCGGATCCGCGTGCTCGGGAACGGCACGCCGACGGTGCCCGGCCGCCGCGAGTGACCGATCGGGTTGCCGAGCGCGACAGGTGAGGTCTCGGTCATCCCGTAGCCCTCGACGAGCAGTCCTCCGGTGGCCTCCTCCCAGCGCGTGACCGTCTGCACGGGCAGACTCATCGCGCCGGAGATGGCGAAGCGGATGCTGGTGAGGTCGACGTCTTTGCGGGTCGAGGCCCGGGCGAGGGCGTCGTAGATCGGCGGCACCGCGGGCAGGAACGTGGGCGGAGACGTGCGCGCGGCCTTGAGGACCAGCTCGAGATCGAACTTCGGGAACAGCACGAGCCGCGCACCGATGCTCATCGCGAAGGTCAGGCACAGCGTCATCCCGTACGCGTGGAACAGCGGGAGCACGCCGTAGAAGACTTCCTCGCCCTCGCGCAGCCCCGGCACCCAGGCACGCCCCTGTGCGGCGTTCGCACGCAGGTTGCGGTGGGTGAGGATGGCGCCCTTCGGATGCCCCGTGGTGCCGCTGGTGTACTGCAGCAGCGCGATGTCATCCAGCCTTGGCCGCGGCATCCGCTTCGAGATCCGCTTCGCAGAGACCACGGTGTCCCAGGAGACCAGCCCCTTCGCCTTCGGCCGCGTCGTCAGCGCCTGTCGGGACGAACGGGCGCGCGAGACCGGCAGGCGCAGCGCGACGCGCGTCACGAAGGGCATCGCCTCGGTGAGGTCGACCGACACGATCTTCGCCGGCCGCACGTCCTGCGGGAAGTCGGCCACGACGTCGGCGGTCTTGTCCCACACGATCGCGACCTTCGCACCGTGATCCTCGAACTGGTGCCGAAGCTCGCGCGCCGTGTACAGCGGGTTGTGCTCGACGACGATGGCGCCGAGCCGGAGCACCGCGTAGAACGCGATGACGTGCTGCGGGCAGTTCGGCAGGACCAGCGCGACGCGGTCACCATGCGAGACGCCGAGTCGGCGCAGTCCCTCCGCGGCGCGGGCGACCCGATCGCCGAGGTCGCGATACCGCGTCTCGGAGCCGAAGAACTCGAGCGCGACGTGCGAGTGGAACTTCTTCACCGACGCGTCGAGCATGTCGACCAGGGTCTCGGTCACGTCGTCGATGTCGGCGGGCACGCCCTCGGCGTACGCCGAAAGCCAGGGACGCTCGTCTGACCGGTCGATCTCGTGGTTCACAAGGGTCTCCTTTCGGCACATCCAGCCTACGTCTGCTCGCTCGGCGCAACCTGGGTGGCGCCTTTCAGCCGAGCGGTTCGGCGGTCTCCCGTGCGGCCCGGCCGGACGCCCGTACGGCGCCGATGCTCGCCGCGATGACCAGCGCGATGCCGACCAGTTCGATCCAGGTCAGGTGCTGGCCGAGCAGGAGGAAGCCGGCGAGCGCCGCCGTCGCGGGGGAGATGGCCATCAGGATGGCGAACACCGCGGCGGGCAGGCGCCGCAGGGCGATGAGCTCGAGCGCGTACGGGACCGTCGAGGACAGCACCGCGACCGCCGCGCCGAGCGCCAGCAGGTCCAGCCGGAGCAGCGATTCACCGGCGTCCAGGATGCCCAACGGGAGCGAGAGCACAGCGCCGGCGACCATCGCGAGCGCGAGCCCGTCGAGCTTGGGGAACTCCCGACCGACGCGGGCGGCGGCCAGGATGTAGAACGCCCAGCTCGCCGCCGCGCCGAGGGCGAACAGCACTCCGAGCACATCGAGGTTCTCCCAGCCGCCGCCACCGAGGGCGAGCACTCCGGCGAACGCGAGCAGCGCCCAAAGCCAGGCCGATGCGCGCCGACTCGCGACGATGGACAGCACCAGCGGACCGAGCACCTCGATCGTCACGGTGACGCCGAGCGGCAGCCGCTCCAGGGCCAGGTAGAACAGCGAGTTCATCGCGAACAGGACCGCGCCGAACAGCACGACCGCGCGCCATCCGGCAGCGGTGTGCCCGCGCAGCTTCGGCCGCGCGATCAGCAGCAGGATGACGGCCGAGAAGACCAGGCGCAGCATGACCATGCCGAGCGGCCCGAGGTACGGGAACAGCAGAACGGCGAGGGATGCCCCGACCTCCTGGCACGCGAGTCCCACCACGACGAGCACGATGGCGGGGGTCGTCCCCGAACGAGTCGTCACCGCAGCACGGCGATCAGCCGCTCACGGCACTCAGGGAGCGGGTGCAGCACAGATCGCGCGTCCGGCGATCAGGTCGTGCTGCTGCGCGGCGGTCCACGGCAGTCCGGCTTCGGGGGCGGTCTGGCCCGACGCCGCCGGCGCCTTGGACGCGATGGCGGCGAGCTCCCACGCGAGGTAGGCGGCGACATCCGCCCCGATAGCGGAGTTGTTCAGCACGACGGCGACGGTGAGTCCCGTCTTCGGGTCGGCGAACGTGGCGGTGAGGTAGCCGGGGATCGACCCGTACTGACCGATCAGGGAGCCTGCCTGCACGGCACCGCCCGTGGTCGTGAGCCACGACGGGGCACCCTCATACGCGGGCAGCGGATTCGCGAACCGCTTGGTGTCCTTCGGCATGAGCGTCCCGGCGGCGAGCGCCTGCGCATACCGGCCGAGGTCGGTGATGTCGGAAACCACGCCGGAGTCGGTGTACCCGACGCTGGCGGAGAGGGTGGTCAGATTCAGCGGTTCGACGCAGTTCAACGCGCCGCCCTCGCCGGGCATCGACTGGTAGCCGTCGAGCGCCGGACGCTTCGCCGGTGCGCGGCCGGCCGGCTTGGCGGCCTTCTCTCCGGGGAGGGCCATCGAGCTCAGATCCAGCGGGCCGAACACGTACTGCTGCAGCAGCTGCGCGGCGCTCTGTCCCGTCGCGCGCTCCAGGGCGAGTCCGAGCAGCACGTAGCCGGCATCCGAATCCCTCCAGGCGTCGCCGGGAGTGCCGGTGCGGGGCTGGCCGAGTCCGTAGCTGGCGAGCTCGCGGGGGTTCCACACGCGCGTGGGGTTGGTCAACCACATGCCGGTGAGCTGACTGCCGTACGAGCCGATGCCGGAGGTGCCGTCGCACAGGTCGTCGAGGGTGACGTCGCTGAGGTCGGGGACACCGGACACCCACGTCGTGACGGGGTCGTTCAGCTTCACCGTGCCCTGCGCGGCGACGGCGTACAGGACATCGCACGTCATCGAACGGGTGACGCGGGCGACGCGGAACTCGGAGTTCGCGGCGACCTCGGTCGATCCTCCGACCGATTGCGTGCCGAGGCCGGTGACCCACGTGCCGCTCCAGGGAGCCCACACGCCGACGACGGCACCGGATGCCCCGGCCGCCGTCATCGCGGAGGTCACGGCATCCTGCAGCTGCTGCACGGTCTCCTCGGGCAGCGCTTGGTCCACCTGAGTGGGAACGTCGATCGCGATCTCGCCGGTCGGACCGCACGCGGTGAGGGCGAGAGCCAGTATCAAGGCACCAGAAAGTGCCGCGATGGCGCGGTGTCGTCTGGGTCGGGCCCGCATGCTCACCCCCCGATGATTGTGCAATGCATTCAAACACACCCGGCGCGCCCGCTGCGACGCGACGTCCCTAGGCTGGAGGAATGACTCACCTCTTCGACGATGCCGCACGTGCCGGAGTGCTCGGGCACATGAACAACGACCACCCCGAGGACAGCCTGCTGATCGCACGCGCGTTCACGACCGATGCGGAAATCGTCGCGGCGTCGATGACCGCCTTCGACGGCGACGGCGGCGAGTGGGTGGCCGAGCTGGCCGACGGCTCGACCCTGCCGGTGCGCGTCCCGTGGCCAGGTGGCGCGATCACCGAGCGCCGCGAAGTGCGCCGCGAGATCGTCGCGCTGTACGACGAATCCTGCCGCCGACTCGGCGTCGAGCCCCGCCCGCACGAGTAACAGGTACTTAGGCAGGCCTTACCTTGAGCTAGTATGAAGGTTATGGCCGACCCGATCTCCTTCTCCGCAGCGCTCCGCGAGCGCTCCAGCGGCGCGCACTCCGGCAGCGAGCACTCCGGATTCATGGCAGACCTGATGCAGGGCAAGGGCACCCGCGACGACTACGTCGCGCTCGTGGTCCAGCACTGGTTCATCTACGAGGCGCTGGAAGCGGCCGCCGAGCGGATGCGACTGGACCCCGTGGCATCGCCGTTCATCAGCGACAAGCTGACCCGGCTGCCTGCGCTCGAAGCCGACCTCGAGTTCCTCATCGGACCCGACTGGCGCGAGAGCATCACGCCGCTGCCGACCACGCAGCGCTACGTCGACCGCATCAACGCCGTCGGCGCGACATGGGCGGGCGGCTTCGTCGCGCACCACTACACGCGCTACCTCGGCGACCTGTCCGGTGGCCTGTTCATCGGACGCCTGATGGCGCGCCAGTTCGGCTTCGAGACCAACGGGATCGGGTTCTACATCTTCGGCGACATCGCCGACCCGAAGGCGTTCAAGGAGGTCTACCGCGAGCAGCTCGACGCTGCGCCGTGGGATGCCGCGGAGCAGGAGCGCGTCATCGACGAGGTCCTCGTGGCGTACCAGTTCAACACCGACCTGTTCACCGACCTCGCTGCCGCGAAAGCTGCCCAGGTCGCCTGAGTCTCACCAACGACGACGCCGCGACTCCCTCCGCCGAGGGGCTCGCGGCGTCGTCGTCGCCCCCGTGCGGCGCCCGGATCAGGAGCGCATCGAGCCGGCGCGGACGGCGGCCATGAACCGCTGCACGTCGGGGTCCACACGGATGTCGCTGGGTCGCAGCGGACGCGACAGGTACAGGCCGTCCAGCGAGGTCAGGCGCGACAGCGCCACGTACGTCTGCCCCGGGGCGAAGGCACCCGAGCCGAGATCGACGACCGCGCGGTCGTACGTCCTGCCCTGCGACTTGTGGATCGTGACGGCCCAGGCGAGGCGGAGCGGGAACTGGGTGAACTCCGCCACGATCTCGCGCGACAGCGACTTGGAGCCGGGGTTGTAGGCGTACCGGTACCTCTCCCACACGGCGGGCTCGACCTCGTGCGTCTCGCCGTCCACCTCGACCCGGACCGTGTCGCCGGCGATGCGCGTCACCGTGCCGATCGTGCCGTTCACCCAGCGCGGCGGTTCGCCGAACGAGCCGGTGTCGTTGCGCAGGAACATCACCTGTGCCCCGACCTTGAGCTTGAGCTCGGCGTCGGCCGGGTACGAGGCATCCCCCCGCCCGAAGTCGCCGCTGATCTCGGCGTTCGCGGTCTGCTCCCGGCCGACCAGCTCGGCCAGGTGTCGGCGGTTGATGTTGTTGACGATGTCGTTGCGCGTCGCGAGCGTGATGATCGGGTGCTCGCCGTCCACGGGCGGCGGCGGTGTCCGCGCCCCGGCCTCGTTGAGCATCCCGGCGATCTCGGCCGTCACCGCGCCGTAGCGCACGGCGTTGAGCATCGCCTTGAACCCGGGATCGGCCTGACGGTGGATGTCGATCAGTTCGCGGATGTGCAGGTCGGCGCCGTATCGGCCGACATCGATCAGGCCGTCCTCGTCGGCGGCCCCGGCCCACACCTTCGCGTCGAAGAACCAGAACGAGCGGTAGTGGTCGTTGATGTACCGCAGCTCGTCGCCGCGCGGCGGCACCGGGGCGAGCTGGTACGGGTCGCCGAACATGACGATCTGCGCGCCGCCGAAGGGCTCGGACTTGCGCCCGCGCGCCTGCCGCAGCGAACGGTCGATGCCGTCCATCAGGTCGGCGTTGACCATCGAGATCTCATCGATGACGAGCGTGTCGATCGCATTGAGGATCTTGCGCGTCGCGTCCGACTGATCGATCGTGCCGCCGGCGATGAGCCCGATCGGGAGCCGGAACAGCGAATGGATCGTCTGACCCTCGACATTCAGCGCCGCGACGCCGGTCGGCGCGCACACCGCGATCTGCTTCGACGTGTTCCAGGCGAGGTGCTGCAGCAGCGTCGACTTGCCCGTTCCCGCCCGTCCGGTAACGAAGACGTGCTCCCGCGTGTCTTCGATGAGTCGGAACAGCGCCTCCTGTTCGGCAGAGAGCGGCGGCGTGATCACTGATTCATGCTAGTTCGCGCGCGCGCCGGACGGGACATCACGGTGGATGACGCACTCGGGAGTCTCTCGGGCGGGGTTTCCTACACTGGAACGGTGAGCCAAGGCGCAGTGGGCACGGTTCCGAGTCGCGCAGCGGCGACTCCGGTCTCATCGGAGACCGTTCAGCCGCCCCGCCGCCGCGGACGTCTCGCCTCCGACCTGACGATCCTCGCCGTGGTCGGCGTCCTGCTGATCGCCGCGCTGGGCGCCGGCGCTGCGGCCCTGTACCGCGAGTTCTACAGCGCCTCGGCGTTCGTCGAGCGATATGTCGGAATGCTGGCCGACGGCCAGGCGGCCAACGCGCTCGCCCTGCCAGGGGTGTCGGTCGACTCCGCCGAGCTCGAGTCGGCGGGCATGCCCAGCACGGCGTCCGACGCACTCCTGCGCCAGGTCGCGCTCGCGCCGCTGAGCGACATCAAGGTCGTGTCCGAACGCGTCGACGACGGCGTCACGCACGTGACTGTCGCGTACAAGGCCGGCTCCTACCCGGGGACGACCACCTTCGCGGTGGAGCCGAACGGCATGGTGGGCGTCGCCCCGACCTGGCGGTTCGCGAAGAGCCCCCTGGCCGTCGTGGACCTGACGGTGCTCGGCTCGATGACGTTCGACGTCAACGGGTTCCAGATCGACAAGCGCCAGGTCTCGCCCGACGGGGTGGACGCCGACCCGGCGGCGGCGGTGCCGCTGCTGGTGTTCTCCCCCGGGGTGTACTCGGTGACGGTCGACTCGCTGCTCGCCTCGACGCAAGGCGTCGCGGTGCTCTCCGACAGCCCGCTGACGACGGTCCCCGTGTCACTGCAGGCGCTGCCGACCGAGCAGTTCGTCTCGGTCGTGACCGAACGCGTCGAGGGCTTCCTCAACGAATGCGCGACGCAGGAGGTGCTGCAGCCGACGGCGTGCCCCTTCGGCTTCCCCGTGCAGGACCGCATCGTCTCGCCGCCGACCTGGTCGATCATCTCGCAGCCGGCGATCTCGATCGTCCCCGACGGAGCCGCCTGGCGCATCCCGGCCGCCGATGCCGTCGCGCACATCGAGGTGGAGATCCGCTCCCTGTTCGACGGCTCGGTCCGCCAGGTCTCCGAAGACGTCCCGTTCATCGTCACCGGCAAGATCGCCGTCCTACCCGACGGTACGGCTTCCATCACGGTCAGCGGTCCCGAGCCGGACTGACGGACGCCGCGGCCGCACGCCCGGCATCCGCTCGACCCGCCGACACCCGCGCACCGGTACGAGCACAAGCCCGACCCGCCGGCCCAGCCTCAGAGTCCGGCGCGGGCGTCCCGTTCGGCGAGGGCCGCGAGCTTCGCGTTGTACTCGTCCAGCTCGGCGTCGCCGGCCCGATCGATGTGCCGGTCACGGCGGCGCTGGATCCGGTCGTCGCTGCGGCTCCACTGGATCGCCACAGTGATCGCGACGATCAGTGTCGGGATCTCGCCGACCGACCACGCCACACCGCCGCCGATGTACTGGTCCTCCATGGGCGTGACGCCCCATGTGCGCCCCATCGCCCCGAACCATTCGGACACCATCAGTCCGGACTGCATCATGATGGCGATGCCGAAGAAGGCGTGCATGGCCATGACGGCGATGAGCAGGACCAGCCGACCCGGATAGGGCAGGCGATACGGCACCGGATCGATGCCGATGAGCGACAGCACGAACAGGTAGCCCGTGATGAGGAAGTGCGCCACCATCCATTCGTGCCCGATGTGGTCGTACAGCGACCAGCGGAACAGATCGGTGAAGTAGAAGATCCACAGCGAGCCGACGAACAGCCCGGCCGCGACGAACGGGTTGGTCAGGACCTTGCTGACCGGTGAATGCACGGCCCACAGGATCCACTCACGGCCACCGCGGGTGCCGTCATCCCGTTTGCGGATCGCACGGGCGGCGAGCGTCACCGGTGCGCCGGCGACCATCAGCAACGGGATCGCCATCGTCAGCAGCATGTGCCCAACCATGTGCACGCTGAACAGGTAGTCCTGGTACGCGTTGATCGGGCCGCTCGTGACCCACAGCAGCAGGATCATGCCGAGCACCCAGAAGACGGTGCGGTAGATCGGCCACTTGTCGCCACGACGGTGCAGACGCCACACGCCGACGAGGTAGAAGAACACCCCGAAGCCGACGGCGAAGGCCCACAGCAGGTCGATGTCCCACGCGGTGAACCAGCGGTCGAACGTGAGCTCGGGGGGCAGCGGTGAACCGGTAAGGCGGATCGCCGGGGTCCGATCGCTCAGCACGTTCTCGACGGGTGGAGGGGTGCGCGCGAGGGCGACGGCGGCACCGCTCGCGATCCCCATGAACGCGAGCTCGAGGGTGATCAGCCCCCAGAAGCGGCCGGACGATTTGTCCTCCCGCATCCGTCCGATCAGTCGGCGGCGATACCAGGCGCCCAGGGCGCCGATCGCCAGCAACGCGCCGACCTTGATGAGCAGCAGCACGCCGTAGGGCGAGGCGAGCGCGCTCCAGTCGCCCAGGCCGATGACCGCGCGCACCGTGCCGGAGATCGCCACCACGACGAAGGCGACCAGCGCGATGCTGGAGTACCGCAGCATCGTCGCCGTCATGCGGTCCCGGTCGAGGATCGGACGGAGGATCACCATGAGCAGGAGTCCGCCGAGCCAGACGGCGGCCGCGACCATGTGCAGCAGGAGCGCCATCACGGCCGCGTTGTGATTCGCCTCTTCGCCGGAGTGGCCGAGGGTCGCCATCGGGACCAGCGCGGCCGCCGCGAGGATCGCGACGAAGAAGGTGGCGGTCCACGACCGCACCGCGAACGTCAGGACGGTGAGCGCGGCGCCGGCGACGGTCGTGATGAGCCAGCCGCGGCCCGGTTCGGTGTCCACGAGGAATCGCCCGAGCTGCTCGCCGAAGGCGGCGTCCAGGGTGACGGCCGCCGGGATCACGTTGAGGAACGTCAGGAATCCGGTCGCGCCGGCTGCGACGGTGAAGATCGAGGCCGAGACGGATGCCGCATCCAGTGCCGCGTCGAACTCGCGCTCGCCCGCACGCAGGGAGTACAGCGCCACGACGAGGCAGCCGAGCATCCCCGCGGCGGACAGGTTGACGACGAGCGTGGCGGTGGGCAGTCCCCAGCGCACGAAGGCCCCGGGGTCGGCGAGCGCGAGCGGCGCCGCGCCTCCGCCGAAGGCCAGTCCCCACACGAGCACCGCGAGCGCGACCCCCAGCAGGATCAGCGGCCCGACGACCCGCAGTGCGCGGGGAGAGCCCATGCGCCCCGCGGCCGGGCTCAGCGGCGCGCCGGTGGCCTGTGACGAGGAAGAGGGGATCACCCTCTAAGCCTAAGCGGGACCGGCTGCGCACCCGCCCGGGCACGAAGAAGGGGGGATGCCGTGGCATCCCCCCTTCTGTGACGAACGGTCTTACTTGACCGCTGCCTTCAGCTTCGAGCCGGCGGTCACCTTGACGCGCTTGCCCGCGGGGATCTGGATCTCGGCGCCGGTCTGCGGGTTGCGGCCGGTACGAGCCGAAGTCTCGACCTGCTCGAACGCGATCCAGCCCGGGATCGAGACCTTGCTGCCCTTGGCGACTGCCTCGGAGACGGTGGCGAAGAGGGAGTCGAGCACACCGGACACAGCGGCCTGGCTCTGGCCGGTCGCGCTCGCGATGCTCGCGACGAGCTCGGTCTTGGTGATGGACTTGTCAGCCATGTGGTTGTCCTCCAAGGCGGCCGAATCGCCGCCTTTTCATTGCTCGGACCGGATGGCGTGTGCCCCCCGGCTGGTCGGATCGACCGCCTTGAATATACCCAGATTCCGCAGAAATCCGCGGATCTATGGCCAACTTCGACGAAATCGACGGCGTGTCGGGGTAACTGGAGTGATTCGTGGTGCCGAAGTGACCCCCGTGCACGGGATTCTCACTTGCCGATTCGACCGTGTGGTTACATACTCATTACCTATCGCCGCTTGGTTTTGACTGTCCTGCGGCGCGGGTGGCTACATCCCGTTCCCCCCGTTTCACCACTGTTTCTCAATGAAGAGGAGAGTCGTGTCCATTCCATCCCCCACTCCTGAGCTCGACGACGACGGCCGCACCGCGACGATCGCCACGGCGATGCGCAGCCCCATCGCGAACAAGCGGCTGCTGCCGTCGATCGCGGTGCTGTCGATGTTCCTGTTCGCCACCTACAGCGGCCTGATCGGCATCCTGCTCCCGGCGCAGGTCGCCGCCATCGACGCCGACAACAAGATCGCCAACCTCGCGATCGTGAGCACGGTGTCGTTCATCTTCACGCTGTTCACGCAGCCGATCGTCGGCGCATTCAGTGACCGCACCCGTTCGCGCATGGGGCGTCGCGCTCCCTGGATGCTGATCGGCGCCGCCGTCGCGATGATCTTCCTGCTCGGTCTCGGCGGCATGCAGAACATCGCCTTGATCACGGTCTTCTGGGTCATCATCCAGGTGTCACTGAACGCCCTCCAGGGGCCGCTGACCGCGGTCGTCCCGGACCGCTTCCCGCGTTCGCGTCGTGGCATCGCCTCAGCCATGTCGGGCATCGGCGCCATGGTCGGCGGCGTCGTCGGCACGATCATCGCCGCGCAGTTCGTCACCAGCGTCGGCATCGGCTACACGATCTTCGGCGTCGGCGTCATGGTCGCCGCGGTCCTGTACGTGCTGTTCAACCGCGACTACTCGAGCGTCGGCGTGAGCATCGAGCCGTGGAGCTGGAAGCGCTTCGCCACAGGATTCTGGATCAACCCGAAGAAGGAGCCCGACTTCGCGTGGGCCTTCGCCGCACGATTCCTCTTCATCCTCGGCTACTTCGTGATCTCGGCCTTCAACCTGTACATCCTCACCGACTACATCGGCATGGACATCACGGAGGCCGCCGGTTCCGCGGCGATCATCGCCGCGGCCGGTCTGATCCCGATCCTGCTGTCGATCTCGCTCGCCGGCTGGTGGAGCGACAAGATCGGTCGCCGCAAGGTGTTCATCTATGCCGCCACCGTCATCATGGTGCTCGCCTTGGTCTTCCCGCTGATCATGCCCACCTTCACCGGCATGCTCATCATGAACATCATCAGCGGCTTCGGGTTCGGCCTGTACATGGCCTGCGACGCCGCGCTCATGACCGAGGTGCTGCCCGGCGGCGGTGCTGCGGCCGGCAAGGACCTCGGCATCCTGAACGTGGCGACCAACATCCCGCAGGCGCTGAGCCCGGCCGTCGCCGGCCTCATCATCACCTACGTCGGCGGCTACCCCGGACTGTTCGTCTTCGCGATGATCTCGGTCACGGCGGCGGCGTTCGTGCTGATGCCCATCAAGAGCGTTCGATAGGAGAACACATGACCACGCTCACCCCTCCCGAAGTCCAGACCACTGCCGGCATCGTGCGCGGCTTCTGGCGCGAGCCCACGGACGCCACGGGCTCGCCCTCGGCCGCCTTCCTCGGCATCCCGTTCGCCGAGCCGCCGGTCGGCGACCTGCGCTTCGCCGCCCCGGTGCCGCACGGGCCTTGGGAGGGGGTGCGTGACGCCGTCGAGTTCGGCGCGACGCCGCATCGCGCGGTCGTCGGCGAGATGACGCTCATCCCGGAGCCGGCGTTCCCCGGCGAGTCGACGCTGAACGTGAACGTCTTCACGCCCGCGCCGGTGACGGCGGGAGCGGATGCCGCGGCATCCGCCGGTCTCCCCGTGCTCGTCTACATCCACGGCGGCGGGTACGTCTCGGGGTCGCCGTCCAGCCCCTGGTACGACGGGGCCGCATTCAACCGCGACGGCGTCATCGTCGTGTCGGTGTCGTACCGCCTCGGCTTCGACGGGTTCGGATTCATCGAGGACGCCCCGATGAACCGCGGCGTGCTCGACTGGCTGCTGGCCCTGGAGTGGGTGCAGCAGAACATCGCCGCGTTCGGCGGAGACCCGAGACGGGTCGCGCTGTCCGGCCAGTCCGCCGGTGGTGGCGCGGTGCTCACCCTGCTCGGCATTCCTCGCGCCCAGCACCTGTTCCGGGGCGTGTGGTCGATCTCGGGCGTGCCCACGGCGGTCACCCTCGAGGCGGCGGAGGCCGCCGGACGCGCGCTCGCGGAGCGTGGCGGTGTGGCACCGACGCTGGCTGGACTGCGCTCCCTGCCGGAGGCGCGCATCCTCGAGCTCCAGGCCGAGGCCTCGCCGATGAACATGGCCGGCGATCCGTCAGACCCCGTGGCGGGGCTCGTCTCGCTCGTCAGCGGCGGGCTGGTCCTGGGGCCAGTCGTGGACGGCGATCTCATCCCGCTGCCGAGCCGTGAGGCGTACGCGGCCGGGATCGGCGCCGACAAGGCACTGGTCCTGGGCGCCACCGACCAGGAGTTCAACATGGTGCTGGCCGGCGCCAAGGAGTCGCTGGCCGAGGTGCCGCCCGCGGCCCTGCTCGGCCGGCTGGCCACCTCACCCGAGGTCGTCGACAGCTATCTCGCCGCACACGAAGGGTTCGACACGGCCGATGCGGTCGGGCAGTACCTCACCGACCACATGTTCCGTGCCCCGGCGGTGGACGTGGCCGAGGCGCGGGCCCGGTTCGCCGTGGAGGATCCCTCGGCGGCGAGGACCTGGCTGTACCGGTTCGCCTGGGCCTCCCCCACGATGGGCAGCGCATGCCACTGCCTCGACGTGCCGTTCTTCTTCGACACGCTCGACGCCGAACGCGTCGAGGGCGTCACCGGGCCCACGCCGTCGCAGGTGCTCGCGGACGACGTCCACGGCGGCGTGCTGGCACTGGTGCGGGATGCCGCGGCGGACTGGCCCGCGTGGAACAACACGGATCGCGAGGCCCGCGTGTTCGACGACCCCGCCTCATCCGTGCAGTCCGACGCATTCGCGGACGTGCGGATGCTGCTGACCACGGGCGTGAGCGTCAGCTAGCCGCCGCAGCCCGGCCGCGCCGGGAAAGTCGGCCAGGGTTCGCTCCCGCGTGAGTTCGAGCCGGCGCGGTAAAAGCCGGCGCGGTTCGAACCGGCGCGTGGTTCGAACCGGCCTGACGTCGAGACTGCAGTGGGAGGTCGAGACTGCGGGGATTACCCGCAGTCTCGACCTTCACGTGCAGTCTCACGGCCATCGAGGTGGCGCCGGGGAACGAGAAAGGGCGGGAGTTCCGAGGAACTCCCGCCCTTTCGACGTCTGCTATGGGTTACCAGCTGGACTTGGTCACACCGGGCAGCTCGCCACGGTGGGCCATGTCGCGGAAACGCACACGGGAGATGCCGAACTTCGTGAGGACACCGCGGGGGCGTCCGTCGATGACGTCGCGCGAGCGCACGCGCACCGGCGAAGCGTTCTTCGGCAGCTTCTGCAGGCCGATGCGAGCGGCTTCGCGCTCTTCGTCGGTCGAGGTCGGGGCGATGAGCGCCTTCTTCAGCTCGGCGCGCTTCGCGGCGTAGCGATCGACGATCACCTTGCGCTGCTCGTTGCGCGCGATCTTGCTCTTCTTGGCCATGCTTAGCGCTCCTCTCGGAAGTCGACGTGCTTGCGGATGACCGGGTCGTACTTCTTCAGCACGATGCGGTCGGGGTTGTTGCGACGGTTCTTGCGCGTGACGTAGGTGTAACCCGTGCCTGCGGTCGAACGAAGCTTGATGATCGGACGTACGTCCTGAGCCTTCTTCGCCATTAGAGCTTCACACCCTTCGCGAGGAGGTCCTTGACGACGGACTCGATGCCGCGTACGTCAATGACCTTGATGCCCTTCGCCGAAACGTTGAGCGTGATCTTCCGGCCGAGCGACGGCACGAAATAGGTCTTCTTCTGCACGTTCGGGTCGAAGCGACGCTTCGTCCGGCGGTGCGAGTGCGAGATGCTGTGACCGAAGCCGGGAATAGCTCCAGTCACCTGGCACACTGCTGCCATAGTGATTTCTCCCTAATACCGTGAGGCCGGACGGCCTCACCCAAGATCCCTTGTCTGCACCCCGCGCACAGCAGAAAGACTCTGTTGTGCGGTGTGGGATGCGAACTGCACGCTGGGGTGCGCGCAGACAAAGAGTCAGTCTAGCACGGGCGGCGTGTCGCCTTGACGGAGTGCGCATGGAGCGGGCCGGGGCATCCCCCGCCGCTCATGGCGGTGCGGATGCCTCGGCCCGCGTCGCGGCGTCGTCAGTCGATCGGGTGCCCGAAGCAGATGATCCGCTCCGGGTCCCAGGCCCCGATGACCCGACGCAGCCGCTCCGCGTCTTCCCCATAGAGCGCGGATGCTGTCACCGGCCGTTCGGTGAAGTTCTTGACGAGGGTGGGTGCCGCGTAGGGACGCAGCGCGTGCGACAGTGCGTCGGCGGCCGCTTTCACGGCCTCGAGCGCCTCCGGCACCGGCGCGATCCCCACGGCGAAGACGAGGCCGGCACCCGCGATCGCGGACACGGCGCCGCCTTCCACGCGCCCCGGCGTGAGCTGACCGCCGAGATGGCGCAGCTCGACCGAGACCAGCGGGGCCGACGACGGGGCCAGCGCGGCGTCCAGCAAGGCACCCATCGACGCGACCGAGATCTCGGACAGGACCACTGCGGTGCCATACCCCGGGGACGGCTGCGGCGGGTCCCCGTGCAGTGCGCCGAGCTCGTCGGGTGAGAGCGGGCGCACGGTGTCCATCTCGGGCCCGAGCGCACGCAGCGGATGCAGCAGCTCGGCAACGGTCGCGGCATCCGCCTGCATCGCCGCCTCGACGGCCACGAACGAGCGCCCGCGCAGAGGCTCGGGGATCTCGGGGATCGGCGGGAACCGCAGCACCCGGGCCAGCGAGGTGACGCTGTCGGGTACGCCGGCGATCCATTCCCGCCACGCGTGCGCCACATCGGCCGCGCGGTCGATCGGCCACATCAGGGCGCCGCCGTGCAGGTCTGCCGCGGAGTGGAGCTGGATCAGCAGCTCCGTGACCACCACGGGCGCCGCGCCCCCACGTGCCGCCCAGAACAGGTCGCTGTGGTTGTCGGCGTCGACGGTCATCGTGCGCCCCAGCGCGTCGACGACCTCCAGGGACAGGATGCTGTTGGCACCCACGCCGTGCGAACGGGCGAACCAGCCCAGTCCGCCGCCGAGCAGAAGTCCTGCAACGCCGACCGTGGACGACATCCCCGCCACGGCGGCCAGGCCGTGCTCGGCCGCCAGAGCCGCGACATCCCCCCAGACCGCCCCGGACCCCACCCGCGCCGTCCGTGCGTCGGGATCGATCGTGACGTGGTTCAGGCGCCCGGTGCGCAGCAGGATCGTCTCGGACAGCGACGCGATAGCCCCGGCGCCGTGGCCCGTGGACTGCGGGGCGACGTGCAGTCCGAGCTCGCGCGCGGCGCGCACCGTGGCGACCACGTCGTCCACGTCCACGGCCACGACCACGGCGACCGGGTCCTGGTCGACCAGGAGCTGCCAGGGCCGACGGGCCGCATCCCAGCCGTCATCACGAGGAAGCAGGAGATCGCCGTGCAGGGCGGCGCGCAGGCGTTCGAGGTGTTCACCGGGAAGAACCGTGGCCGACACCGACGGTCGGGGTGAGGAAATAGTCATAGGAAGGTCGTTCTCTTTCACATGGAAGGGATTCGGCAGTGCGGAGTCAGATGGCCGCGACGGTCATGAGGTCGCTCAGTGTCGGGCTGATACCGACCGTGGCCAAGACCGCTGGGTGTGTAGGATGTTGATGACACTCTGGAAGTGTTCACTACCCTGTGAGGAAAGTCAATGGCCCCTCCCTATGTTTCTCCGTTGCGCGAGGCGCAGGCGGCGCAGACACGTCGCCGCATCCTCGACGCCGCCGGCAAGGTCTTCGGCGAATCCGGCTACGCGGGAGCCTCCCTGGCGGCCATCGCCAAGGAGGCCGGTGTCTCGCTGGAGACCGTCAAGCAGAACGGCCCCAAGTCCTCACTGCTGCTCGCCAGCTTCGACATCGCCTTCGCCGGGCACGTCGGTGAAGGGCCGCTGCACCACCGCGAGCTCGGCGCCGAGGCCGCGGTCCTGGAGGGCGAGGAGATGCTGGCCTTCCACATCGACTTCGTGGCCTCCGCGAACGCGCGCGTCGGACGACTGTGGCCGCGCCTGCTCGAGGCGGCCGCGAGCGACGCCGATGTGGCGCGGAGACTGCACGAGATGCAGGGCAATCGGCGCTACGACATGCTCAGCTCGATCGCCGTGTACCGCGAGAAGGGCCTGTGCCACAGCGCTCGTACGGATGCCGAGCTGGCCGAAGCGCTCTCGTTCCTGATCTCGCCGGAGAGCTACACGCAGCTCGTCACGGATGCCGGATGGACGATGTCCGCCTACCGGACCTGGCTGACGCGGGCCGTCCACCGGCTGATCCTCGAGGACTGAGCCGACAAGTTCAGTCGATCGGCCCCGCGCCGCGTCCCCAGCGGAACGCCGACACCGTCGGATCGCCGGTGATCCAGAACCGCCACGGGAACTCGGCCGTGCCGGCTGCGCCCGCGACACCGACGCGCGGGCCGGTCGAGATCGTCGGCAGGGGCGACGCGCGCAGCACGAGGCGGGCCGAGGCACCGTGCAGCACCGCACCGGTGATGGCGTCGATGCCGTCGTGACGCGGATGCCGCAGCCCGACGGCGTCGCCGAGACGCCCCGGCCCGCGGGCCAGGTCGCGCTGCCGCTGCGCGGCGGGGCGACGGCGGGTGGCGGCATCCGTCCCGTCGATCACCTCGCCGGCGCGCAGCAGGATTCCTCCGGCGACGCCCTCGGGGCCGCAGACGACGTTGACGCAGGAGTGGATGCCGTGACTGAGGTAGACGTACAGATGCCCGGGTTCACCCCACATGGTGGCGTTGCGTGCCGTCTGCCCCATACGGGCGTGCGAGCCGGGATCGGCCACCGGCCCGGTACCGAGGCCGTGATAGGCCTCCACCTCGGTGAGGCGCAGGGTGACCGACTCGCCGTCCACGAGCGTCGTCAGGTGCGCACCGAGCAGGCGCGGAGCCACCTCCACCGGCAGGCCGGCGAGGTCCTCGCGCGTCGCCGGGCGCAGCGCGTCGTTCATCGCGGGGGCACCTGGCACCACGAGATGTCGAAGCCCGTCATCGCGACGACTTCGCGCTCCGCCTCGGGCACGTCGCCCAGTTCGACGACATGCGTCTGCACCTTCCGCGGGATCGGCAGCATGTAGGTGTCGTAGCGGTTGTCGACGATGTCGGGGGCAACCAGGATCGCCGCGTAGCGCCCGCTGGGCGAGGTGCACGTCTGCAGCACGGCATCGGCAGGGTCGACCTCGAAGACGGGGGTGGTGGTGCCGTCGTCCGCGACGAGTGCGACGGTCGTGGACAGCACGGCGGCATTCTCGTACACGAGGGAGAACGTGCGGAGCGTCCCCGCGCCTTCGCCCGGGAGCGGCGTCACCGCCCGAGGAGTGCCGAGGTCGCTCACCGGATCGACCAGCGGCGTCTCGGTGCCGTCGGTGAGGTCGAGCACGAAGAGTCCATCGGCGCGTTGGATCACCGCGTGCGAGGATCCTCGGGCGATGCCGTCGATCGCGACGGCGGCTCCGAGCGAGACCGGGTCCGCCCCGGTCGCATCGGTCAGCAGCAAGGCCCCGGCGAAGTCCAGGAGCAGGATGCTGTCGGTGTCGGGCACGAAACGCCATTCGGCGACCCGCGGCTCGGCCCCCGTGATCGCCACGGAGGTGGGCGCGTCGTCGGCCGCGGCATCCTTCAGCGATGCGGTGTACAGCGCACTCTCCCGGCCTCCCGCGTCGCTGAGGTCGGCATCCGAGTAGGTGTACCCGATGAGCTCGCCGCGGTCGGCGCTCTGCAGGTTCGTGATGACGCCGTCGCCGGGCAGCGGCAGGGTGCGCTGCCCGGTGCCGTCGAGGTCGGTGACGATCAGTTCGGCGATGTCGTCGGGGGTCCGGACCGACACCACGAGATGGCTGGAGGTCGCCCGGAAGTCTTCGATGTGATCGTCGGTGAAGACGGGGATGGCGCTCTCCCCACTCAGATCCGTGCGGAAGATCGTGTCGCTCTGTTCACCGCGGGTGAGCAGGAACACCTCGATGGGCGGAGTGCGGAACGACTCGGAGAGCGTCGCGGCGGGCCCGCCGCCGAGGCCTTCGACATCGTCGATGCGCACCGTGTACGCGGTGTCGTCGTGCAGCGGCAGCAGGAACCGCACGCCGACGCTGCGCCCGGAGGTGTCCACGGTGAAGGGTGTCGCGGGACTCACCGTCACCTGGCTCGCGTCCACCTCGTGCAGCGACTGGGTCGTGGTGAGGATCATCCGAGAACCGGATGCCGCGACCGCGGCTGCCGGATCCACCTGCACGTCCGTCACGCGGGGGCCCTGCGCCGTGGTCGCCGCGGCTCCCGCGAGTCCGACGACGGCGAGCGCCACCGCGACGACCGCGAACGACAGCACGAACGCGCGCCCGCGCCGCTTCCGCGCAGTCGTGCGGCGGGTGGGGGCGTCAGTACTCATACGGGTTCTTCGGCTCGGGGACCGACTCGACCGAGGTCGCGTCGATGTACAGCGCGCCGTCCGGGTCGGAGCGGACCGTGCCGGTCACCGTCACCCATTCGCCGGTGCTCGGAGTCGCACCCGCGACCACGACGGGGATGCTCGCGGGCTGCGCGTCGATCACGCAGTGCGTGATCACCAGGCGCGTCAGCTGGAATCCGTCGGCGCCGTCGGCGGCGGGCGTCGCGAATCCGGTCAGGGTCACGGGGTCGCCGGCAAATGCATCCGGGTTCGTCGCGGTCGCGAAGACGCCGGCCCAATCGCCCACCCCGAACGACGAGGTATCGCCCGTCGAGGCGAGGATGACGGCATCCTGCCCCGCGAACAGCGGCGCGGCGCCGGTGTCGCGCGACATCGCGAGCTCGGCCGACAGCGACGCGGGCGGGAGGACGAGGATGCAGACCACGACGGTGGAGGCGACGACCCCGCCGGCGACGGCCGCGACGAATCCCGGGGTGATCCGTGGGTGCGTGTCGTGCTCGTGCACGGCCCCGCGCAGAGCGCCCGTGGTGTCGGCCGCGGCGTGCGTGTCCAGCTCGGCCGCGGCGTGGATGTCCGGCTCCGCCGCGCCGTGGTCGTGTCCGTGATCGGCCTCGGCGCCGAGCGGCAGGGCGAAGCTCGCGACCGTGCCGATCAGCACGAGGATCGACATGCTCACCGCGAACCACGTCGATTCGGGGTTGATGTAGAGCCCGAGCCGGCCGGTGACGGCCAGCCCGAGGGTGACGACGGCGAGGATCGCGGCCAGCCCCACGCCCAGCCACCGGGTGCCGATCCATCCCGCGCTACGCAAGGAGATTCACCACCACTCCGATGGCGAAGGCGGACAGCACCACGATCACGACAAGCCCGACCAGCACGCGGGTGCGGAAGGTCGTGCGCATCAGCGCGAGCATCTTCACGTCGACCAGTGGCCCGACCAGGAGGAACGCGACGATCGCGCCGGGGGTGAAGGTGGAGGCGAACGACAGCGCGAAGAACGAATCGACGTTGGAACAGATCGACACGACCATCGCGAGGGCCATCATCGCGACGATCGACAGGGCGGGGTTCGAGCCGATCGCCAGGAGGGCCTCGCGCGGCACCAGCACCTGCACGGCCCCGGCGAGCGCGGAGCCGATCACGAGCGCCGGCATGACCGCGCGCAGCTCGATGACGAACTGGGCCAGGCTGCGGCGGCCGCGGCTGCCCGGTTCGTGCGTGACGATCTCGCACGTCGCGCGGAACCGGTCGGTGAGCAGTCCGTCGGGGTCGGGGTGGCGGCTGTACAGCCAGCCGATGAGGTTCGCGATGAGGAACCCGCCCACGAGACGGGCGATCAGGATGCCGTCCGAGAAGCCGAAGGCCTGATGGGTCGTGATGATCACGATGGGGTTCACGATGGGCGCCGCGATCAGGAACGTCATCGTCTCGGGCACGGTGAACCCACGGATCATCAGCCCGCGCGCGAACGGCACGTTGCCGCACTCGCACACCGGCACGACCATGCCCAGGAGCGACAGCACCGCGCGTCGCGCCCACGCGCGCCGCGGCATCCATCGTTCGATCACTCCCGGTGGCACCCACACCTGCACGACGATCGACAGCACCACCCCGAGCGCCACGAACGGCATCGACTCGATGAGCACGCTGATCGCGAGCGTCAGACCGTCCTGCGCACGGGTGGGGAGGGATGCCTCGAACAGCGACGGCGCGACGGCGTCGATGACGAACAGCCCCACCACGACGGCGGCACCGATGACCACTGCTCCGATGACCCGCCCCGGCCCGGAGCGCGTCGGGGCGAGCGTGCTATCCCGCGTCACGCTCACTGGCCCGCGCCCGCGCGCACGGACTGCACAGCCCGAAGATGTCGACAACGTGCTCGGCCTCGCTGAACCCGTGGGTGGCGGCCGTCCGGCGCGCCCACTGCTCGACGTCGGAGGCCTCGATCTCGACGGTCAGCCCGCACGAGCGGCAGATCAGGTGGTGGTGGTGGCCCGGACTCGCGCACGCGCGGTAGAGGCTCTCGCCCTCGGGACTCTGCAGCGAATCCGCCTCGCCCTGGGCGGTCAGTCCGGCCAGGGCGCGGTAGACGGTGGCCAGGCCGATGCCGGTGTTCTCGTCGCGGAGGGTCGCGTGCAGGCTCTGCGCGCTGACGAAGCCGCGCGCGTCGGCGAGGGCTTCGCGCACCCGCTCGCGCTGCCACGTGTTCCGCTGAACGACCATGCCCGAATCCTACCCGCGGGGCCTGAGTGCGGCCCCGACGCGGGCCCTCGCACCGGCCGTGCCCCGTACCGAGACCCCGACCCCTGCCGAGAAACGGCAGACCGTCCGGGAATCGCGTCTCTCACTCATGCGCCGACCTCGTGACGCGGTCGCGGCGGTTGCCGATGAAGCGGCACACCAGGTAGATGACGAACGACACGGTCGTGATGTACGGGCTCACCGGCAGCGTGCCCATGATCGCGAGCAGGATGCCGCCGACGCCCGACACGAAGCCGAACAGGGCGGCCCACAGCGGCACCGCCAGGGGGCCGGAGGCGATGCGCATGGCCGCGGCGGCCGGCGTGACCACCAGCGCCATCACGAGCAGCGCGCCGATGATGTGCACGCTGACGGCGACGATCAGGCCGAGCAGCAGCATGAACACGAGCGAGACCGCGGTCGTCGGCACGCCTCGGGCGGCGGCGGACTGCGGGTCGAGGGAGTCGAAGCGCAGCGGGCGCCAGATCAGCAGCATCCCGATCATGACGAACGCGCTGATCGCGATCAGCCAGCCGAGCTGGTCGTTCTGCACCGACACGATCTGGCCGGTGAGCAGGCTGAAGCGGTTCGCGCTGCGTCCGTCGTAGAGCGAGAGGAACAGGATGCCGAGGCCGAGACCGAAGGGCATCAGCACGCCGATGATCGAGTTGCGATCGCGTGCCCGCGCGCCGAGCACCCCGATCACGGCGGCCGCGATGAGCGACCCGATGATCGATCCGGTCACGACGTCGACGCCGATGAGGAGCGCGGCTGCCGCGCCGGCGAACGAGAGCTCGCTGATGCCGTGCACCGCGAACGCCATGTCGCGCTGCATGACGAAGACGCCCACGAGTCCGCCGACAAGTCCGAGGACCGCACCGGCGATGACCGAGTTCGACACCAGCGCGAGGATCGCGCCGTAATCGGAGAGCCCGCCGAACATGGCGTCCCAGACATCGGGCCAGTTCACGCGGGTTCCCCCTCGTGATGGTGATGGGATGCCTCGGCATCCGGTGCTCCGACGACCACGAGCCGGTCGCCGGCGCGCAGCACGAAGACGGGTGCCCCGTAGAGGTCGGTGAGCACGCGCGAGTTGAGCACCTCGTCGGGGGTGCCGAGGGTGAACCGGCCGTTGGTCAGGTACAGGATGCGGTCGACCTTGCCCAGGACGGGGTTGATGTCGTGGGTGACCAGCAGCACGGCGGCGCCGGTCTCCTTGCGGTGCCGGTCGATGAGCCCGACGACGGCCTGCTGGTTGGCGAGGTCGAGGCTGGTGAGCGGCTCGTCGCACAGCAGCAGGCGCGGGTCGTCGGCGAGGGCCTGACCGGTACGCAGTCGCTGCTGCTCGCCGCCGGAGAGCAGCCCGACCGGGCGGTCGGCGAAGCCCCGAGCCCCGACCGCGTCGATCAGTGCGTCGATGCGCTTCTTGTCGCCCTTGCGCGGGATCGGGAAGCCGAAGCGGTGTCCGTCGACGCCGAGCGCGATGAGGTCGCGGCCGCGCAGCGCAGTGTCGCGCGGCAGTGGGCGCTGCTGCGGGATGTACCCGATGCGGCGGTTGCCGGCGGCCTTGACATCCTCACCGAGAGCGACGATGCGCCCCGCGCTGAGTCGCTCCAGACCGAGGATCGCGCGCAGCAGGGTCGTCTTGCCCGACCCGCTGGGCCCGAGCACGGCGATGAGCTCGCCCGGCGCGACGGTCAGGTCCAGGCCCGACCACAGTTCGCGGTCGCCCCGGCGCAGGGCGGCGCCGGTGATCTCGAGGGGGTTGTCGCCGGTCACGGGGCCGGCTGCGCCAGCGCCGTGGTCAGCGCGTCGATGTTCTGCTGCATCCATTGCAGGTAAGTCTCGCCGTCCGGGAGGGTCTCTGTGAACTCGAGCACCGGAATCTTCTGCGTCTCGGCCTCGTCGATGACCTGCGTCGTCTCGGCTCCGCCGGTCTGGGCGTTGGCGATCAGCACGTCCACGTCGCCCGAGCGCAGCAGGTCGAGCGCGGCCAGCAGCGTGGCCGGAGGCACGTCCTGCCCCTGCTCGACCGACTCGCTGAACGCGGGAGGGGTCAGATCCGTCAGCCCGGCGGCGAGCAGGAGGTACACGGGGGCGGGTTCGGTCACGAAGACGCCGGCACCCCCGGCGGATGCCTCTACCTTCGCCAGCGCGGCGGCGAGGCCGTCGATCCCGCTCTGGAAGGTGGCGGCGTTCGCCTCGAATGTGGCGGCGTTGTCGGGGTCGAGCTCGCCCAGCTCGTGCGCGATCTCGGTCGCGAGCGCACCCATCGTCGCCGGGTCGTACCAGACGTGCTCGTTGAACCCCTCGATGTGGTCGTGGTCATCGTGACCGTGATCGTCGTCGGCGTGGTCGTCATGCTCGGCGTCGTCGCCGTGGTCGTCCGCGGGCCATTCGGGCGACAGCTCGGCCGCCGTGATGACCGGGGCATCCGCCGCGCTCGACTCGATCAGGGCATCCATGAACGCGTCGTAGCCGGCACCGTTCTCGATGATGAGGTCGGCGCGGTTGACGCTGAGCTGATCGCGCGCGCTGGCCTCGAACGAATGCGGGTCCTGCGCGGCGGACGAGACGATCGCCGAGACGTCCACGAGGTCGCCGCCGACCTCCTGCGCGATCTGCCCGTAGACGTTGGTCGACGCGACGATCGAGATGCGTCCGTCGTCGGCCCCGGCATCCGTCGACGCGCATCCGGCCAGAACGACGGCGGATGCAGCGGCGAGAGCGAGCACGGGAAGGATGCGACGGGAGGTCATGCCTCCACCCTAACGCTATTGATAATCGTTCTCAAGCTCGCAGGGTGGTGGCAGTTGCTACGCGCCGTCTGCGCGGCGCCTCACGTCATCCCGCGCGGTGCCGTGCGGCGTGCGGGCCCCCGTGTGCGCCCGGCCACACCCCGCCGAGACTGCAGTGGCACGTCGAGACAGCGGGTAATACCCGCAGTCTCGACTCTCCGTTGCAGTCTCGCGGTCAAGAGCGGTCTACGCCAGCGCGGAGCGCCCGCCCACGCCGGAGGGCATCCCGAGTGCGCCTCAGTCGAGGAGGAGCGCGGGCTCTTCGAGGATCGAGGCGACGTCGGCGATGAACCGGCTCATGCCGTCGCCGTCCACGACCCGGTGATCGAACGACCCGGCGACCGTGGTGACCCAGCGCGGGCGCACCTCGCCGTCCACGACCCACGGCTTCTGCTTGATCGTGCCCAGCGCGATGATGCCGGCTTCGCCGGGGTTGATGATCGGGGTGCCGGCATCCATCCCGAACACGCCGATGTTGGTGATCGTGATGGTGCCGCCGTGCTGATCGGCCGGGGTCGTCTTACCCTCGCGCGCGGTCAGCGTGAGCTTCTCGAGCGCGTTGGCCAGGCCGCGCATGTTGAGGTCCTGGGCGTCCTTGATGTTCGGCACGAGCAGCCCGCGCGGCGTGGCCGCGGCGATGCCGAGGTTGACGTAGCGGCGGACGCGGATCTCTGCGCCACCCTCCCCGTCGACCCAGGCCGCGTTCACCATCGGCGTGCGACGCGCGGCCCAGATCACGGCGCGGGCCATGATGAGCAACGGCGAGACCTTGACGTCGGCGAAGTCGGGCGAGGCCTTGAGTCGCTTGACGAGCTCCATCGTGCGGCTCGCGTCCACGTCGGTCCACACCGTGACGTGCGGTGCCGAGTATGCGCTCTGCACCATGCCGGACGCCGTGGCCTTGCGCACACCCTTGACCGGGATCGTCTCTTCACGCTCGTCCGCCGAGACGGAGGCGGAGGATGCGGCCGCAGGACGCGGCGTCACGACGGCGACGGGGGCCACGGGGATGGTCTGCTCGCGCGCACCCCACTCCGGCGTCTCGATGTTGCGGAAGACGCTGGCCTGCGAGGCGTGCTTGACGACGTCGTCGCGCGTGATCTCACCGGCGGGACCGCTGGGCGTGACGTCGGCCAGGTCGACGTCGAGGTCGCGGGCGAGCTTGCGGATCGGCGGCTTGGCGACGACACCGACGGATGCCGCGACCGGGCGTTCCGCCGGCTTCCGGCGGCGCGACTGCACGTGTCCAGGGCTGCCGTATCCGACCAGCACCGAGCCGCTCGCGTCCGCCGCGGGCTCGGCCGGTTCGGGCACGTCGGTGACGACGCCCGCTCCGGCGATGGTGATGATCGGTGCACCGACCAGCACCGTGTCGCCCTCGGCCGCGAGCAGTTCGCTCACGACGCCGTCGAACGGCGACGGCAGCTCGACGAGCGACTTGGCCGTCTCGATCTCGACGACGACATCGTTGACCGCGACCGTGTCGCCGGGCGCGACGCGCCACGACACGATCTCGGCCTCGGCGAGGCCCTCACCGACGTCGGGGAGGTGGAAGGTCTGGGTGCTCATCCGGTGTCCTTTCGGAACGGGTGCCGTCAGTACGCGAGGGTGCGGTCGACGGCTTCGAGGATGCGGTCCGCGTCCGGGAGGAAGATGCCCTCGAGCTTGGCCGGGGGGAAGGGGGTGTCGAAGCCCGACACCCGCAGCACCGGGGCCTCGAGCGAGTAGAAGGCGCGCTCCATGACCGTGGCGGCCACTTCGCTGCCGAGCGAGGTGAACCCGGACGCCTCCTGGGCGTAGACCATGCGTCCGGTGCGGCGCACCGAGTCCAGGATCGGCCCGTAATCGATGGGGGAGAGCGAGCGCAGGTCCACGACCTCGCAGCTCGTGCCCTCGGCCTCGGCGAGCGCCGCGGCCTGCAGTGCGGTGGCGACCATCGCGCCGTGCGCGACGATCGTCACGTCCGTCCCGCGCCGGACGACCCGGCTCGCGTGCAGCGGGAGCGCCCGTGCCGAGGCATCCACTTCGCCCTTCTGCCAGTAGCGGCTCTTGGGCTCGAGGAAGATGACCGGGTCGGGGGAGCTGATCGCGTCCTGGATCATCCAGTACGCGTCGTTCGGCGTCGACGGGCTGACCACGCGCAGGCCCGGCGTGTGCGTGAAGTACGCCTCCGGGCTCTCCTGGTGGTGCTCGACAGCGCCGATGTGTCCGCCGTACGGGATGCGGATGACGACGGGCATCTGCAGCGCGCCCTCGTGGCGGTACGTGAGCTTCGCGAGCTGCGAGGTGATCTGGTCGAATCCGGGGAAGACGAAGCCGTCGAACTGGATCTCGCACACCGGACGGAACCCGCCCATCGCCAGTCCGATAGCGGTGCCGATGATGGCGGACTCGGCCAGCGGCGTGTCCAGCACGCGACGTTCGCCGAACTCCGCCTGCAGCCCCTCGGTGACGCGGAACACGCCGCCGAGCTTTCCGATGTCCTCGCCCATGAGCAGGACGCGGTCGGAGTCGGCGAGCGCCTTGCGCAGTCCGGCGTTCAGCGCGCGGCTGAAGGGCATCGTCGTGACGGCCTCGGCCGTCGGGACATCAGTGGTCGACACGTCGCTCACGAAGGGTCCTCCTCGAAGGATGCCTCGTACCCGGCCAGCCACGCGCGCTGCTCATCGACGAGCGGATGCGGGTCGCTGTACACGTTCGAGAAGATCAGGTCGGCCGGGATCGTCTCCAGGGCCGTCGTGCGCGTCCGGACGTCCTCGGCGAGGGCACGGCCCTCGGCCTCGACGTCGGCGAAGAACGCGTCGGATGCCCCGCGGCCGCGCAGGAACACGCGCATGCGCTCGATCGGGTCGCGCTCGGCCCAGGAGCGCTCCTCGTCGCTCGTGCGGTACTTGGTCGGGTCGTCGCTCGTCGTGTGCGCACCCATGCGGTACGTCAGCGCCTCGATCGCCCGCGGTCCGCCGCCGGCGCGCGCCTCGTCGAGCGCGACCTTCGAGACCGCGTAGCTGGCCAGGACGTCGTTGCCGTCGACCTGGACGCTCGGGATGCCGATCCCTTCGCCGCGCAGGTACAGCGGCGAACGGGACTGGGTGGAGACCGGGACCGAGATCGCCCACTGGTTGTTCTGCAGGAAGAACACCTGAGGCGTCTGGTAGCTGGCGGCGAACACCATCGACTCGTGGACGTCGCCCTGGCTGGACGCGCCGTCGCCGTAGTAGACGATGACGGCTTCGTCGCGCTCGAGGTCGCCGGTGCCGCTGCGGCCGTCCAGCGTGATGCCCATCGCGAGTCCGGTCGAGTGCGGCGTCTGGGCGCCCAGCACCAGCGTGTAGACGTGCGTGTTGCCGTTCTTCGGATCGAACGGGTTCCAGCCACCGTGGGTGAGCCCCCGCATGACCCGGATGATGTCGACCGGATCGACGCCGCGGATCGTGCACACGACGTGCTCGCGGTAGGACGGGAAGAGGTGGTCCTGGGGGCGGGCCGCACGTGCGGAACCGACCTGCGCGGCCTCCTGGCCGAGGCTCGGCGGCCACAGCGCGAGCTGCCCCTGACGCTGCAGGTTGGTGGCCTCGCGGTCGAACGCGCGGATCACGACCATGTCGCGATAGAAGGTCTCGAGCTCGGATTCGGCGAGCGCGTCGATCAGCGGAAGGTAGCGTTCAGCCGCCGCCGTAGGGGCCAGCGACCCATCGGCCGCCAGCACGCGCACAAGCGAGGTGTCTTCAGACGGAGTCACTTTTCTACGCTAACCCTCGCCCCGCGTGGCCTTCTGGGAGAGTCTGGACAACGGATGCCGCGATCCGTAGGACCTTCTCAACAGACTCTTCCTCGCCGACCGAGATACGCACACCGTCACCGGCGAAGGGGCGGACGATCAGCCCCTCCTCCTCGAATGCGGCTGCGATCGGCAGTGTCTCGGCGCCGGCGGGCAGCCACACGAAGTTGCCCTGGGCGTCCGGCACGCGCCATCCGCTCTCCCGCAGCCCCGCCACCAGGCGGTCGCGGCGGGCGGCGATGACCCGCACCCGTTCGAGCAGCTCGGACTCGGCGGCCAGGCTCGCCAGCGCCGCCTCTTCGGCCTGCGCCGTGACGGACAGGGGGATGCTGGTGCTGCGGGCGGCGTCGAGGATCCGCGGGTGACCGATCGCGTAGCCGACCCGGAGGCCCGCCAGGCCGAACGCCTTCGAGAAGGTGCGCAGCACGACGACGTTCTCGTGGCCGGAGACAGCGAGCACCCGCATCCCGTCCACGGCGCTCGGGTCGGTGACGAACTCGACGTAGGCCTCGTCGAGGATGACCAGGACATCGCGAGGCACGGCCGCCAGGAACTCGTCGAACTCGACCTGGGTGACGATCGGGCCGGTGGGGTTGTTCGGGCTGCACACGATGATGGCACGGGTGCGGTCGGTGACGGCTGCGGCCATGGCGGGCAGGTCGTGGCGGGCGTCCTGGGTGAGCGGCACCTGCACCGGCGTCCCGCCGGCGATCAGGGCGAGCCCCGGGTAGGCCTCGAACGACCGCCACGCGTAGATGACCTCGTCGCCGGGACCGGCCGCGGCGAGCATCAGCTGCGCGAGGATCGCGACGCTGCCCGAGCCGATGTGCACGCCCTCGGGCGTGACGCCGAAACGCGCGGCCAGGCGGTGCCGCAGGCGGCTGGCCGTGGCATCCGGATACCGGTTGATCTCGACGGTGCGCTGGAGGGCCTCGACCACGCTCGGCAGCGGGTCGAACGGATTCTCGTTGCTCGACAGCTTGAACGCGTCTGCACCGGCCTGCTTGCCCTGCTTGTACGGCGGGAGGGCCGCGATCTCGGGGCGGATGCGGACGGGAGCGTCGGATCTCTCGGTGGCGTCGGTCACCCGACCGAGTCTAGGAGGCATGCGTCGCACGTCGCCCACACGCGGCGGATTGCCTTCCTCCGCTGTGAGCGGCGTGTCAGACTGACCGACATGCGCTTCCTCATCCGCGTCGTCATCAACGCCTTTGCGATCTGGGTGGTGACCCTGATCCCCGCACTGATGGTGTCGGTGATCCCGTTCCCGCCCGGAGAGACGTTGCAGTTCGTCCTGACACTGCTGATCGTCGCGGCCATCTTCGCTCTGGTGAACACGCTCATCGGCACCGTCATCAAGGTGCTGGCGTTCCCCCTCTATGTGCTCACGCTGGGCCTCATCTCGCTCATCATCAACGCGTTCCTGCTGTGGCTGACGGCCTGGCTCACGCACTGGTGGAACTGGGGTCTGCGGGTCGAGGACTTCTGGTGGGGCGTGGTCGCGGCGCTCATCATCTCCCTCATCAACTGGGTCTTCGGGCTGATCCTCCGCCCGCAGCGGAAGGACTGACCGGCTCGGGTCCCGGAGTCGGCGCCGGGAGCGCCGTGACCCGTTCCGCCGAGTATTCGACGCTCTCGACGGATGCCGCGGCCCCCAGCTCGTCCAGCAGCGCCCGCACCGGATCCATCCGCGGATCGGTCGAGGCATCCAGCATCCGGGCCGTCTCGGTGTACGCGGCGATGCCGTGCGCGGGCAGGCGGACGTCGTGCAGCCCTGGGTCGGGGTCGGCCACGCGCTCCGCGACGAAACTCCCGGGCGCGCCCACGGGATAGTCGTGACCGCCGCCCTCCAGGGCGACGACGGGGTCGTCCGTGTGCCGCAGGGAGACGCTGAGGGTGTCCGCTCCGATGTCGGCCTCGACGGGTGGGCCGAACGACACGAGCGTGCGCGTGTCGAACTCGCCCTCCAGCGCGATGTGCGCGGTGACCATCGCCCCCTGGGAGTGGCCGAACGCGTGCACGGCATCGCCCGGCCGGGCTCCCGACTCGCGCAGGGCGGCGAGGGTGGCGTCGTACGAAGCCGAGGTCGACCCGGAGTACAGCTGCACGTTCGAAGTCATGTCGAACGGGTCCTTGCTCACCGGAGCAAAGGACTGCGTGCCGGTGACGTAGACGGCGAACTGCCGGGATCCGTCGGCCATCGTGTACTTCTCGACGCGGATGCGGGAGCCCTCGCCGCCCGGGATGCGCGCGGCCGCCGCAGCGAGCGTCGTCGGTGCCGCCGTTCGGGTGTCGCGCCGCACGGGCGCGACGATGATCGCGGTCGACGCGACGCGCAGCCTCGCGTCCTGCGGGACCGTTCCGGCGCCGACCAGCCGCGCCAGCTGCGCCGTCCCGAACATCCCGACCCCGGCGGCGACCGCGATGCCCGGTGGCGCCCACCACAGCGCCGCGCCGGCCTGAGCGGTCAGCTCTGCCGGCCAGGCCAGCCCCCACGCCAGGGGACCTCGCGATGCCGTCTCCAGGACATCGGGATACTCGTCGGCGAGCACGGCGATCCGCGCCTCGATCGCCGCGAGCGTGGCCGTCTCGCCCGCCGCCTCCGCCACCCCGTGCGCCGCGCGGAGCTCGACGACCTCGTAGACGGCGGCCGCCGCGCGCAGGTCTGCGTCGGCACGCTGCGCGTGTGCCACGGCGTCGCCTACCCGGCGGCGCAGCTCCTCGACCCGCGACGAGACGTCCCAGGCGATCCGCGGGAGAGCGAACAGCTGCGCACCGGCCGAGCCGACCAACCCGACGATCGCCTCGAGCTCGCGCCCCAACCGCGCGAATCCGCCCGCCGCTTCGCGAAGCGTCTCGGTGTCGACGGCGACCACGCCGCCGCTGCGGATGTCGAGGTCGTCGCTCACCCCGCGGCATCCCCCATCAACAGCGCCACGCGATGATGCAGCCGACTCACGTCGTCGCCGACCTCGGCGGCCTCGGCGGCGAGCGCCGCGACATCCTGACACCACTGCGCGGTGACGTCGCGGAACCGGCGCGCGGCCTCGGTCTGCCACCGCGTCGCGTCGGCCAGGGCGAGTGCATGGGCGTGCGCGGCCTGCAATCGGACGGCGGCGTCGTCCACCTGTCGGCGCACGCGCGCGAGCGTGTCGAGGCACGCGATCGCGGTCGGGTCGCACGACATCAGCAGGGACATGCCCCCACTCTGACGCCGTCGCGCAGCCACGGGGACACCCGCACCGGGGCTGTGGATCGGCCTCGTGGAGGCAGACGGTGTGCAGGAGCCGTCGCTCGGCGCAAGAATAGAGAGATGACCGCGAGCGCCGACGAGCCGTTCCGCGTGGTCTTCGTATGCACCGGCAACATCTGCCGCTCCCCGATGGCGGACGTCGTGTTCCGCTGGTTCGCGGATGCCGCCGGCCTGCGAGACCGCGTGGCTTCGACGTCGGCGGGCACCGGCGACTGGCACGTCGGCGAGCGCGCCGATGTGCGCACACTGGAGGCCCTCGAACGGCGCGGGTACGACGGCGCGCGGCATCGGGCCCGCCAGTTCACCCATGCCGACTTCGCCAACAACGACCTCATCGTGGCGCTCGACCGCAGCCACGAGCGGATTCTGCACGGCTGGGCCCGCAGCGAGGCGGACGCCGACAAGATCGCGCTGCTCATGTCGTTCGACGCGAGCGCACAGACCCTCGACGTGCCCGACCCCTACTACGCGGGGCCCGGGATGTTCGATGACGTGCTCGGTATGATCGAGAGTGCGAGCCGTTCGCTCTTCCGACAGCTCGAACCCGCGATCCGCCCCGCGATCTGACAGGACGGCCCCTCGTGCCTTCTCTTCCCCCCCAGCCCCTCAGCCCCCTCGACGGCCGCTACCGCGCCGCGGTGACGGGGCTCGCCGACTATCTCTCCGAGGCGGGCCTCAACCGCGCCCGCGTCGAGGTCGAGGTCGAATGGCTCATCACCCTCACCGACCGGTCGCTGTTCGAGACCTCGCCGCTGTCCGCGGAGGACAAGGAGCGCCTGCGCGCCCTGTACCGCGACTTCGGACAGGCCGAGATCGACTGGCTCGCCGACAAGGAAGCGGTCACCCGCCACGACGTCAAGGCCGTGGAGTACCTGGTGCGCGATCGGCTCTCCGCGCTCGGACTCGACGGCATCGCCGAGCTCACGCACTTCGCCGCGACCAGCGAGGACATCAACTCCGCGTCCTACGCGCTCACCGTGCAGCGCGCGATCGTCGAGGTGTGGCTGCCGAAGCTGCAGACCGTCATCGGCACGCTGCGCACCCTCGCGGTGCAGCACAAGGATGCCGCGATGCTCTCGCGCACCCACGGCCAGCCGGCGACGCCCTCGACCATGGGCAAGGAGCTCGCGGTGTTCGCGTGGCGCCTGGAGCGGGTCGCGGCGCAGGTCGAGGCATCCGAATTCCTCGCCAAGTTCTCCGGAGCCACCGGAACCTGGTCGGCGCACGTCGCCGCGGACCCGTCCGTGGACTGGCCCGAACTGACCCGCACGTTCATCGAGGGCCTCGGCATCGGGTTCAACCCGCTGACCACCCAGATCGAGTCGCACGACTGGCAGGTCGAGCTGTACGACCGCGTCCGTCATGTCGGCGGCATCCTGCACAACCTCGCGACCGACATCTGGACCTACATCTCGATCGGCTACTTCACGCAGATCCCGGTGGCCGGCGCCACCGGATCCTCGACGATGCCGCACAAGATCAACCCGATCCGCTTCGAGAACGCCGAGGCGAACCTCGAGATCGCCGGCGCGCTGCTCGCCTCGCTCGCGCAGACGCTGGTCACCAGCCGCCTGCAGCGCGACCTCACCGACTCGACCACGCAGCGCAACATCGGCGTCGCCCTCGGTCACTCGCTGCTCGCGCTGGACAACCTCCAGCGCGGACTCGGCGAGATCTCCCTCGCCGAAGACGTGCTGCTGGCCGATCTCGACGTGAACTGGGAAGTGCTCGCCGAGGCGATCCAGACCGTGGTCCGCGCCGAGATCGCTGCGGGCCGCTCGTCGATCACCGACCCGTACGCGCTCCTGAAGGACCTCACGCGCGGACGCCGCGTCGGCGCCGAGGACCTCGCCGAGTTCGTGCGCGGACTCGACATCGGGGATGCCGCGAAGCAGCGCCTGCTGGCGCTCACGCCGGCAACCTACGTCGGGCTGGCCGCCAGCCTCGTCGAGTAGGTCGAGGCGCCGGGATCGCCTGACGCCTGTCTTCTGACGGGCTCGGTCAGCCGAAGCCCCGTCGCCTGACGGGCGCGGCCGGCGCGCTCGGTCGCGCCGCGAGGTCGCGTCAGCGCCGTGGTCGGACGCGTCAGGCCTTCGGGTCACCGGATGCCGCGGCATCCGGTGCGTCGTTCTGGCCCTTGTCGTCGTCCTTCGGGTAGAGGACCGGACGGTCGACCGTCTTCTGCACGTCCGTCGGGTCGACGACCAGGATCAGGAGCGCGAGGCCGACGAGCATGACGATGAAGACGATACCGAACATGACTCCGGCCACGACGAGCGCACGCTCGGCCTCACCGGCCTGACGCTGCTGGAAGAAGCCCATCGAGACGAGGGTGACGATCCCGGCGAACAGGGCGGCGCCGAAGGCGAGCCCGAGCAGCTGCAGGGGCTTCATCAGGGCGCGACGGGTGGGCTTTTCGGTCATGCGGTGCCTCCAGGCGCCTCATCGACGGGCTGTGCAGCCGCGTCTTCGCGTGGGTTCACGGCGGGTGTGCGGCGCGGCGAGAATCCGGCGATCGCGAGGTAGACGGCGACGATGGCCGCGTAGCCGCCGAAGATCCCGACACCGATCGTGATGCCGGTGAGGATGAACGAGCGGCCGGCCTCTTCGATGTAGTACTGCAGCGCGTACTGCGTCGGCACGACCAGCAGCGCGAGGCCGAGCACGATCGTGATGATGCCGACGGTGAGCGCATCGCGCGCGGCGGTGCGCTCGGCCTCATCGGGCGCGGCGACGGTGCGCAGCGCGCGTCGGGCGCGCCAGCCGACGATCGTCTCGATGAGTCCGCTCAGCAGCGCCCACGTGACGACGACGGAGAAGAACAGGGTGATCGAGCGGAGGCCGACGAGACCGGCGATCATCCCGGCGAGCATCGCGAGGATGCCCATCAGCACGGAAGGCCACCGCTCGCCGGCGGGGAAGACCAGCCAGACCGACAGCAGGAACGACAGACCGGTCGCGATCGCGAACCCGCTGAAGACGGCGAGTCCGACCTGCGAGGAGTGGTCGGGGGAGAACGTGATCATCGCCGCCGCGATCGCCGCGAAGGCGGCACGGGCGAGCTGAAGATGCCGCGGCTCGAGGGCGCGGGCGGAAGTAGCTGCGGTCACGACGATTCCTGGAGGGAAATGGGGATGCCCCTAGTCTAGGTCGTCGCGTCGGATCGGCCTCCCCGCACAGCGCTCGCGCCCAGGACCGGCCGGTAAACTCCCCTCGATGGATCGCGTACTCAATGTCTCGGCCTACCTGTTCGTCCCGTTGGACGACCGGGAGACGCTGCGACCCCTGCTACGCGAGCGCGCGAACGACCTGGGGCTGAAGGGCACCATCCTTCTGGCCGAAGAGGGCATCAACCTCTTCCTCGCCGGGGATGCGGCATCCGTCCGCTCGTTCCTCGCCGAGCTCCGTACGGACGAGCGCTTCGCGTCGCTGACGACGAAGGAGAGCTGGTCGACGGATCAGCCCTTCCAGCGGATGCTGGTCAAGCTCAAGCACGAGATCATCCGCATGGACCACCCGACGATCCGCCCCGCCGCCTCGCGGGCACCCGCGGTCGATGCCCCGACGCTGCGGCGCTGGCTCGATCAGGGCCACGACGACGCCGGTCGTCCGGTCGTCATGCTCGACACCCGCAATGCGTTCGAGGTGGAGTACGGCACGTTCGCGAACGCGATCGACTGGGGCATCACGAAGTTCAGCCAGTTCCCGGATGCCGCGACCGAGCACGCCGCGCAGCTCGAGGGCAAGACCGTCGTGAGCTTCTGCACCGGCGGCATCCGCTGCGAGAAGGCTGCGATCTACCTGCAGGAGGCCGGCCACCCGAACGTGATGCAGCTGGACGGCGGCATCCTGACCTACTTCGAAGAGGTCGGCGACGCCCATTTCGAGGGCGACTGCTTCGTCTTCGACGAGCGCGAAGCGCTCACCCCGGAGCTGGTCGCCCGCTAGCGTCGCGACGTCGCCGTGCGTGGCATCGGTCCGACGCCGCGGTTCAGTCGGCGCGGCGGATCCGCGGCGCCGGCGGCGGAGGGACTTCCTTCGCGGCGATGATGTCGGCCACCCGGATGCGCTCGATGCCGCGGACGCCGTCGACCACGATCGTGGTGTCATCCGCGCTCAGCAGCTGGCCCAAGGCATCCGTCGCCTGCCCCGAAGGAAGCAGGTAACGCACGACGACGCGCGCGCCGGGAGCGGGAAGCGTCACCAGGAGCCCTTGCTGTAGTCCTTCAGGAACACGCCGAACACGTCTTCGCCGGCCTCGCCGCGCACGATCGGGTCGTACACGCGCGCGGCGCCGTCGACCAGGTCGAGCGGGGCGTGGAAGCCCTCTTCGGCGAGGCGCACCTTGGTCGGGTGCGGACGCTCGTCCGTGATCCAGCCGGTGTCGACGCTGGTCATCAGGATGCGGTCGGTCTCGAACATCTCGCGGGCGCTGGTGCGGGTGAGCATGTTCACGGCGGCCTTGGCCATGTTGGTGTGCGGATGCCCCGGACCCTTGTAGCCGCGGCCGAACACGCCCTCCATGGCGCTGACGTTCACGATGTACTTGCGGCGGGCCGGGCTGGCGGCCATCGAGGCGCGCAGCTTGGAGACGAGCAGGAACGGCGCCGTCGTGTTGGCCAGCTGCACCTCGAGCATCTCGAGCGGATCGACCTCGTCGACGTGCTGCGTCCACGAGTTGACGTCGTGCAGGTCGGGCACGAGCCCACCGGCGTCGATGGCGGTGCCGGCGGCGAGGCGCTCCAGCGAGCTCGACCCGGGGGCCATGGCCAGCTCGGTGAGCTCGTCGGCGCGCGCGGCCGCGGCGGCCAGGACGGGGTGGGCGGCGACGGAGCGCTCCAGCGCCTGGGGGTGCGGGTCGTTGGTGTGACCGAAGGTCACGAGCTCCGGCAGCGGGCCGTCCGGGAGCGGCGCAAGCTCGGCATCCACCAGCGGCTGGTAGGCGCCCGGCGAGCGCCGCACCGTCTGGGTCGCGTTGTTGATGAGGATGTCGAGCGGGCCGGCGGCTGCGACATCCTCCGCCAGACCGATCACCTGGGCGGGATCGCGCAGGTCGATGCCGACGATCTTGAGGCGGTCGATCCACTCGGGGGAGTCGGGAAGGCTGGAGAATCGGCGGACCGCGTCGCGCGGGAAGCGCGTCGTGATCGTGGTGTGCGCCCCATCGCGCAGCAGTCGCAGCGCGATGTACATGCCGATCTTCGCGCGGCCGCCGGTGAGGAGCGCCCGCTTGCCGGTGAGGTCGGCGCGCGCGTCGCGCTTGGCATGGCTCATCGCCGCACAGGTCGGGCAGAGCTGGTGGTAGAACGCGTCGACGAGCTGGTACGGCTGCTTGCAGATGTAGCAGGCGCGGGCCTTGATGAGCGTGCCGGCCGTCGGAGCGGTCGTGGCCGTGCTGATCGGGATGCCGCGCGTCTCGTCGTCGATGCGGTCCGGGGCGCCCGTCGCCGTGGCGGCGATGACACTGCGGTCGGCCTCGGCGATGCCGGCGCGGATCTCGCGGCGTCGCTCCTTCTTGACGGCCTTGAACATCGCGGCCGTCGCGCGGCGCACGGCGATGTAGTCCGGATCCTCTTCATCCATCCCGGACATGCGCGCCAAGACGTCGAGCGTGACGGCGAGTTCGGCGGGGTCGATGCCGCTGTCGCGCGGGGTGGGGTTCTCGGAAGGCACACCCGAGTTTACGCCGGGCCGCCTGAGGGCAGCCTCAGAGCCCCCAGCTGGTGGCTACTTGGTCGTCGTCGCGTCCAGCCAGTCCAGGGTCGCGGTCAGCGCGGTCTGGGCATCGGGCATGTCGAGGTGGAACTGATACTCATGCGGCAGCGCGGGCTCGTGCTGCGCGGGCCAGAACAGTTCGGTGACGTCGACTCCGGCATCCTGCAGCGCACTGCTCATCGGGATCGACTGCAACCAGGTGAGCCCGTCGCCGTTGCCGCCGCTGATGTAGGTGGCCGGGAAGTCCTCGGTGACGAAGTCGATCGTCGACATCGTTGCGCCCTCATAGCTCGCCGACCAGCTCTTCGTCCCGGTGTATGCCCACAGCGCGATCTTGAAGCCCCACGCGACGATCCCATCGAGCTCGGCCATCGCCGTCATGTCGTAGACGCCGCAGTTGAGGATGATGCCGGCCAGCTGGTCGGGCTGCAGCGCCGGGGTGAGACCCATCAGATGGGCGTACCGGTCGTTGGTGGTCAGCACGGCCAGCTGGCTCGCGAGCTGCGCACCCGCCGAATCGCCGGCGAGCACGATCTGGGTGCTGTCGATCCCCAACTCGGCGGCGTTCTCGTCGAGGTACTTCAGCGCGGTGTTCAGCTGCGTCACGGCGGTCGGGTATGTGCCCTCCGGACCCAGCGTGTAGTTCAGGCCGACGGCGGTGTACCCCTCACCGGCGAGGATGCGCAGGTACGGGTCGACGTTCGCCGATTCGCCGGAGATCCAGGCGCCGCCGTGGACCCACACGATAGTGGGGAGCACGTCGCCCGCAGCCGCCGTGGTGAACACGTCCAGTGTCGTGTCCGGGTCGTTGCTCTCGCCGTATTGGATGCCGAGCTGGGCGTCGACCGCGGTGTCGGGGATGTGCCGCTCCATCTCCTCCGCTGTGGCCGTGCCGCCCTGTTCGAAGACGGCGCGGATCAGCATTGCCGACGGCCACGGGGTGATCGCGCCGACGAGGGAGACGATCAGGATGATCGCGACGATCGAACCGCCGATCCAGCCGAAGATGCGCCATCCGCGATGCCGGCGGCGCGGCCGCTCGGAAGTGTCCGTCGTCATGCCGACCCTCTCGTCTTTCCCTCATCCTGGCAGGACGACGACGGATGCCTCGGCACGGGGTCGCTCGGTCGTGTCGGCTACCGCGTCGCTTCCTCGAGCAGCTCGAGGACGTGCCGGTACGACTCGCCGGTCGCCCGGCTCATGCCGATCTCGCACGTGCGGTTGCACGATGCGTGGGCCAATGCGCCGAGCGAGGCGACCTCCGCGGCTTCGGGCGCGGTCGCGGCGGCGGTCAGCTCGGGATGCAGCATCCCGCGGTCTCCGGCGAATCCGCAGCAGTTCCAATCGTCGGGGATCTGCACGGTGAGGGCGGCCGTCTCGGCGATCGCCACGAGGTCGTCATCGAGTCCCATCTGCCGTGACGAGCAGGTCGGGTGCAGCACCAACGATTCCACGGGCGCGCTCACCGACAGCCGCGGCAGCAGCTCGCGCCGCGCGAACGCCACCGCGTCCTCGACGTGGATGCCCTCGTCGCGCAGGATCCGCTCGAAGCCCTCGCTGCAGCTGGCCGCATCACTGATCACGGGCAGCGCGCCGTTGCGCGTCGCTGCGCGGACTCCGTCGACGACCCGACGGGACATCACGTCGTAGCCGCCGCTGAAGCCCTTCGACGACCACGGCGTCCCGCAGCACATCGACTCGACGCCCTCCGGCACGAGCACGCGCACGCCGGCACGCTCCAGCAGCCGTCGGAACGACACCGCGACGCCGTCGCCGCCATCGGCCGGGCCGAACATGCTGTTGACGCACGCCGGCACGTAGACCGCGATCGGATCGCCTTCACCGCCGCCCATCACTCCGACGGCCGTTCGACGCGCGCCGCCTCCTCCGGGGAGGTCGGCGCCGTAGCGCGGCACGGTGTCGGCGCCGAGCACGGCCCGTGCCGCGTCGGTCACCGCGGTCACGAGCGGCGCGGGCACCGCCTTCGCCGCCGACAGCGCCATGGCACCGCCGCGGGTGGCCGCGCTCCATCCGGATGCCGCCACCTTCCAGCCGGCGGCCAGGACGGGGTTCGCCTCCTCGCGGCGCAGACGCTTCACGAGAGCGCCGGTGTTGATGAGTACGGGGCAGGCCGTCTGGCACATGCCGTCGACTGCGCACGTCTGCACGCCGGCGTAGTCGTAGTCGCGCTCGAGCTGCATCACCGCGGCATCATCGCCGCGCCCTCGGGCTCGTTCGATCTCGCGTCGGACGACGATGCGCTGTCGAGGGGTCAAGGTCAGGTCGCGACTGGGGCAAACCGGCTCGCAGTACCCGCACTCGACGCACCGGTCGACCTCTTCCTCGACGGTCGGGGCGAGCTTGATGCTGCGGATGTGCGCGTCGGGATCCTCGTCGATGATGACGCCCGGATTCATGATCCGCGCCGGATCGCAGAGGTTCTTCAGGTCGCACATCACGCCGTACAGCTCGTCGCCGTACTGTCGTCGCACGTAGGGCGCCATCGCACGGCCGGTGCCGTGCTCGGCCTTCAGATTGCCACCGGCGTCAAGGACGAGGTCGACCATGTCGTCGGTGAATCCGAGGTACCGGGCGATCGCGTCGTCGCCCTCGAAGCGGTCGGTGAGCATGAAGTGGATGTTGCCGTCCTTGGCGTGTCCGAAGATCACGCTGTCGGCATACCCGTACTGATCGAACAGCTGCTGCAGCCCGCCGCAGGCGTCGGCGAGCGCGGGGACGGGCACCGCCACATCCTCCAGCAGCGCAGTCGTGCCGCTCGGTCGCGCACCCGCGACCGAGGCGTACAGTCCCTTCCGGAACGACCAGGCGGCCTTGCGTGCGGCCGCATCCGTCGAAAGGACCGCCGGGGCGCGCAGCGGAGCCTCGGCGAGCACACGGGTGCCGCGCTGCGCCGCCGCGACGAGTTCCTCGTCGGTGTGCGCGTGATACTCGACCAGCAGCGCGGCATGGTCCTCGACCTCGAAGCCCAGGATCTGCGCCGGCGCCCCGGGCAGGCGCTGCCCCACGCGCAGCGAGGTCGCGTCCATCAGCTCGAGCGTCGCGGCACCGGTCGCGGTCAGGCCGGGGAGCGCGACGGTCGCGGCGTGCAGTGATGGGAAGACCGCGAGCGCGGTGGTGACCTTGGGGGCGATCTGCACGGTGCGGAAGGTCGCCTCGGCGACGAAGGCGAGCGTGCCCTCGGACCCGATGACCAGGTGCAGCAGCAGCTGCACCGGAGACTCGAAGTCGAGGAAGGCGTTGACGCCGTAGCCCATGGTGTTCTTCAGAGCGAACTGGCGACGGATCAGTTCGACGGAACCAGGAGAGTCTGTGACGCGGCGGCGCAGCCGAAGGAGCCCCTCGGCAAGCTCCGGTTCCGCCGTACGCAGATGGGTGTCGGCGTCCGGGGCCGCGGTGTCGATGATGGTACCGGACGGAAGCACCAGCACCGCGGATTCCAGGGTGCGATAGGTGTTCTGGTCGGTGCCGCAGGCCATCCCGCTGGAGTTGTTGGCGACGACGCCGCCGATCGTGCACGCGGCCTCGCTGGCCGGGTCGGGCCCGAGACGGTATCCGTGCCGAGCGAGCCGGGCGTTCACCTGACGAACCGTCGCGCCCGACTGGACCCGCACACGGCGGCCGTCGTCGAGGACGTCGATCTCGCGGAATCGCTGTCGGACATCGATCATGAGCCCGGCACCACTGCCCTGTCCGGACAGGCTCGTGCCGCCCGAGCGCAGGGTGACCGGCGTGCCGCCGCGCGCCGCCGCCTGCAGGATCGCCGCGACCTCGGCCGCGCCCGCCGCCACGACGACGGCCTCAGGGGTGAGCAGGAAGTGCGATGCGTCGCTCGCGTACGCGACTCGATCGATCAGACGCGTCTTGATGCGCGTCGGATCCGCCACCACATCGGCGATGCTCGAGGGGAGCATGTGCGTCACCAGCCTTGCCACTCCGGTTTGAACCGTTCTACGTCGCGATAGTAGCGGGTGTGCGCGAGGGCGCCCGCTGCGTCCTCGTCGAGGATGACGGTGACATGCGGATGCAGCTGCACGATCGTGGCGGGCACGGCGGCTGACAGCGGCCCCTCGAGCGCGGCCGCGACCGCGGAGGCCTTCTGCGCGCCGAACGCGAGCAGCAGCAGATGCCCGGCGTCCCGGATCGTGCCGAGCCCCTGCGTGACGCTGTGCCGCGGCACCTCCTCGACCGGGCCGAAGAACCGCGCGTTGTCGCGCCGCGTCTGCTCGGTGAGGGTCTTCACGCGTGTCCGGGAGGCGAGCGAGGACCCAGGCTCGTTGAAACCGACATGACCGTCACTGCCGATGCCGAGGATCTGGAGACCGACTCCTCCGGCCGCGGCGATCGCCTCCTCGTAGTGCTCGCCGGTCCTGGGCAGCAGGGCGGGCTCGACGGATGGCACGTGCACTCGTGCGGGGTCGAGGCCGAGCGGCTCGACGATCTCGCGCCGCAGGACCTCTCGATACGACTCCCGGTGGCCGGACGGCAGCCCGACATATTCATCGAGCGCGAATGCCTGCAGCTCCGCGAGATCCCGGCTCGCGCGGGTGCGCGCCATGGCCAGATAAAGGGACTCCGGGGTCGATCCGGTCGCCACACCCAGCACAGGCGCGGTCGCGGCATCCACGTACTCCCAGACGATCCGCGCACCGAGCTCGCCGCCCGTCGCGCGGTCGGGGACGATGACGATCTCGGCCATCAGCCCTTCACTCCGCTGCTGGCGATCCCCTGCACGAACACGCGCTGCGACACCAGGAACACGATGAGCGTCGGCAGCGATGCGATGAGCGCACCCGCGATGACCACGTTCTGGTACTCGAAGCTCATCGTGTACGACATGAGGCGGTTCAGCGTGAGCACGACGGGATACATCGCCTCGGTGCGCAGAATCGTCAGCGGCCAGATGAAGTTGTTCCACGAGAAGACGAACATGAAGACCGCGAGGGTCACTACCGCGGGCTTGATCAGCGGCACCACGAACTGCCAGACGATGCGGAACTCGCTCGCGCCGTCGAGGCGCGCGGCCTCGATCAGCTCGTCCGGAACCTCCATGATGAACTGGCGCATCAGGAAGATGCCGAAGGCATTGGCCAGCCACGGCAGCAGGACGCCGATGTAGGTGTCGCTCAGCCCCATCGAGGAGACCAGGTAATAGAGCGGCACGAGGGTGACGATCGGTGGCAGGAACATCGTGGCGACGATGCCCCAGAACATCAGGTCCTTCCCGCGGAAGTTGTACTTGGCGAAGACGTACCCCGCGAGGACGCTGGTGACCAGCACCGACAGCGTCGATGCTCCGGCGATGATGATGCTGTTGAGCATCGACTGCAGGAACGGCACCTCGGTCAGTGCCGAGACCATCGGGTCGAGAGTCGGTGCCGCGGGGAACCACGTGGGCGGGATGGTGACGAACTCGGCGGGCGTCTTGAACGCCGAGATCACCAGCCAGTAGAGCGGGAACAAAGGCACGACGGCCACGACGATGAGCAGGGCGTAGAGCAGCACGCGCTGCGTCAGCGCGCGGGGTCCGATGCGGCGACGGGTCATCGCTTCCTCGCCTTCGTGAATGCGCCGAGCACGACACCGACCAGAACGATGAGCATGAACAGCGACACCGCGAGGGCGCTGGCGTCACCGGCCTGTCCGTACTGGAACGCGGAGCGCTGGATCTCGAACGAGACGACGTTGGTGGAACCGGCCGGACCGCCCTGGGTCAGCAGGTAGATCGGATCGAACACCTGGATCGAGTTGATGACCGTCATCAGCACGACGAATACGAGAGACCGGCTCAGCATCGGGATCGTGATCGACCAGGTCTGACGCCAGAGACCGGCACCGTCGACCTTCGCGGCCTCGTAAAGCTCCTCGGGGATCTGGGTCAGACCGGCGACCAGCAGGATGACGTAGTAGCCGAGCATCTGCCACACGTTGAAGATGACGAGGGACAGCAGCGCCCACGACGGGTCGCTCAGCCATCCGGGTGGAGTGAGTCCGACCGCCTGGATCATCGCACTCAGGGGGCCGTAGCCGGGTGCGTAGATGTTGCTCCAGATGATCACGATCGCGATCGTCGGGATGACGTAGGTGGCGAACAGGATGACGCGCACGACATTGCGTCCGCGAAGCTTCGGGAAGTACAGCAGCATCGCGATGATGAACGCGAGCGGCACCGTGATGAGCACGCTGAGACCGACGTACACGCCGGTGTTGGCGATGGCCTGCACGCGCGCGCTGTCGGCGAACAGGCGCTCGTAGTTGCTGAGGCCGACGAAGGTCATGTCAGTGATCGGAGTGAACATCGACCAGCGGTGGAAGCTGATCACGATGGTCATGATCATCGGCACCACGGTGAACAGGCCGATGATCAGCACCGTCGGGCTGAGGAAGACGGCCGCCGTCCAGCCGCGGTGACTCGCGTCGGTGCGGCGGCGACGTGGCCGGGGGAGGCCAGTGATCGGGCCTCCCCCGGCTGTTGACGTGAGATTCACGAATACCTTTTCGTTGACGTCAGCGTGCGGCGGTGAGTGCCGCATCGACGTCGACGGTCGCCGTCTTCATCGCGGTCGCGGCATCCGTCTGCCCGTTCAGCAGCAGCTCGATCTGACGCTGCAGGGCGTCGGCGCCGGCCGTCGCACCGAGCACGGTCGGGAACGGGGTCGCCGTCTCCATGGCGGTGACGTACGAGCTCAGGAAGTCGGAACCGAGTGCCTCGGCATGCGCCTCGACGTCGGAGATACGGCTGGGCAGGATGCCCATCGAGATGAGCATGTCGCCCATCGCCGAGGAACCGTTCTCACCCGAGTCCGGGCCGTTCAGCCACGTGAGGAACTTCCATGCGGCTTCCTGCTTGCCCTCGGACGCGTTGCCGTTGACGATCGTGTCCCACGAGTAGGAGATCGAGCTGGAGACGTCACCGCTGGGGCCGACGGGGATCGGCGCCGTCGCGACGTTCGCGAAATTGTCGCCCATCGCGTCCTTCAGCGAGGACTCCCACCAGTTCGCCATGATGATCATCCCCGTCTTACCGTTGACGAAGTTGTCGAGGTAAGGCCCGGTGGTGTTGGCGTTCGCGCCCGACATCGACGGGTCGGTCAGGCCCTCGTCGACGAGCTGCTGATACAGCTCCGCAGTCTCGAGCGCCTGCGGGCTCTCCAGGTCGGCCGCGTCGCCGGCGGCGTTCAGGAAGGTGCCGCCGTTGGAGGCCAGCAGCGAGAGGAACGGGTGCACGGCGCCGGAGTTCCAGCTTGTGATGAACCCGATGCCCTGACGGCCTTCGCCTGTGCCCGTGATGGCCTTGGCGGCTGTGACGAGCTCGTCCCACGTCGCCGGCGGCTCGGTGATGCCGGCCTCTTCGAACAACGCGGTGTTGTAGTTCAGCTGATAGAGGTCGACCTCGTTCGGGATGCCGCGGATCGCGCCCTCCTGCGTGGCCGCGTTGACCACACCGGCCGGCCAGTTCGCCTCGACGTCGGCAGCGACGTCGGCCGGAGCCTCGGCGGCGAGCCCGTCACGGGCGAGTTCGGGCAGCCATGCGTCGTAGACGCCCGCGATGGTCGGGCCGTCGGGGGACGCCCCCTGCGTGCGCAGTGTCGACAGCAGGTTGGCGAACGGCACCGCCTGCACCTTCACTGTGATGTCCGGGTTCTCCTCGGTGAAGGCCGCTGCGGCCTCTTCGAGCATGGTGACCTGCTCCGGTCCCCAGTGGGTGAGGAACGTGATCTCCTGCGAACCGTCTTCGGGAGCGGCGGAGGACGAGCAACCGGTCGCGACGAGTGCGACCGCGGCCGCGACACCGAGGCCGGCGAGCAACGAGTGCTTCTTCATGGTTTTCCTTCCAGATGTGATTGCGGGTGTGTTCGGGTCGGGTTCAGGGGCCAGCGAGGGCGAACTGCTCATGCCCTGCGGACTTGAATGCCGCGGCGCGCTGGTGGCCGACGAGGCAGCCCTTCACCTGCATCAGCGCGGAGTAGTAGTCGATGAAGCGGAAGCCGTAAGTCTCGCCGCGGGCGAAGGCATGACGCTCGATGCCGGTACGCCAGCGGTCGTATGCGGCATCCGGGATCTCGAAGAACGTATCGGCCTCGAAGCCCTCCATGTCCTCCCAGTTCTCGGCGTGCAGGATGGTCGGCACCGAGTGGCGCTCGGCCGCGATCTCCTCGATCGGGATGGAGGCGAGGAATGCCGCCCGCAGTGCGGCCTGAGCCGCACGCTCGTGGTCGCGGTGCATCGAGTGCAGCCAGTGGGTGATCAGGATGTCGGGCTTCGCCTCGCGGATGACTTCGGCGATCAGTTCGGCCACAGCCTCGTCGTCGGGCAGGAAGCCATCGGAGTAGTCCAGCGTGACGAGCTCAGCGCCGATGGTGTCGGCGAAGAACCGGGCCTCTTCGAGCTTCTGCTCGCGATACTTGCTCGGCACGATCGTGGGGTGGCCGCGCTCCCCATACGTGCAGTCGATGATGATCGCGCGTCCACCCTCGAGCACCACCTTGGCGAGCGTAGGACCTGCGGTGAGTTCCATGTCGCCGATGTGTCCACCGACGGCGATGACGGTCTTGCTCATGCGTTCTTCCCTTCCCAGGAGATGTCGGCTCGCAGGATCGTGAAGGTGCGTGTGATCTCGAAGCCGGTCTTGACGTAGAGGTTGGATGCCGCGGACCCCTCGTCCGCCCAGAGGAACCATGCCGCGTGGGCCTGCACCGCGGACATCCGCTCGAGGGTCAGATGCAGCAGTAGGCGACCGAGCCCGGTTCCGCGGCTCTCCGGCAGCACACCGAACGGGCCGAATCGATCGATGACGTCGTCGTAGGTGCCGTGCATCGCCCAGCCGATGAGACGGCCGTCCGGGTTGCGGGCGACCATGATGCGCTCCAGCGGCAGTCCGCTGACGATCCCCTCGCGGATGGCGCGGGCCCAGTCCGAGTTGAACTCGCGGCCGGCGAGCTCGATGAGCGGGACGATGTCCTCGTCGAGCAGGGTGCCCAGGTACCAGCCCTCGGCGCGCAGGCGCGCGGCGTGCTCGGATGCGGACTCCGGCAGACGGTACCCGCGCAGCGACATCTCCATCGAGCTGGGCTGTTCGATGATTTCGAAGCCGAGCGAGGCGAGCAGCGCGGCCGCCTCGGGATAGCGGTCGGCATCCAGACCGGGCAGCACGTAGTTCGGGGTGTAGCTGGAGAACACGACCTCGGTGACGCCCTCGTCGCGCAGCCACTCGAGCCCGCGGTTCAGGAGTTCACGGCCGAGGCTCTGTCGGCGCGCGTCCGGGCGCACGAAGAAGAACGGGATCCAGCCACGGCCGGGTTCGAGGTCATCGCCGTCGTGCGCGACGCGGCGACGCACGACGTAGGCGGCGCCGACGACCTCGCCGTCGCGGTCGGCCACGAAGAGACCCTCGGGGTCGAAGTTGCGGTCGAGCAGGATCAGGTCGCGGAAGCGGGTGGCCGTGATCGGGTCCTGCGGCGCGGCGGCCGTCCATGCATCGGCGATGCGGGGACCGTCGCCGGGCTGGAACGCCCTCACCTGCACGGTGGCATCCATCATCCGGTTCCTCCTCAACCTCGAGAGCCGCCAGTCTACGGCACTCAGTTTCATCTTGCAGTCTTAGCTTGGAGCATTGTTACACATGCGGGCACACGACTCCACCTGACCGTCAGGAGGCGGATTCAGACGCCGCGTGCGCCCCTGGTGACCTCGCGCGTGCGACGCAGCGCTTCCACGGTGTAGTGATAGCGGCGCTGCGCGATACCGGCGAAGAGGCAATCGACGAGCGCGAGCTGCGCGATGCGGCTCACCATGGCCCCCGCGCGGAACGTCGTCTCGCGGGCCCGGGTGTAGAGCACCTCGTCGGCCGCGTTGGCGATCGCCGAGCCGGGAACGCCGGTCAGCGCGACCGTGAATGCGCCGTTCTCCGCGGCGATCCGGAGGAACTCGAGCGTGTCCTTCGTCTCACCGAGGTGGGAGATACCCATCGCCACGACCCCGCTCACGGGGAGCGCCGCCGCGGCCCATGCCTCATGCGGATCCGACAGCACGAAGGCATCCCGGCCGATGCGGAAGAGCTTGTGCTGCAGGTCTTCCGCGACGAACTGGCTGGCGCCGACGCCGTACAGCAGGATGCGGCTCGCGTTCTCGAATCGCCCGACCACGCGCTCGAGCACGTCGAAGTCCAGCGAGCCGATCGTCTCGTCGATCGCCATGAGTTCCAGCGACGCGATCTTGCGTGCGATCTCCTGCAGCGTGTCGCCCGGGGAGACGTCCGCGCCGTAGGCGGCCGGCATCCCGAACTGCGCGGATTCCTTGCCGAGCTCGGTCGCCAGTGCGACGCGCAGCTGCGCGTAGCCGGCCATTCCGATCGCCTGGCAGAAGCGCACGACGGACGCGACCGAGGTGCCGCATTCGGCGGCCAAGTCGCTGATCGTGCTGTCCAGCACGATCGTCGGACGCTCCCGGATCGTCTCAGCGATCCGCCGCAGCGAAGGCGACAGCGACCCTACGGCCGCCTCGATGTCCGACTGAATGCTCATTCGCGCTCCTGGCGTCGTTCGATCACTCATCCCAGTATGGTCTCGACGACGCACGTGCCCCACTCCAATACCCTGTTGCTGAAACATTGTTACGGTCATGTTAACAAGTACGTATACTTGTTCCAGCCTGCACTGTGAGGAGAACCGTGAGCACTGAAGACGTCGTCGCCTGCGTCGACCTCGGCAAGACCCGCTGCCGCATCGTGGTCAGCGGACCATCCGGTGAGATCGCCGCCGCGACGCGCGAAGGCCTCCCCGGCCTGGCCGTATCCGGCGCCCCGGCACGCACGGCCGAAGTCCTGCGGACCCTGCTCGACGATGTCGCGCCGCACCTAGGGCCGACGTCGTTCGGTATCGGAGCCGCCGGCGCACTGACCTCTCCCGCTGGCGCTGAGGAACTCGCGCGCCTGCTCGCCGCGACCTATGCCGTACCCGTCGCGGTCGCCTCCGACATCGTCACGGCGCACGCGGGCGCCTTCGATGGCACCCCCGGCGTCTGCCTCGTGGTGGGTACGGGTGCCGTATCGCTCGGTGTCGCGGCCGACGGCAGACACGCACGCCACGACGGCCTCGGCCTCCTCGCGGGCGACGTCGGCTCCGGTGCCTGGATCGGCCGCGCCGGCATCCGGGCGGCCGCGATGGCGGTCGCCGGAGCCGCCGCTCCCACCCGCCTCGTCGACCTCATCGCCGTGTCAGGCGTCGGCGCCGCGCCGACCGGTGGTGAGGATGCCGCCAGGCTGGCGCGGTACGCCCCCGCCGTCCTCGCCGCCGCTGCGGACGGCGATGCCGCCGCGCTCGCAATCGTCGATGCTGCGACCACCGAGCTCGCCGCCACTGCGCAGGCTGCTGCACTGGCCACCGGCCAGCGGATCGTCGGCGTCCTGGGCGGGTTGACCGGGTCGGACTGGTTCATGGCGAAGCTCACCACCGCCCTTTCAGCCCGCGACCTGATCACCCGTGCCCCCGCCGGCACCGCTCTGGACGGTGCGCGCATCATCGCGACCCGCGACGACCTACCTCTGAAGGGGCTCATCCACCGTGCCTGACACTTCGCCCGCGAACCGGATGAGCGAACTCATCGATGAGCTCGCCGCCATGACGACCGAGGCCGCCCGCGACTCGATCGATCTCGACACGCTGGAAACGCTCGAGCTCGTCCGGCTCATGAACCTCGGCGACCAGAGCGTGCCTCTCGTCGTCGCCCACCACGCACCTCAGATCGCCCAAGCCGTCGACGGCATCGTCGAGCGGTTCCGGCGCGGTGGAAGACTCATCTATCTCGGCGCAGGGACGGCCGGGCGCATGGGCGTGCTCGATGCCTCCGAGTGCCCGCCGACGTTCGGCACCCCGCCCGAGATGGTGCGCGGGCTGATCGCCGGTGGGCCGACCGCACTGATGACCGCCGTCGAGAACGCGGAGGACGACGATCGTGCCGCGGCCGTCGAACTGGCCGAGCTCGGCCTGACCGACCGGGATGTCGTGGTGGGGATCTCCGCCTCGGGACGCACCCCCTACGTCGTCGGCGGACTCCGCTACGCGCGTGAGATCGATGCCCTGACGATCGCTGTGGCGCAGAACGCCGACTCGGTGATCGGTCGTATCGCCGATATCCCCATCGAGGTGGTGGTCGGTCCGGAGTTCGTCGCGGGGTCGACGCGGCTGAAGTCCGGTACCGCTCAGAAGCTCGTGCTGAACATGCTCAGCACCCTTGCGATGGTGCGGCTCGGCAAGACCTACCGCGGAATCATGGTCGACCTGCTCGCCACAAACGAGAAGCTCCGTGCCCGCTCCATCCGCACGGTCATGACGGTGAGCGGCGTCGGAGCCGAGCAGGCCGAAGCGGCCCTGGATGCCGCCGACGGACGCGTGAAGGAGGCGATCCTCGCCTTGCTGACCGGGATCGCACCCGACACCGCCGGTCGACTCCTCGACGAGGCCGACGGGCTGCTGCGCGTCGCCGTGGAACGCGCCTCCGCGGCGTAGTCGGGCCTACGTTGCCCGCAGAACCGCGGCAACCCAGTCGACCTCGTCGCTGAGGAGCTCGAGCGCCGATCCCTGGGGGACGTACCCGAGCTGAGCCGCGGCCGTCATGTCGAGCACGATGGGATTGGCTGCACTCCACGGATTCATGCCATCCTCGGCATGAACGACCTCCAGGGTGCCGTTCCATCCCAGCCGCGACGCGATCGACCGAACGATGTCCCCGGCCGGCGGCGCATCAGGATCGGCGCTGTTCAGGATGCGGCGACCCGGGGAGTGTGCCACAACCTCGATGAGCGCGGCCGTGTTGACCGCCGCCGTCAGATGGTCGACGGCTTCCGCGTGTGGCAATGGGATGACCCGGTCACCCGCAAGCATCCGCTCGACGAACGGACGTGTCCGAGCGTTACGGGCCCAGCGCCCGTGCACCTTGGACGGGCGGATGACCGTGACCGGCAGTCCGCTGTCCAGCGCTGCCCGCTCGACAGCAACCTTGCCCGGCGCGTACCCCTCCCGGCTGAACGGATCGACGTCGGTCGCGGGCGCGACAGTGGGGTTGGTCTCGGGTAGCGGCACTGCGAACCTGGGCGGCTCCTCACCGTTGATGTGGCGCCCCTCGTCATCGACATAGACAGCGCGACTGGAGATCACAACGCAGGACGCGGCATCCGCCATCACCGGCAAGAGCCTGCGAACATCGGATCCGCAGTAGGACACCGCGTCGACGAGCAGGTCGACTCCAGTCCCCGCGAGTCCACCGATGCCCAAGACGTCGGCGCGCTCGATCGTGTGGAACCGCACGCCGGCCGCGATGAGCTCGGCGGGCACGGACGCCACGTCCCGGCCCGTCACGTCGACATCCCAACCCGCAGACCGCAGCCGCATCGCGGTGGCTCCGCCGATGGCACCCGTCCCGCCGAGTATCACTGCACGCATCTGATTCCTCCCGTCGAGCCAGTCGAGCCTAGTTCGCCGGCTCCGCCCGGAGAGCAGTCCGCGTGCGCACTGCCACCCATACTGCCGCTATCCCCAGCACGAACTCGACGGCGCCGGCCGCGAGCACGGAAGCGGGCGGTGTTCCGTCGACCGCCCATGACAGCGACCGGCCGATGGCGTAGCCGAGCAGCACGAGCGCAGCGACCACGGCGGCCGCGAAGGTGAGCCTGCGCACGAACGCTCCCGCGACCACGCCGATCCCGAGCAGGAGAAGCGCCACCCCGGTCGCCCGCAGCTCGCTCAGCAAGGCCGGGTCGGTGGCATCTATGCCGTAGGGCGCATAGAAGGCTGCGGGGGCGAACGCCGACCCCGCTCCGACGACGGCGAGCACCAGCCCCGCCGCGACGAGCACGACCTGTTCGACGACGCGGCCGATCACGCGGTCACCACTGCGCGTGCGAGCACATCACGCAGCGAGCGCGGCGCGCGCCCCAGTGCCTGCTGCACGCCGTCGGTGAGGCTCTCATTACGCCCGTCGAACACTTCACGGCAGAGTTCCGTCAGCATCTCTGCCGTCTCTGCTCCGGCCTCCTCGGCGACCGCCGCACGGAACGTGGCATAGTCCAGCGCTACGTAGACCACGGACTCGCCGGTCACCTCCGCGACGAGGGCGGCGGCATCCGCGAACCCGAGCAGCTCGGGCCCGGTCACCTCGTACACCCGGCCCGCGTGCCCGTCCTCGGTCAGCGCCGCGACCGCGACCTCCGCGATGTCGTCGACGTCGATGAAGGGCTCCCGGCGATCCCCGGCGGGGAGAGCGATGACGCCGTCGACCGGTGCGAGCATGCCCTCCGTGAAGTTCTGGCTGAACCAGGACGCGCGCACGATCGTCGCCGGGATACCTGAGCCCAGCGCGATGTCCTCCGCCCGCCGGGCGCCGTCCTCGCCACGGCCGGAGAGCAGCACGACCCGCTCCACGCCGGCCGCGTCCGCGCCCTCGAGCAGGGCCGCGATCGCCGCATCCGCACCCGGCGCCGCGAGGTCCGGAACATAGGCGACGTAGAGCCGACGCACACCGGCCAGCGCATCCGACCACTCTTCGGGCTGCGTCCAGTCGAAGCCGGTCCCGCGCGCCAGACGGCGCACGTCGTGTCCCGCTCGTTCGAGGCGCTCGGCCACGCGTCGTCCGGTCTTGCCCGTCGCGCCGATGACGCCGATCGTTCCGATGTCCATGATCCTGTCCTTCCACCGCGAGGTCGGTCCTCGTCGGCGCCTCCACTCTCAGTGTCGACACCCAGCGGCACAATGAGCGTTCGGCCACTTCTCTATGCAGATCGTCCAGGAACGGCGACGGACGGCATCTCGACATGCGATCGTGGACGCATGGTCAATCCACGCGGTGTCGTCGGCGAACCGGACGGGCTCGGCGATGCCCTCCACATGCTGCGCCTCACGGGTGCGCTGTACTGCCGCGCGGACGGCGCCGCTCCATGGGGCGTCGAACTGCCATCCCTTCCCGGCTACCTCACACTCCCTGTGGTCCTCTCCGGTGAGGCGGTCCTCGAAGTCGACGGCGCACGGCACGTCCTCGGCGCGGGCAGCGCGGCACTGCTCACCCGCGGCCATGTGCACGGGATGCGCAGCGCGGACGGCGTGCCGGTCATCCCGCTGTTCGACATCCCCGCCGACCAGGTGAGTGAGCGCTACGAGCGCATGCGGTTTGGGGCCGCTGGGCCCGTGACGCGCATCGCCTACGCCGCACTGCGCGCCGACGACGTGCTCACCCAGCGCCTCGTCGCCGAGCTGCCCGACGTCATCGTCGTCGATGGGTGGGACGACGACGATGCCGGCACTTTCGCGACAGTGCTGCGCCTGCTCGCCCGAGAGGCGACCACGCCCCGCATCGCGGGCGAGACCATGATGACGCTCCTGGCCGATGCCCTCGTCGTCCAGGTGATCCGCTGGTGGCTCACCCACACCCCCCGCGCGACCGACGGATGGCTCGCCGCACTCGAGGACCGTCACGTGGGGCGGGCGCTCGCTCGGATGCACACGGATGCCGCGCACCCCTGGTCGATCGCCGAGTTGGCGGCGACGGCGAACCTCTCCCGCTCCGCGTTCGCCGAGCGCTTCACCGCACTCGTCGGCACGCCGCCGATGGGCTACCTGACGACCTGGCGGCTTCTGCAGGCCCACGCTGAACTGCAGCGCTCGGCGACGCCGATCGCCACCGTCTCCGCCCGCGCCGGCTACGCCTCCGAAGCCGCGTTCAGCCGCGCCTTCAAGCGCCACCACGGCATGACCCCCGGCGAGGCACGGCGAGCGCGGCGCGAGGAGCCCGCGCTGCACCGGTAGGCCGGGAGCGGGGTGGAGCTTCTCGCCGTCCAGGAAGAAGGACGAGCCCACCGCCACGACCGGCCTTGATCCGGTCGTGGCGGTGCGTCTGGGTTCGCTCGTCGTCAGCCTTGGCCGCGGACTCCGCGCCGGCGCCTCACAATGAGCAGCACGCCGCCCCCGAGCAGGACGACTGCGGCGCCAACCAGTCCGACCAGAGTGGCCGAAGACTGCCCCGTCGCGGCCAGGGTGCCGGCGGAAGAGGTTGTCGACGCACCGGGGGTGATCGGCGCCAGCGGCTCGCCGGCGGGGTCTTCGGGCTGACCGACCGACGTCAGCGGATCCAGGACGGTATCCCATGACCACATCGCGCCCGGTGTCGCATCGGGGAACTCAGCAGAGACCCCCTGCAGCTCGAAGTATCGATCGCCCTTCTTCACGATGACGGTGCCCTCGGTGTGAATCATCGGCGGCGTCGTCACCAGGTAGCCGCGGTGCATGTTGGGGATCTTCAGCGGCACGGACATCGAAGTGGAGGTCGTCGCCGCGACGGAGCGGCTGTAGTTGTACTCCATCGAGACCTCGAACTTGCCCCCCATCGCGTCGAAGCCGGCCTTGCTCGTGAGCTTGAATCCGCCGGAATTGGTCACGGTCTGCGACTTCGAGATGGTGACGGGGATGCTCATCTCCGATCCCGACCTGTTGTTGACGGCGTCGGACGCGACTTGGGGTTTACCCGCGTCGATGGTCACGGTCGCGAGGTTCACACCGCAGTTCTCCGGCGTCGTGCCGCAGACCTGGTCGACGAGTTCGCGCTGCTGGAAGGGCTCGGTGACGACGGTCATCTGACGCTTGGAGACCGTGAAGGTGGCTTCGTAGGCGCCGTTCCCGGCCGGCCACTGCTGGTTGGTGCGTTCGCACGAGTACGGCGCGACATCCGCGTGCTCCATCTTGTCGAGCGCCGGCGACTTCGAATTCTGCGGGTCGCGGTCGACGACGAAGCACGTGCCGTCCCAGGCGAACGCCCCTCCTCGGTAGTTGGCCGACCAGCCTACGATCCAGAACGTCGTCTGCTCGCCCGCGTCGAGGACGCGGTAGGAGAACATCGTCCGCGCGGTGTCGTGGTTGAACGGATCGTCGCCCTCCCGCATGACCGATTCGAATCGTGTCGTGCCGTTCTGGGCCACCGTGTCGCTGCCGTAGACGTGATAGGGCAGGTCCGACTCGAAGTGGCCTGCGGTCAACGCGATCGGTCCGGTCGTGTTGATGATTCCGGCCGCTTCGACCCAGCGGTTCAGCGACAGAGAGAAGGTGAATCGAACGTTGGGGTCTCCCTGTGTCTTCTTCGCGGAGCAGTTGAAGCCCTTGAACGTGGAAGGCGTTCCCCCCGCGCTCGGGTCGCCGTCGAAGATCGAACAGGATGCGAAGGAGCCTCCGCTTGTGACGTACAGACGCATCTCGACCCAGTGGCCCGACTTCTTGCCGAGCATCTCGATCTCGTACGCCGCCGTGGCGTCGACCGGGGTGCCGAAGAGGGAGTACTCCCCGTTGACGTAGAACAGGCCGCGCTCGGAGCCGCCGGCCGTGGGCCTCACCGCCGAAGGATTCCCGGCGGGCGCGGCGACCAGATGGCCGCTGGAGAGCGTCACGCGGGAGAGGTCGACGTCGGCCCACAGCGCCACATTCGCCTCCGCCACTTCGAGGTCATCCGCGGCGTCGAGCGCATCCGCCGATCGGGTGTCATCCACGGCCTGCGCAGGTTCTTCCGTCGCGGCCTCGGATGCCGCGGGTTCAGGCTCGGCCGCCGCGATCTCCTCGACCTCCCCGGTCTCGGAGGGGTCGGGCGTCTCGGCTTCGGCAGACTCGCTCTGGGACGGCTGCGCCGTGCTCGCCGTAGCGTCGGTCACGGGAGTGTCGGGTGCGACCTCCCCGGCGGAAGCAGGCATGACGGTGCTCAGAAGCAGCGAGACTGCGAGCGATGCGGCCGCGAGCGCGGCGGTGGTCTTCTTCATGTCGGAGAATCACCTCGGTCGATGGGGACTCGACGGATGCCGGGTCCACGCCTCTGCGTCGCGCTTTCGCGCGCGCCCCCCACGGCGATCGCAGAGCGTTGCATCCAGCTTCAGCGCGCGGGGATTCGCACGGAATGGGCCTACGTCGCCTTTCATCGGGGTCCAGACAGGCCCTGACAGACCCTCCCGCGGTGCTCATTGGAGGAGTTGGATGGACTCAGGCCGCACGCCTCGCGAATGAAGGAGAGCACGATGCACACACGCACCCTCGGTCAGGGACTGACCGTCTCGGCCATCGGCCTCGGCGCCATGGGCATGTCGCAGAGCTACGGCCCGAACCCGGGCGACCGTGACGACATGATCCGCGTTCTGCGCGAGGCGGTCGAGTCGGGCGTCACCTTCTTCGACACCGCCGAGGTCTACGGCCCGTTCGTGAACGAAGAGCTCGTGGGCGAGGCGCTCGAACCGCTCCGCGGCGAGGTCGTCATCGCGACCAAGTTCGGGTGGCGCATCGAGAACAACACCTCGGTCGGACTGGACAGCCGGCCGGAGCAGATCCGGCGGGTGGCCGACGCCTCCCTGCGCAGCCTCCGCGTCGACGCGCTCGACCTCTTCTATCAGCACCGGGTCGACCCCGAGGTGCCGATCGAGGACGTCGCCGGAGCCGTCGCCGAACTCGTCGCGGCCGGCAAGGTCCGGCATTTCGGCCTGTCCGAGGCATCCGCCGCCACCATCCGCCGCGCGCACGCCGTCTTCCCGGTGACCGCCGTCCAGAGCGAGTACTCCCTATGGACGCGCGACCCCGAACCTGAGGTCCTCCCCACGCTCGCTGAGCTCGGCATCGGGTTCGTCCCGTTCAGCCCGCTGGGCAAGGGGTTCCTGACGGGCACGGTCGACACGGCGACGACCTTCGCGGCCGGCGATATCCGCGGTACGATCCCGCGCTTCGAGGCCGAGAACCGCGCCGCCAATCAGACCCTGGTCGACCACGTCCGCGAACTCGCGGCCGTTCGCGGTGCCACTCCCGGCCAGATCGCCCTGGCGTGGCTGCTGGCGCAGCAGCCCTGGATCGTCCCGATCCCCGGCACGCGGCGCCGCGCCCGCGTCGAAGAGAACGCCGGCGCGACCCAGGTGGCGCTCTCCGCGGACGACCTCGCCGATCTCGACGACCTCGCCGCCCGCATCGGTGTGCAGGGCAACCGCTACAACGACACCCACTTGGGCCTCGTCGGGCGCTGACGCCCCGCACTCGCGCCCGTTCTCGCGGTGCGACCGGCGGGGCGCCACACGCGACGAAGCGCTGCATCGACGGGGTGAATAGGATGAGGAACCCCGATCGAGTTCTCTTTTGAGACTGTCGGTGAAGGGAGATCCGCATGCGCGTGATGCGAGCAGTCGATCGACTCGTCGTCCCCTGGCGCAACGGACAAGGAACCACGACCGAGGTCCTGCGGCATCCCGCCGACGCCGACTCGCCCTACTGGAGAGTCAGCATCGCGGTCATCGACCGGTCCAGCGCCTTCTCGTCCTTCCCCGGCTATCAACGCCTGCTGATGCCGCTGACGGGCGAAGTCACTCTGGTGGTCAACGGTGAGACCGAGCGGCTGGCGCGGCACGAGGTGCTGGCCTTCTCCGGCGATGATGCGGTCGCGGCGCAGGACGTCGTGTCCGTCACCGCCGACCTGAATGTCATGGTGGATCGCGCGTGGGGGTCAGGCGAACTCGCCGCCACCGCCGTCGACGCGCGTCTGGATGTGCACGCCGACGCCCACGAGACGGTGCTGCTCGTCTCCCTCTCCGCGACGCTGCGCTGTGAGGGGCAGACTCTCGATGAGGGCGACTGCGTGGTGCTCGCACCGGGTGAGAAGGCGGTCGTTCGCGGACCCGGGCAGGTGGCCGTGGCACGGGTGACATCGCAGGGCGGCGCCTGACGCACTGAGCTCGTGCAGTCGTGACCACGCCGGATGACGGAATGCTCCTGGTGGAGGACATGCGCTCGATACGACCGCGACACGTCAGTCGTCGTGGAGTCCGTCCTCCTCGAGGAGCATTCCGACCGAGGTCGCGCAGGCATCCCCTCGCCACGCCTCGATGCCCTCGCGGACTGCGAACGCGGCGATGACCAGACCCGCGATCGGATCGACCCACCACCACCCGAGCAGACTGTTGAGCACCAAGCCGACAAGGACCGCGGCCGACAGATACGTGCAGATGAGCGTCTGCTTCGAGTCGGCCACGGCGGTCGCCGAGCCGAGTTCGCGTCCTGCCCGGCGTTCGGCGAGCGACAGGAAGGGCATGATCACGACGCTGAGCGCGGTGATCAGGATCCCGACGGGCGAATGCTCCACCTCGACACGGGTGATCAGGGCTAGCAGCGAGGTGACGGTGACGAACACGGCCAGCGCGAAGAAGGCCACCGCGATCACCCGCAGGGTGGGCTTCTCCCACCGCTCCGGGTCGCGGCGCGTGAACTGCCACGCGACGGCCGCGGCCGAGAGCACCTCGATGGCCGAATCGAGGCCGAACGCGAAGAGCGCACCCGACGAAGCCACCGTGCCGGCGGTGATCGCAACGATCGCCTCGACGATGTTGTAGGCGATCGTGACGGAGACGATCAATCGGATGCGGCGCTGCAGCGCGGCGCGTCGACGCAGCTCGACGACCTCGATCATGCGGAACCCTCGACGCAGCCGCGGGTCTGCGAGATCTCGATCATGCGCAGCATCCGCAGTTCTCCCTCTCGCACGGTGCGCCCTCATCGACCGCGACCACGGCATCCAGTAACTGGCGCAGCCCCAGCGCGAGGTGCGGATCGGAGATCTCGTAGCGGGTGCGGCGGCCCTCCGGCGTCGCGACGATCAAGCCGCAGCCGCGCAGGCACGCGAGATGGTTCGAGACGTTGGTCCGCGTCAGCTCCAGGTCCCGCGCGAGTTCGGCCGGGTAGCCCGGCTGCTCGAGCAGGACGAGCAGAATGCGCGATCGGGTCGGATCCGCCATCGCTCGCCCCAACCGGTTCATCACATCGAGTCGTGAGGCAAGAGTCAGCACACGCTGACTATACAGCGATCAGTGACCTATCTGTCTCCATGCCACATGCCTGCGTTGTGCGGGTAGCGCCCGCGACGCCGTCACTGCACGTCGGCGAAGAGCGCCATGACCGCAGGACCCATCTCCACCTGCGTCAACACGACCCGGAACGAACCATCCGGGTCGATGAACATGTCCGTACCGAGACCGCCCGACCACCCGAATCGACCGGCGTGCTCTCCCTCGGTCACCACGGCGACACCGAAGCCCCACCCGGTACCGTCCCAGAAGCCGGGGAAGAAGCTGTCGGGGGCCTTCGCCTCAGCCGGCACCTGGTCGGTGCGAAGCAGGTCCAACAGCTCGGACTCGACGATTGGCTTCCCCTCGTGCGTCCCCCCGCGTGCCAGCATCCCCGCGAAGGCCGCGTAGTCGGATGCCGTGGACACCAGTTCGGCATGGCTGAGGTCGAACGGCGCCGGTGCGACGTAGAAGCCGGCAGCCGCCGGCTCGATCTGCACCAGTTCTCCGCGCTCGTCATGGCGGAACGCGGCCGGGAGGCGATGCGCTTGCTCCCTCGGGACGGTGTACCCGGTGTCGACCATGCCGAGCGGAACGAACAGGTCCTGAGCGAGATAGTCGTCCAGCGACCCGCCGACCACACGGGAGAGGAGGATCCCGAGGATTCCGAAGGAGTGGTGGTAGCGCCATCCGGCGCCCGGCTGGAAGGCCAACGGCAGTGCGGCGAGCGCCTCGAGCCAGGCCCGCGCGCCCAGTTCGACGGGCTCCTGTCCGGCTTCCGTATGATTGGCGATCATCGCCTCCCGCAGCGGCGACGGGACGGTCGTCATGCCGTACCCGGACGTGTTGGTGAGTAGGTGACGCACCGTGATCGGCCCGGTCGCCGGCACGATGTCATCGAGGGGCGACTCCGGCGTCCGCAGCACCTCGCGGTCGGCCAGTTCCGGCAACCACGTTTCCACCGAGTCATCCAGACCCAGGCGACCGGCCTGAACCAGGCGAAGCGTCGCAACGGCGAGCACGGGCTTGGTCATGGACTGGATCCTGACGATCGCGTCGAGCGGCATGTCTCCCGCGCTGTCGAACTCGAGGCGTCCATCGGCGCTGCCGGTGACGGCCACGATGCCGGGAGCGGCTCCCCGCGTCACATGCCCGTCCAAGATCTGCGACAGCGCGCTCATCAGTCCTCGCTTCGGTCATCTCCACGCACGACGAGGAGTCGTGCCCTCACGCTGGAATCGTATCGTCGGGCAGCGTGAGAGCCTGGTGCCGTGACCTCACCCTCAGACAGGATGCTGATCGCCACCGATCTCGATGGCACGCTCGTCGCCAACGACAGCGCGACGGTTCCCCCCTACACGGCGGCGGTGCTTCGACGAATGGATGACGCGGGCATCCCGGTCGTGTTCGTGACGGCGCGCCCGCTGCGGTGGATGGACGCGTTCTGGCCGCACGTCGGTGAGCACGGACTGGCCGTCGTGTCGAACGGCGCCATCACCTTCGACGTGCACCGGCGCCGCATCCGCTCTCTCATCGGCATCGACGCGCCGACCGGTCTGGGGCTCACCGCCGACATCGCGGATGCCGTCCCCGGTGCATGGTTCGCCATCGAGTGCGCGGACGGAATGCGGTTGGACCCGGCGTACGTCGAGCAGTATCCGGTGCCGGCCGACACCCCGCGCGGCGTCCTGTCTGACATCTGGGATCAACCCGCCGTCAAGCTGCTGGTGCGCGCGCCGTCGACCGACGCCGATGACCTGCACGGCCGTGTCGTCGCCGCGGTCGGCGAGCGGGCGACCGTGACCTGGTCGGTGTCCGGCCTTGTGGAGATCAGCGCCCTCGGCGTCACGAAGGCAAGCGCCCTGGCGGCCCTGTGCGCGGAGGTCGGCGTCGCGGCCGACGAGGTATATGCCTTCGGAGACATGCCCAACGACATCCCCATGCTCTCCTGGGCAGGCACCGCGTACGCCGTCGCCAACGCGCACGACAGCGTGCGCGCAATCGCCGACCACATCGCCCCCGCGTGCACGGAGGAGGGCGTCGCCCAGGTGCTGGCTGAGTTGCTGGATCAGCGCGGCTGAACAGCCTCACCCCGGCGAGAGGTGATAGCCGTTCAGCTCCAGGAGGTGCGCCCGAAGCGCTCCCAGCGTTCAACGACGCGTGAGCCGCCGTCGGTGGGCTCGTAGACCGCGCGACCTTCGATGAAGACGCGCTGTACTCGTGAGTCGATGGCGAGCGGGTCGCCCGACCACACGACGATGTCGCCGTCGCGTCCGACCTCGAGCGCGCCCACGCGTTCCTGAAGGCGCAGGATGTCGGCGGGGTTCGTGGTGAGCGCCTCCAGGGCGGTCGTCGCAGGCAGTCCATCGCGCACGGCCAGGATCGCCTGCAGGCGGATCTGGTCGATCGGCACGACGGGGTGGTCCGTGGTGATGGCGACCTTGACGCCCGCCGCCGCGATGAGCGCGAGGTTGCCGATGGCGCGGTCGCGCAGCTCGACCTTCGAACGCGAGGTCAGCAGCGGCCCGAAGATCACCGGGATCTGCTTCTCGGCCAGCACGTCGGCGATCTTGTGCGCCTCGGTGCCGTGGTTGACGACGAGCGTGTAGCCGAACTCCTCAGCGAGGCGGATGGCGGTCGCGATGTCGTCGTGGCGGTGGCAGTGCTGGTCCCACAGCAGGTCGCCCGCGAGCACGGCGGCGAGCGTCTCCTTGCCGAGGTCGCGCTCGAACGGTTCGCCCTTCTCGGCGGCCGCATCGCGATTGGCGGCATACGCCTGGGCCGCGGCGAAGGCGTCACGGAGAACGGATGCCACACCCAGACGCGTCTGCGGCGTCTTGCCCTTGTCGCCCCAGACGCGTTTCGGGTTCTCGCCGAGCGCCGACTTGACCGACACGTCGGCGGCGAGGATCTGCTCGTCGACGGTGCGGCCGCCCCACGTCTTGATCGCCACCGTGCGGCCGCCGATCGGGTTGCCCGAGCCGGGCTTGATGACGGCCGTGGTGACACCGCCGCGGAGGGCGTCGCGGAACCCCTCCTCCTCGATGTCGATGCCGTCGAGCGCCCGGAACCGTGCGCCGTTCGGGTCGGTCATCTCGTTGGTGTCGTTGCCCGACCACCCCTCGCCCTCCTCGTGCACGCCGATGTGCCCGTGCGATTCGACGAACCCCGGGACCACCCAGCTGCCGGATGCCTCGACCACCTCGGCACCGTCCGGTACCGGCGTATCGGGTCCGCCGACGGCGGTGATGACCCCGTCGGTCACGATCACGGTGCCACCCTCGATCGGGTCAGAGCTGACAGGAACGACGTAGGCGCCGGTGACGGCGAGGATGCGAGCCATGCCCTCCAACCTACGCCGCGTGGTCGAGCCGCCGCCTGGGCTGCGGGTACTGCCGGTACCCCCGGCACCCACACCGCAACGTCGGAGATAACCACGACGTCGGATGAATCGCGGTCGCACGTTCCGACATGGTGCAGATCTCCGACGTTGTGGCGCGCCATCCCGTCACGCACCTGCTCCACGCACCTGCTCGCTGGATCAGCGCGTCGGAACCGCGGTCACCGTACCCGGCGACCGTGCGCGATGTCGATGAGCCGCGAAAGGACATCGCCCGACCGCAGGCCGTTGTGCTCGTGCTCGCTCGTGATCCACGGTGTCACTCCCGGGAGGAGCCCGGCGGTCTCCATCGAGAACTCGAGGGGGACGAACACGTCGTTCGCGTAGACGGCGGCTGCTCCCCGGGCACCGGATGCCGCGATGGCCGCGGCGTCGTACAAACGCGGCCATTCGAAGTCCGCCAGCGCCAGGGTCACGTCGCGCCAGGGCTGGAACCCCGGCACGGTGTCGAGCCACTCGAGACGCACGTGCTCCCCCGTGAGGAGGGTCGGATCGGCTGCGAAGTCGGCCGGCTCGACCCGGTCGGCGGACCACCGCGTCGCGTATCCGTCGGCGAAGCTCGACTCGTGGAACACGTAGTACAGCGGGTTGCGCGTACCGAACGGCATCGCCGCGGCGAAGTCATGGCGGAACGCGTTGGTGTGCGGCTCCAGCTCGAGCAGCGACCACAGCGTCTGCCAGCCGTCGTTCGTGCCGAGCAGCGACCCGAGCGAGCGGACGCGCGACACCGATACCACCTCGCCGCCGGGGAGCGTCAGCCCACCGGCGTCCGCAAGGTCGATGACTCGGCGGAGGGCATCCCGGTGCGCGGGGAAGCGCCGGTAGTACTTCGCCGACTCGGTGCGCATCTTGTCGTAGGTGAGGGAGTAGATGTCGTCGGGATGCCGCCCCACCGCACTGAGGCCGCCCGTGATGTAGACGTGCTCGAGGGACACGGCATCCGTCGACAGGTAGGCCAGAGTGGTGAACCCGCCGAAGGACTGCCCCAGCACGCTCCACGTGTCGGCGCCGAGGTGTGCGCGTACGGCCTCGCAGTCGCGCACGATCGCGTCGGCGCGCAGGTGGGTGATGTACTCGGCGAGCGCCGCGGTGCCGCGCTCGAGGTCGCCGTCGCCGACCGGCGTGGAGAGGCCCGTGCCGCGCTGGTCGAGCATGACGACGCGGTAGTGCTGCAGCGCGGCGTCGAGCCAGAAGGGTCCGGACGGCGAATGGAACGGGCGCGGGGCCTCGTGGCCGGGCCCGCCCTGCAGGAACACGAGGAACGGCAGGTTCTCGCCGCCCTCTCGGGTGACCACCGCGGCATGGATGTCGATCGTGCGGCCGTCCGCCGGATCGGACCACACGAGCGGAACCGTGAGGATGTGGTCGTGGACGGTCAGATCCTGCATACGGCGCGTCGTCACGGTCATGGTTCGAGCCTATGCGGCTGATCCGACGTCCGCCGCTCCTCATCGCAGGAGGTGCGTGCGACTAGACCCCGACGGCCATATCGGTGAAGCGCGAGAAGTGGCCCTGGAACGCGACCGTGATCGTGTCGGTCGGACCGTTACGGTGCTTGGCGACGATCAGGTCTGCCTCGCCGGCGCGCGGGCTGTCCTTCTCGTACGCGGCCTCGCGGTGCAGCAGCACGACCATGTCGGCGTCCTGCTCGATCGAGCCGGACTCACGCAGGTCGGACAGGGCCGGCTTCTTATCGGCTCGCTGCTCGGCGCCACGGTTCAGCTGCGACAGGGCGATGACCGGCACCTGCAGCTCCTTCGCGAGGAGCTTCAGTGCACGGGAGAACTCCGAGACCTCCTGCTGGCGCGACTCCACGCGCTTGCCGCTGGTCATCAGCTGGAGGTAGTCGATGACGACCATCTTGAGTCCGACGCGCTGCTTGAGGCGTCGGCACTTCGCGCGGATCTCGACCAGCGTCATGTTCGGGCTGTCGTCGATGTAGAGCGGTGCGTCGTTGATGCGACCGCGCGTCGAGGCGATCGTGGTCCAGTCGCGGGAGTCGAGCGTGCCCTTGCGCATGCTCTGCAGCGGCACGGCGCCCTCCGCGCTCATCAGACGCATCGCGATCTCGCTGCGGCCCATTTCGAGGGAGAAGAAGATCGTCGGGAAGTTGTGCTTGACGGCCGCGGTGCGGGCGAAGTCGAGCGCGAGTGTCGACTTACCCATGGCGGGTCGGGCGGCGATGATGATCATCTGACCGGGGTGCAGGCCGTTGGTGAGCTGGTCGAGCCCGGAGAAGCCGGTCGGGATGCCGGTCATCTGACCATCGCGGCCGCGGGCGGCCTCGATCTCGTCGATGGCGGCACTGACGGCCACCTCGAGCGGCACGTAGTCTTCGGTGGCCTCGGCGCCCGTGACCGAGTAGATCTCGGCCTGGGCGTTGTTCACGAGGTCGAGTGCCTCGCCCTGGCCGGAGTAGCCCATCTGCACGATGCGGGTCCCGGCCTCGACCAGTCGACGCAGCAGTGCGCGCTCCTGCACGATCGTCGCGTAGTACCCGGCGTTCGCCGCGGTCGGCACGATCGAGGTCAGGGTGTGCAGGTAGTCGGCACCGCCGGCGCGCTGCAGCTCGCCCGACTTGATCAGCTCATCGGTGACGGCCACGACGTCGGTGGGCTCGCCGTGCGAGTAGAGGGTGAGGACCGCTTCGTAGATCAGCTCGTGCTTGGGCACGTAGAAGTCGGCACCGCGCAGCGTCTCGATGACATCGGCGACGGCATCCTTCGACAGCAGCATGCCGCCCAGAGCGCTCTGCTCGGCCAGCAGGTCATGCGGCGGCGTCCGCTCAGGGGGACGAGAGCCGCCGAAGCGCTCCTCGGGGATGTCGACGATCGACATAGGCGATTGTCCTCCTGTCATCCCATCGGGTTGCAGCGTCCGCTGCGTGCGCGCGCGGACACGCGTCGGCAGGATTGCGGATGCCGCGGCATCCGTTCACCCGCCTCAGCAGATCACGCACCTCCGACATCGGCTCGAAAACCGGTCGTGACGCTGTCCTTCGATGGGCCGCACCCCACGCTAGAGAGCACCCTTCCCATCCGCAACTGGGCCTGTGGATAACTCTGTGGAGAGATTGCGGGAAACGCCGCCTGGCCTGTGTACAACCACTGTGGATAACATTCGCGGTTCGGGCGTGTCGAGACTTTTTTATCGCGCATGACCTGGGCTTTGTGTTTCCACACCCTGTGGAGGGGGATGTGGTTGAAGTCCGGCTTGAAGGTTGGAATGCGCTAGCCGGGTTGTGCACAGATCCGGACAGCCTCCGCTGCCGACGACCCCGGATTCCGCGCCCGATCGGCGCCTCGGGCGCGGAATCGTCGCAAAGGCACTGGACACGGCACCGGACGGCGCGATAGCGTCGGCATTCCAGGCACCCCCGGTCGCATTCCACTCGGAATGTGACGGCGTTTTTCGTCGTGGAGGTTGACGTGGTTCCGGCTCAGACAAGACCCCTTTCGCGGGTCACGATGCTCGCAGCAGCGGGCGTCTTCGTCGCGCTGGGATGGATCCTGCTCACGGCGGCGCTCGGTTGGGGTGCCTCTTTCGCACACGCAGACGACGACACGGACCGTGGCGGACTCCTCGGCGCCGTGACCGGCCTCGTCGACGACACGGTATCGGCCGTGACCGGCGTGGCCACCGGTGCCGTGCAGACGGCCACCACGGCCGTCGTCACCCCGGTCGTGCAGACCGTCACCACCGTCGTCCCGCCCGCCGCGCCGTTGGTCTCGACGGTCACCGACACCGTGCGGGCCGTCACCGCTCCGGTGCGACAGCTCGTGGACACCGGGGTCGTCTCGGACATCGTCGACCCGGTCGTCGCGGTCGTCGGAGCGGTGCCGGTCGTGGGCAAGCTCGTCACGACGCTGGGCGTCGACAACGCATTGACGGATGTCGCCGGCACCGTGGACGGCACCCTCTCCGGTGTGGTCGGAACGGTGGACGGCTCGGTCGGAACGATCGTGCCGCCCATCACCGGCATCCCGGGCGTCGTCGTGCCGGGAAGCCCCTCGGACGGCACCGTCACGGCGGGCGTCCCCACGGGGGTCGCGCTCGCCATCGGCAATGCGCCCACCTTCGTCGGTGGTGACGCCGGCGCGCCCGGTCACCGGCGCGATGCGTGGTGGCCGTCGACGGCCGGTGTGGCTGTGACCGCAGTTTCCGCCGCGACCCCACTCGGGGGAGCGGCGCACAGTTCTTCCTCGCCTCCCGGGCTCTGCGCCCCCTGGGGCGGGTCTTCCACGGGTTCCGGTGGCACGGGACCCGGCGCTGCCGCGCTGCTCGCCTTCGGGCCGTTCGTCGCACACCGTGCCTGGGTGCGTCGACGCGGCTGGACGGACGACGACGCGCCGACGGCGCCCACTCTCGCCACAGACGTCTCTCCCGACTGACGGATGCTCCGCCGCGCTCTCGCGCGGCAAGAGCTTCGGCGCGCACCCGCGCGCATCCATTCGTCATTGCAAGGGAGTATCACCATGCGTAGTTTCGTCATGCGCGCCCTCTTGGGCACGCTCTTGGCCGGGGGCATCACGCTGCTCGGCGCAACGGTCGCGAACGCGGCCGAGACTTCGGGGGATGATGGGCTGCTCTCCGGCACCCAGGCGCTCCTGAATGTTCAAGCCCCGCTCACCATCGTGGGCAACGCCCTCTCTGTACTCGGCGACTCGTCGTCGACGCAGGCTGTCGCTCCGGCGCCGGCGCCCGCAGCGGCTCCGGCCGCGACATCCACCTCCGGCGCCGACGGCGTCGGTTCGGGCACCCAGGCCGTGATCGGCATCAATCTGCCGGTGACGGTCAGCGGGCTCGCGGTCGCCGTACTCGGCGACTCGTCGTCCACCGGTGCGACGGCAGCACCGGCTGCCGCACCGGCCGCTGCTCCGGCACCGGCCCCGGTGACCACGTCCGGCGTGGACGGTCTCCTGTCCGGCACGCAGGCGCTGATCTCGGTCAACGTCCCGATCACCGTCACGGGCAACGCGATCTCCGTCCTCGGAGACAGCAGCTCGACCGGCGGAGCGACTCCTGCGGCACCCGCCGCCGGAACCTCGACGACGGCGGGACCATCCGGCACCACCACCGGCGAGGACAGCATCCTCGGCGGCACACAGGTGATCCCGAACGTCGTCGCCCCGATCACCGCGGTCGGCAACGCGATCTCGGTGGTCGGCGACAGCACGAGCACGGGTGCCACGGCGCCGGCAGCACCCGCTGCGGGCATGGCAGGACCGACAGGCAACACCACCGGCGAGGACGGCATCCTCGGGGGCACCCAGGTGCTCGGCAACATCGTCGCCCCGGTCACCGCGGTCGGCAACGCGATCTCCGTCGTCGGCGACAGCACGAGCACGGGTGCCACGGCGCCGGCCACCTCAGGCGGCACGGCGACACCGGGCGCGACGACGAGCGGTCTGGGCGGTCTCCTCGGCGGCACGCAGGTGTTGCTCGGCCTCACCGCCCCGATCACCGTCGGCGGCAATGCCGTCTCGGTCATCGGTGACAGCACGACCGAGACCCCGGGCATCGTGCCCACGGATCCCACCGACCCGGTCGACCCGACCGATCCCACAGACCCGGTCGACCCGACGACACCGACCGTGCCCGGCACCACGCCGGGCGGCACCACGGGCGTCGGGTCGGCCGCAGTGACGAGCTCCACCGAGCTCGCCGCGACAGGGGGGACGAGCGCACTCGCGGCGCTCCTCGCGGGCCTGGCGCTCGCGGGGGTCGGCGGCGCGCTCGTGTCGCGGCGCCGCACGGCGTGAGGTGAGGGGCGGGCCGGCAACGCCTGGATCGGTCCGCCCCCCATCCGCACGTGCGGAAACGACGGATGCCGCGACCCCGAAGGGTCGCGGCATCCGCTCTCGCGTGAAGCGAGTACTACTTGGCGGCGACCACCTGAAGGGTGATCACGGCGGTCACGTCGTCGCGCAGACGGATCGTGGCCTCGTGCTCGCCCACCAGCTTGATCGGCGTGGTGATGTGGATCTTGCGCTTGTCCAGGTCACCGAAACCGGCGGCCTTGACCGCGGCGGCGACGTGATCGGTCTTGACCGATCCGAACAGGCGACCCTCGGCGCCGGCCTTGACGGCAAGCTTGACCTTGTTGGTCTCGAGGGTGTTTTTGAGGGCAAGGGCCTCATCGTGGTCGTGGATCGCGCGCGCCTCGCGGGCTGCGCGAATCGACGCAACCTGCTTCTCGCCACCGCGGGTCCAGGCCACTGCGTAGCCCTGGGGGATGAGGTAGTTGCGGGCGTACCCGTTCTTGACCTCGATGACGTCACCGGCGCTACCGAGCCCAGCGACCTCGTTCGTGAGAATCAGCTTCGACATGAGGGCTCCTTAGCGGCCAGCGCCGGCGTAAGGCAGGAGCGCCATTTCGCGCGCGTTCTTGATCGCACGGGCGATCAGACGCTGCTCCTGCACCGAGACACCGGTGATACGACGGGCGCGGATCTTCCCACGCTCCGAGATGAACTTGCGAAGCGTGGGGACGTCCTTGTAGTCAATGACGCCAACACGGATCGCCTTCGCCGGGGCGGCGTTCTTGCCACCCTTGGCGCGGGGCTTGCGGCGGTCGCCGCTCGACTTTCCAGCCATGTTTTCTTCCTTGGGTATGTGCTCGGATGCCGCGGCTCAGCGCAAGCGCTCAGAATGCAGCATCCGAAATCTGTGAATCAGAACGGGGTGTCGTCGCCGTAAGCGCCCGGGGCGCTCCATGCGTCGGCGCCGCCGGCAGCAGCTGCCGGTGCGGCCGACCCGGGGGTCGACCACGGCTCGTCGGCAACCTGGCCACGGGGCTGTCCGCCGCCGCCACCGCTGGATGCCGCACGCGTGACCTGAGCCGTCGCGTACCGCAGCGAGGGACCGATCTCATCGACCTCGAGCTCGATGGAAGTGCGCTTTTCGCCTTCCTTCGTCTCGTAGGACCGCTGCTTCAGGCGACCGGTCGCGACGACACGGGAGCCCTTCGTCAGCGAGCCGGCGACGTGCTCCGCGAACTCGCGCCAGACCGACGCGCGGAGGAACAGCGCTTCGCCGTCCTTCCACTCGTTCGCCTGACGGTCGAAGTTGCGGGGCGTCGACGCGATCGTGAAGTTCGCGACGGGGAGTCCACCCTGCGTGTAGCGCAGCTCAGGATCAGCCGTGAGGTTTCCCACGACGGTGATGATCGTCTCGCCGGCCATGAGGGTTACGCGTCCAGCTTCGCAGCGGGCTTGGCGGGACGGGCAGCCTTGCGGGCGGCCTTCTCCTCGGAGCGCTTCTGCTCGGCGGCGACCTGCGCGATGGCCTCTTCTGCGCGAAGGACCTTGGTGCGCATGATCTGCTCGTTGAGCTTCAGCTGACGGTCGAGTTCCTGAGTGGCCTCGCTCGTAGCGGTGAAGTTGACGACGGCGTAGATGCCCTCGTTCTTCTTCTGGATCTCATACGCGAGACGGCGCTTGCCCCACACGTCGACCTTTTCGATCGAGCCACCATCGTTCGTGATGACTTTGAGGAACTTGTCGAGGCTCGGGGCCACAGTTCGCTCATCGATCTCAGGGTTCAGAATGACCATGAGTTCGTACTGGTGCGTCACTAACCCACCTCCTTCGGACTAGAACGGCTGCCGGGCATTTCCCGGGAGCAGGAGGGTGTGTGCACGTCATCCTGGACTTACGCGGGCTGGGCCGCCACCGGACAACCTTCATAGTGTAGCGGATGCCTGATCCGGGCCCCAATCCGCATGCTCCGGGATCGTCGGCGGGTAGCGTGGCGACATGGAGTGGACGGATGAGGTCGGGTACGGCGAATGGATCCGCGAGGGTCTCGACGATCCCTGGCGCGGCACGATGCACGACATGGTGCCGCGGGGGTTCCCTGCGTACATCCGCATCTTCCACCGCCCGCATGTCGCCTGGCTGCCGGATCGGCCGGTGCCCTCCGCAGAGGAGTGGGTGCGCATGCCGGAGCGCGACCGTCAACGACTCAGCGCCGGGATGCAGTACGCCCCGACCACATGGCGCGAAGCGGCGAGCGCGTTCGGCACCACGCTGCACGCCTCCGCGCAGTGGGGCCGCATCGTGCGCACGCCCATGGACGCCACCGGATGGCAGCAGACGATCGCACCTGACGGCCGACAGTACGACGCTCCGCCCGAGGGCAACCTCGATGGCGACCTCGTGGCGGCGGCCGCGCAGCACCTGGTCGCCCACACCTCGACACCGGATGACGGGTTCGTCGCGGTGTGGGAGGGATGGGGCGGACTCGTCGGCTTCTTCGGCGAGACGCCGTCGCGGACCTTCTTCCAGATCGGTACCGGTGGCGACACCGATACCGACGGCCCTGACGACGGCGCACGGCGCGCGGCGGAGGCCGCGATGTACGACCAGCACAACACGATGCTGGGTCGCAGCATCCATGACTCCTTCAATACAGTGCTCGGGCGCCCGACCTGGCAACCCGGCATCCTCTCGGACGAGATCTCGCGCGGTGAGCGCCTGCGGCTCCCGGGTCGCGACTACCTCCTGTTCCGCGGAGGGATCTCCGAATTGACGGACACCGACTGGATTCGCCAGGTTCCGTGGGCCGGCGGCGAGAGCGGGACCGAGGGGCTCGCCCCGGATGCCGAGTCACCCAACCTCATCTGGCCCGCCGACCGTGCGTGGGTGATGGTGTCCGAGATCGACTACGACTCGACGATCGTGGGCGGCAGCTCCGAGCTGATCCGCGCCCTGCAGGCCGACGAGCGCCTCGAGACCTCACCCGTTCGCGAGGGCACAGCCCTCACCTGGGACGCCGACGAGGTGAACCGTTGAGCGGGACCGTCTCCTCGTTCGATCCGACACCGCTGGTCGAGCCCGTGGATCGGGCTGCCGTGCAGGAGTACACGCGTCGCCTGCGGGCACAGGGCGGCCCCGGCTCCGCAGGCGGCCTCGTCACGGCCGCCGCCACCGTGTTCGCCGTGGTGCTGTTCCTCTTCGTCTTCATCTCGGTCGCGACCTCGGTGATCGGCACCACCAGCTTCGGCGCCAGCGGCACCGGGCCGCGGCTGACGACCTTCCTTCCGGTCGTCCTCATCGCGCTCGTCGTCGGATACCTCGGGTGGCGACTGCTCCGCTTCCGCGGGGGCGTGGGCGTCCGCCGGTACCGGCTCGACAGGTTCGCGCGCGCCAACGGCATGACCTATGTCCCGGTCCTGAATGATCCGTCCTTGCCGGGGATGATCTTCGGCCAGGGCGGCGGACGACAGGCTGTCGACCTGGTGCGCGGCACCAAGCCGCGCTTCGTCGAGTTCGGCAACTACCGGTACACGACCGGCTCGGGGAAGAACCGCACGACTCACCGCTGGGGGTACGTCGCCGTCAGGCTCGACGTCCCGCTGCCGCACATCGTGCTGGACGCCCTCAGCAACAACAGCCTCTTCGGCTCGAACCTGCCGATCCCGTTCGATCGCGATCAGCGTCTGAGCCTGGAAGGCGACTTCGACAAGAGCTTCGCGCTGTACTCGCCGCGCGGGTACGAAGGCGATGCCCTCTACCTCTTCACGCCCGACATCATGGCCCGCTTCATCGACAACGCCGCCGCGATGGACGTCGAAATCGTGGACGACTGGCTGTTCCTCTACGCCAAGCGCGACTTCTCCACGCTCGATCCGGCGACATGGGCCTGGTTGTTCTCGGTCGTGGGCGCGCTGCTGGACAAGCTCGCGCAGTGGGGCCGCTGGCGGGACGAGCGGCTCGAGACGGAGGCCGCAGCCCGCGCGCGGATCGGCCGCGCTGTCGGCCCGACGGATGCGGCAGGTCCGGCCGCGGCATCCGCTCTGCCCTTCTCCGCCCCGACCGCGTCGCTGCGACCGCCGCCCGGCGTCGCCGCCGAGGGTCGCAGGCTGCGTCGAGGGATGCCCGTGATCACCATCGTCATCACCGTGCTGTTCGTCGCCGTGTGGCTGTTCATCCAGCTCGGCGGCTTCACCCTGCTCTACCGCTGAGTCACCGAATCGGCTCCGCGCTCCCGCCGACCCAGCACTCCCAGCGCGACGCGATGAATCGGCACGACCAGGAACATCAGGAAGAGCGCGGAGTAGCTGATCACGGGCGACGCGACCGCGACCACCAGGCACACCAGGAACATCACCGGGATGATCACGTCCGCGAGGAGCCCGCGACGCAGCCGGTCGGGCGGGATGCTGTGCAACTCGGGGTGCGCGCGCAGATACAGCCGGGCGACCAGGAGCAACGTGCTGCTGAGTGCCATCGTGCCGATGTACAGCACCTCCTGGAGCGGATCGGTGTCCATCTGCCCTGTCATCGCGGTCGCGACCGGCAACCACACGATCGTGAGCATCCACGCGATCGTGATCCAGAGCAGACCGTTCGACACCAGGTCGACACGGGCGAACAGCCGGTGATGACTCACCCAGAAGTTCGCGATGATCACGAAGCTCAGCACGAAGACGATCAGGGCCGCCGAGTTCTCCTGCAGCCAGTCGAGTGTGGTCAGCTTCTGGGCGGCTGCATCGCTGATGGTGTCGAGCAGCGGCAGAATCAGCAGGGTCATGGCGATCGCGACGACGGCGTCGGTGAACGCCTTCACCCGCTCGGCCGAGGCCAGGCTTTCCAGCGTGGACGCCGCGTCGCCCGTCTCCGCAGCGCCGCCGCCCGCACCGTCGGTGCGCGCGGCGCGATCGTCGTGTTCTGACACCGCGCCTCCTCGCTCCCGCCTCGCCGTGACGCCATCCTCCCGCGCCGGACCGGTTCTCACCAGACCAGCGGGGTCGAGGTGCTACTGGCGCGTGCTGCGCCAGAGCTCCCGGCGAGCCGCCTGTTCGAGCGGGTCCGGCACCGGCAGCGACGCGATGAGGCGACGGGTGTACGGATCCTGCGGATTCCCCAGCACGCTCGCGGTAGTACCCTCTTCGGCGATCTCGCCCTTGTGCAGCACCACGATGCGGTGGGCGAGCATGTCGACCACGGCCAGATCGTGCGTGATGAACAGGGTCGCGAATCCGAAGCGCTCCTGAAGCTCGGCGAACAGCTCCAGCACGCGCGCCTGCACCGAGACGTCCAGCGCGCTGGTCGGCTCGTCCGCGATCAGCAGCTTCGGATCCAGGGCGATCGCTCGCGCCAGTGAGGCGCGCTGCCGCTGCCCGCCGGACAGCTCGTGCGGGAATCGGTCACCGAACGCACGGGGCAGTTGCACCGACTCGAGGAGGTCGTCGACCTTCGGGCGTGCCGCCGCGGCATCCTTGGCCCCGCCATGGACGATCAACGGCTCGGCGACGTTCTGCGCGATCGTCAGCAGCGGGTTGAAGCTGGTGGCGGGGTCCTGGAAGACGAAGCCGAGCTCTTTGCGGCGCTTGCGGAAGTCGCGTTCCTTCACCCCGAGCATCTCGGTGCCGAGCACCTGCAGCGATCCGCCCGCGACGGGCGTGAGTCCCGCGATGGCTCGACCGATGGTCGTCTTCCCCGATCCGCTCTCGCCGACCAGCCCGAGCACCTCGCCCGGGGCGATCGTGAAACTCACGCGGTCGACGGCGCGGAACGCGGAGCGTCCGAAGCGTCCGGCGTATTCGATGACGAGCTCGTCCGCCGCAACCACAGGCGCGACCGCGGTGGGCGATGCGGCGAGCTGCCGATCGGCGATGGTCAGGCGCGGGACGGCGGCGAGCAGCTTCTGCGTGTACTCGTGTTGCGGAGCCGAGAACAGCTCGGTCGCCGTCGCGGTCTCGACGATCTCGCCGTCCAGCATCACGGCGACCCGGTCGGCGAGGTCGGCGACGACGCCCATGTTGTGGGTGATCAGCACGATGGCGGTGTTGTCCTCATCGCGCAGCCTGCGCAGCAGGTCGAGGATCTCCGCCTGCACCGTGACATCGAGCGCGGTCGTCGGTTCGTCCGCGATGATCACGGTCGGCTCGAGGGCGAGCGCCGTCGCGATGACGATCCGCTGCTTCTGGCCGCCCGAGAACTGGTGCGGATAGTCGTCGACCCGTTTGTCCGGTTCTGGGATGCCGACGCGACGCAGCATCTCGATCGCACGCGTCCGCGCCTGCGACTTCGTGTACTTCCCGTGGGCGCGCAGACCTTCCGCAAGCTGCCAGCCCACCGTGAAGACCGGATTGAGGGCGGTTGAGGGCTCCTGGAAGATCATCGCGGCCTTCGTGCCGCGCACCCGGCGCAGCTCGTCCTTGCCGAGGCCCACGATGTCGGTGCCATCGAGGACGACGGTCCCCTCCAGCAGCGCCGTCTCGGGCAGCAGCCCCAGGATCGTGCGGGCGGTGACGGTCTTTCCGCTGCCGGACTCGCCGACGATCGCGAGCACTTCGCCGCGTCGAACGTCGAGTGTCACGCCGCGCACCGCGCGGACGTCACCGCCGTCCGTCGCGAACGTGACATCGAGGTCGCGGATGTCCACCGCGAGCTGCTCGGATGCTGCGGGCACGGCGGCCATCACTCCACCTCTCCCATGAATTCGCGTGATACCGGCTGGGTCGCGGCGACGGCGTCGGCGGGCGTCTGGCTCACGGCGCGACGACGGGCCCGCAAGCGGGGGTCGGCCAGGTCGTTCAGGCTCTCGCCGATGAGGGTGATCCCGAGGATCGTCAGCAGGATCGCCACACCCGGGGGAATCGCGGTCCACCAGATTCCGGCGGAGACGTCGCCGATCGAGGCCTTCAGGTCGTATCCCCACTCGGCGGCGGCCGTCGGCTCGATGCCGAACCCGAGGAAGCCGAGAGCGGCGAGCGTCGAGATGGCCTCCGACGCGTTCAGGGTGACGATGAGCGGCAGCGAGCGCGTCGCGTTGCGCAGCACATGGACGAACATGATGCGGGGCGTCGAGGCGCCGATCACCTTGGCGGACTCGACGAACGCCTCTGATTTGATCCGCACGACCTCAGAGCGCACGACCCGGAAGTACTGCGGGATGAAGACGACCGTGATCGAGATCGCGGCGGCCATGACGCCCGGCCAGAGGCCCGATTGCCCTCCGCTGATGGCGATGGCGACGACGATCGCCAGCAGCAGCGTCGGGAACGCGTAGATCGCGTCGGCGATGACCACGAGCACGCGGTCGACCCATCCGCTCAGGTAGCCCGAGACGAGACCGATGAGGATGCCGATGAACACGGACGCGATGAGGGCGACGACGATGACCAGCAGTGCCGTCTGGGCGCCCCAGATCGCTCGCGAGAGCACGTCGTACCCGCCGACGGTCGTGCCGAGCCAGTGCTCGGCGCTGGGCGGCTGCTGGGCACCGAAGTTGCCGTCCGGCCCCCGCAGCTGGTTGTAGCGGTACGGCGCGATCCACGGGGCGAAGACTGCGAGCACGAGGAAGATCGCCGCGAGGACGAGACCGGCCACGAGCATCCCGCGCTGCAGGCCGACGCTTTGGCGAAGCTGATGGACGACGGGGAGACGATCGCGCAGACGACGCTTCGCCATGTCAGTACCTCACCCTCGGGTCGAGGAACGCGGCTATGACGTCGACGAAGAAGTTGGTCAGCGCCACGATGATGGCGATCAGCGCCACGATGCCCTGCACGGCGACGAAGTCGCGCGAGGCGAGGTACTTCGTGAGCTGGAAGCCGAGCCCCTGCCATTCGAAGGTCGTCTCCGTCAGCACCGCGCCGCCGAGCAGGAGCGCGACCTGGAGGCCGATGACGGTGACGATCGGGATGAGCGCCGGCTTGTACGCGTGCTTGCGCACGAGGCGGTATTCGCTGATGCCGCGGGAGCGAGCGGCGTCGATGTACGGCATGTTGTGCGTGCCGATGACGTTCGTCCGGACGAGCCGGAGGAAGATGCCCGCCGTCACCAGACCCAGCGTCATCGCGGGGAGCACGGCGTGCAGGAGAACGTCCTGCACGTACGCCGGGTTGCCGGATGCGATGGCATCGATGAGGTAGAGACCCGTTCCGCCGTCCCGATTGAGGGCGATCTCCGTGCGGACGCTCGCGCGGCCGCTGACCGGGAACCAGCCGAGCCAGACCGAGAACACGAGCTTGGCGACGAGGCCGGCGAAGAACACCGGGGTCGCGTAGAAGAGGATGGCGCCGACACGCAGTCCGGCATCCGCGGGGCGATCCCGCTTCGCTGCGGCGACCATGCCGAGCGGAAGCCCCACGATGAGTGCGACGAGCATCGCGTAGATGACGAGCTCGAGCGTCGCCGTCCCGTAGTTGATGAGGACCTCGGTGACGGGCCGGTTGTCGGTGAGGCTGGTGCCGAAGTTGCCGGTGAAGATCTGGCCCAGGTACTCGATGTACTGCACGAACACGGGCCGGTCATAGCCCGCCTCGTGGATGCGCTCCTGCAGCTGATCCGCGGGCAGGCGTCCTCCGAGGGCCGCCGTGATCGGATCGCCGGTCAGGCGGATCAGGAAGAACACCAGCGTGACGAGGATGAACACCGTCGGAATGATGAGCAGGAACCGCACCAACAGGTACCTGCCCAGCGTTCCCCCGCTGGAGGGGCGGCGGCGTGCCAGCATCGGTGGTGGCTGTTCGACGGACGCGACTTCGCTGGACGTCATGGGTGGGGCCTAACTGTGGGGTGCTCGGTGCCCGGAAGCGCGGATGCCGATGGGACGGCCCGACATGCAGGCCGCCCCATCGAGCTCATTCGCTACTTCTCAAGGGGAGCGAAGCGGAACTTGAACGACGCGTCGAGGATGACCCCGTCGACGTCGGTCCCGCTCACCGCAACCTGTGCACCCTGCAGCAGCGGCACGGTCGAGAGCAGCTCGGCCACGCGTGCCTGGATGTCCTCGATCTCCTGCGTGCGCTTCGCCGGGTCGGTCTCCACGGCCTGCTGGAGGATGAGATCCTCCGTCTGCTGGTCGCTGAAGTGGTTGCCCAGGAAGTTCTTCGTCAGGAAGAACGGGGTCAGGTAGTTGTCGGCGTCCGAGTAGTCCGGGAACCAGCCGAGCTGGTACGCCGGGTAGACGTCCGAGGTGCGATCCTTGGCGTACTGCACCCACTCGGTCGACTTCAGGTCGACCTCGAAGAGGCCGTCTGCTTCGAGCTGCGACTTCACCAGGGCGTACTCATCACCCGAGGAGGGGCCGTAGTGGTCCGGGCTGTACTGCAGGCTCAGCTTGACCGGCGTCGTGACGCCCGCGGCCTCGAGGGTCGCCTTGGCCTTGTCTGCGTCCGGGCCGCCGTCGCCGTCGCCGTACAGACCCTTGAGCGCGTCGGTGGCACCGGCGAAGCCCTCGGGAACGTAGGAGTACAGCGGGGTGTAGGTGCCCTTGTAGACCTGGTCGGCGATCTCCGCGCGGTCGACGAGGTCGGCCACGGCCTGACGGACGGCGAGCGCCTTGGCGGCGTCGGCCTCAGGGGTGGTGGCGCCGTACGGCTGCGTGTCGAAGTTGAACACGATGTAGCGGATCTCGCCGCCGGGGCCGTCGGTGACGGCGACCTTGTCGTTGGTGCGCAGGTCGGCGACGTCCGTGGCCGACAGGCTGCGGTACGCGACGTCGACATCGCCTTCCTGAACCGCGAGCTTGAGGTTCGAGGACTCGGCGAAGTAGCTCAGGATCACACCGCTGTTGACGGGGGCATCCAGCAGGCCGCTGTAGTTCTCGTTCGGGACGAACTCGACGGCCTTGTTGAAGTCCCACGACGTGATCGCGTACGGGCCGCCGAACGCGTTGGCGTCGACGATGTCCTGGTCGGCGGTGAGCGCCGTGGCGTCGAACACCTCGTCGTCGACGATGGCGCCGGGGAAGCTGGTCAGGATGAACGGGAACACCTGGTCGTTGGCCGTCTTCAGCGTGAAGACCACGGTGGTGTCATCCGGCGTCGCGACCGAATCGAGGTTGTACAGCAGGCTGGAGGCGCCGTTCGGGTCGGCGATCGCGATGTTGCGGTCGAACGAGAACTTGACGTCCGCAGAGGTCAGGTCGTTGCCGTTGGCCCACTTGAGGCCTGCGGGGAGCTTGACCGTGTACTCGGTCGGCGAGGTGAACTCGGCCGACTCGGCGAGGTCGGGAACGACCTCGTTGCTGTTGTAGTCGGTGTTGACCAGGTACGGGAAGACCTGGGTCTGAACGGCGAGCGAGCCGTTGTCGTACGAACCGGCCGGGTCGAGCGTGGTGACCTTGTCGGTCGTGCCGACGACGATCGGGTCGCCCGAGGCGTCTCCGCCGCCGGATTCCGTGCCCCCGCCGCCGCCGGAGCAGCTGGCCAGAAGGAGGGCCGAAACCCCGATGGCGCCGATGGCGAGACCGAGACGGCCACGCCGATTGTGGTGCAGTGACATAGTGCTTCCTCCGCTGTATGGAGCCGGTTGCGTCTCAGTCGCGCAACTCTGTCGGCAATCCTTATCCCGGCACCCTCTCGCGCCAAGCATCTTCGCGATTCGTAATGAGACCGAAACTCACGCGCGATGGGTCTGGGTGCCTGCAACGGGGTCCGTCGAAGCCTCGCCCGCGGACCCGAGGCCCTGCAGGACCGTGCTCACACCCTCCAGAGCGGATGCCGCGGCGATCTCCGCGGCCAGCACTCCGGCCCGCGCGCGGAAGGAGTCCTCACGCAGCACACGGTCGGTCGCGGCCGCGACCTGCGCTGCAGTGGGACGGTTGGTGCGCAGGTTCAGCCCCGTGCCGCTCCATCCCACGCGGGCCGAGACCTCGACCTTGTCCTCGGTCTGACCGGCGACCACGAGGGGCACACCGTGGGCGAGCGCCTGCTGCACCCCGCCGTACCCGCCGTTCGTGACCATCACATCGACGAGCGGCAGGAGCTGGTCGTACGGGAGGTAGTCCGCGACGCGGACGTTGTCGGGGAGGCCTTCGGCCGGCTCCGGCAGGGCGCGGCCGCCAGTGGCGACCACAACGAGCACATCGCGGTCGGCCAGGCCGCGGATCGTCGGCAGCACGAGCTGCTCGAAGTCGGTGTTGGCGATCGTTCCCTGGGTCACATGGACGACGGGTCGATCGGCCTCCAGGTCGGCCCACCAGGCGGGGCGTCGCGCGGTGCTCGCGCCGGGACGCAGCGGCCCGACGAAGTGCACGGTGGCGGGAAGGGTGGGGCGCGGATACTCGAAGCCGGCGACGGTGAACTGGATCACGGCATCCGCTGCGCTGTGCCAGTCCAGGAAGAACCGGCCCAGCGGCTGCCCGAGTTCGCGGCGACTGAGCGCGTCGGCTTCGCGCTGGATCGGGCCGAAGATGACCTTCACGGCCACCGTCGACAGCAGCGAATTGCGGAGCCGGCCGATCGGTCCGGGCAGCGGCGCGATCCCCAGCCCGAACGGGGCGACATCGGGATCGGCGATGCCGAGCGGGAAGATGCCCAGCACCACCACAGGCGGGCGCTCGGCACGCGGCATCCGATTCAGCAGCGCGGCACCGATGAACAGCGGCTCGGTGAGCACGGCATCCACCGGCCACGCCGCTAGTTCGGCGCGCACCGCCGCGAACTGCGCGGAGGCAGGACGCAGGAAGAGGTTGAGCATATCGAACCGCAGCGCCGCCGGCCCGCGCAGGCCGACGCGGGCGGGGAACGCGGCATCCGCGTCGTCGAGGTCGACGTCCGCCTCCGCGGGCAGCGCGACGAAGGTCGCGCCGCTGGCCCGGACACTGTCTGCGTAGCGACGGGAGGTCAGGAACCGCACCTCGTCCCCCTGGTCGACGAGGTGGCGGGCGATCTGGAGCAGCGGCATGATGTGCCCATGCGCCGGGGTGCTGGTGATGAGATACGTCGACATACGGTGTTCCTTCATCTGGGTTGATCGTACCGTGAGAGTATTCACCACACCAGAAGGCTAGTCAATAGGCGGAGCGCGCGGTCGAGTCCGCGTCCTCGGGGAGGAGGGCGCAGAGCCAGCCGGTGATACCTGCGTCGCCGACGACGTTCTCGCACAACTACCGCGGGCCCAGGCCGAAGAAGTCCAACTCCGCGTCATCGAGCATGCGGGAGCGGATGAGGAAGCGGTTGCCCGTCGGGCCCTCGACCGAGAAGCCGGCACCACGGCCGGGGACGACGTCGATCGTGAGGTGGGTGTACTTCCAGTACTCGAACTGCGCCGCCGAGATATAGACCTCGATCGGGTCCAACCCGATCGCAGTCAAGGTGCCGAGGTGCACGTCGCCGGGTCCGGTGAGGAACATCCCGACGGGGAAGCACATCGGCGCACTGCCGTCGCAACAGCCGCCCGACTGGTGGAACATCAGGGGTCCGTGGACGAGCGTGAGGTCCCGCAGGAGGGATGCCGCGGCATCCGTCAGTTCCACGCGGCGATGGGTCTGCGTGTGTTCCATACGTACTCCTCGGGCGCTCGAATGACCGCGAGACTGCACCGGGCGGTCGAGACTGCGGGTAGTGCCCGCAGTCTCGATGCCCCTGTGCAGTCTCGCGATCGGGGGGGGTGGGGTGGGACAGGTCGGGATCAGAAGAAGCCCATGGCTCCGTCGGCATACGACACGAGCAGGTTCTTCGTCTGCTGGTAGTGATCGAGCATCTTGAGGTGGTTCTCGCGCCCGATACCGGACTGCTTGTATCCGCCGAACGCCGCATGGGCGGGGTACTGGTGGTAGGTGTTCGTCCAGACGCGCCCCGCCTCGATGGCCCGTCCGGCGCGGTATGCGATGTCGCCCGAACGGCTCCAGACGCCGGCTCCCAAACCGTAGAGCGTGTCGTTGGCGATGGAAATGCCGTCGGCGAAGTCGTCGAAGGAGGTCACCGAGACGACCGGACCGAAAATCTCCTCCTGGAAGATCCGCATGTCGTTGGTGCCCTCGAACACCGTGGGGGCGACGTAGTACCCACCACTCAGATCTCCGCCGAGGTCGACCCGCTCGCCGCCCGCGAGCAGTCTTGCCCCGCCCTGCTTGCCGATGTCGATGTAGCTGAGGATCTTCTCCAGCTGGTCGTTCGAGGCCTGTGCACCGATCATCGTCGCCGGATCGAGCGGATTGCCCTGCACGATCTTCGCCACGCGGTCGAGGCCGTCACCGAGGAAGCGGTCATAGATGGACCGCTGGATGAGCGCCCGCGACGGGCAGGTGCACACCTCGCCCTGGTTCAGCGCGAAGAACGTGAAGCCCTCGAGCGCCTTGTCGTAATAGCTGTCTTCGGTGTCGCGGGCGACATCCTCGAAGAAGACGTTGGCGCTCTTGCCGCCGAGTTCCAGAGTCACCGGGATCAGGTTCTGCGACGCGTACTGCATGATCAGGCGCCCGGTGGTGGTCTCGCCGGTGAAGGCGACCTTGCGGATGCGCTTGTGCTGCGCCAGCGGCGCCCCCGCCTCGATGCCGAAGCCGTTGACGATGTTCACGACGCCGGCAGGGAGCAGGTCGCCGATGATGTCGAAGAGGAAGAGGAGGGATGCCGGCGTCTGCTCGGCCGGCTTGATCACGACGCAGTTGCCGGCGGCGAGCGCCGGGGCGAGCTTCCAGGTGGCCATCAGGATGGGGAAGTTCCACGGGATGATCTGCCCCACCACGCCGAGCGGCTCGTGGAAGTGGTAGGCCACCGTGTCTTCGTCCAGCTGGCTGAGCGAGCCTTCCTGCGCGCGCAGAACCCCGGCGAAGTAGCGGAAGTGGTCGACGGCGAGCGGGATGTCGGCGGCCAGGGTTTCGCGGACCGGCTTGCCGTTCTCCCACGTCTCGGCGACGGCGATGCGCTCGAGGTTCTGCTCGATGCGGTCGGCGATCTTGTTGAGGATGTTGGCCCGCTCGGCCGGGGTGGTCTTGCCCCAGCTCGCGAACGCCTTCCACGCGACATCCACCGCGCGGTCGATGTCTTCGACGGTGCCGCGGCCGACCTCGCAGAACGGCTTGCCGTTGACCGGACTGATGTTCTCGAAGTACTGGCCCTTCACCGGCTCGACGAACTCGCCGCCGATGTAGTGGCCGTAGCGCGAGCGGTAGTCGGCGACGGCGCCGCGGGTGTTGGGGGCGGCGTACACGCTCGAGACGCCCTCTTCGACGATGGTCATGATGTCTCCTTCGACAGGTCATGCGGTGCGACGGGTGAGGCCGCCTCGGATGCCCCGACGCTAGGCCGCGCAACGTTGCATTCCGTTGCGCCCGTGTCCTCGTGGAGTCGCATCCGGGGGGAGTGGGGAAGGTGTACCCCGCTCTGCGGGGGCTATTCCTGTTCGAGCCGCTCGATACGGGCCACGAGTCCGGCGCGGCGCGGCGAGCGCGCCGGAAGCGCCTGCAGGCACAGCCGGAGCAGCTCGCCGTCTTCTGCACCGTCAGCCGTGTCGGCGAAGGCGAGGAGCACATCGATCCTCGCCTCGGCCATGAGGGCCTCGCGCAGCGCGATACGCACCTCCTCACGCAGCTGCTCGACGCCGGGAGAGACTGATTCGGGCAGCACGGGACCGCGGTACGCGGCGAGTGCGACCCGATGCGCGCCGCGATCCAGCAGTGAGAGCACATGCTGTGCGTCCGTCTCCAGCGCGGCCGCGAGCCGGTACGGCCGAGACTCCGGCACGACTCCGGGTGCATGGGATGCCAGCACCCGGCGCAGTCGAACGATTTCCGGCCGCAGGGTGTCGACCGCATCGGGTCCGCCGTAGACCAGTTCACCGAGACGCTCGGCCGACAGTCCCTGTCGATGGACCGCGAGCATGAGGAGGATCTCCGCGTGTCGGGCGGTGAGTTCCACCACCGTTTCCACGCCCTCGGAGGCCGTCTCCAGCAGGGCCCGGTCTCGACCGAGCACTCGCAGCGTCGTGCGCGTCGCCTCCCGTGGGCGGGCGGTGCGCCGCCGAGGCGGTGACGGTTCGGCGCGGGCCCGCAGCCGCGCGACCAGGAGTTCACCCTCCATCGCCCGGGCCGCGGCATCCACCAGCAGCTGAGCCTGCGGCGTCACGGCCTCGACGCCGCCGGTCACATCGATCACGCCGAGGATCCGACGGGTCTCGGGATCGTGCACCGGCGCCGCCGTGCACGACCACGGCTGCACGAGACGGTTGAAGTGCTCCGCGCCGTGGATCTGCACCGAGCGACCGAGGGTGAGGGCGGTGCCGGGTGCCGCGGTGCCGACCGCGCCTTCCGACCAGTTCGCGCCCTCGACGAAGCCGAGGTCTGCCGTCAGGGCACGCACGCCATGGTCGCCCTCGACCCACAGCAGGCGTCCGGCCGCGTCGCCGACGGCGACCACGACTCCCGACTCCCGCGCGTCGCCGGGAAGCAGCAGTCCCCTGATCATGTCCATGACCGAGGCGAGCGGGTGCGCGCGACGGTACTCCTCGAGTTCTGCTGCAGCGAGGTCCAGGGGCGGCGCGGTGTCAGCGCCGACCAGGCCGGCCCTGGACCTGCGCCACGAGTCGCGGATCAGGGGCCTGACGTCCCCCAGCCGCTGGTCGGCGTGGTTGCCCCCCACGAACTCCTCGTGCGCGCGCTCGATCAGCAGCCGTGAGGTCTCGGGAGACACGTCGCGGCGCTGCGACCAGGGCGAGGACACTCGTTCTCCGATCGGGTCGAAGGAGTGGACGCGTCAAGTGTAGATCCGCCGGTCACAGCGCAGCGGGTGAAGCGGCCCTCAACCGCGGGCAGACCACCACTCGCGCAGGCGGCGCTCGGCCTCATCGGCACCGAGGATGCCGGCGTCCAGACGCAGATCGAGCAGGAAGCGGTACGCCTCGCCGACCTCGCGCCCCGGCGGGATCCCGAGAACCTCCTGGATGCGGTTGCCGTCGAGCTCCGGGCGCATCGCGTCCAACTCCTCCTGCTCGCGCAGGACGGCGATCCGCTCCTCGATGTCGTCGTAGGCGTGAGCGAGGCGCGATGCCTTGCGCTTGTTGCGCGTCGTCACGTCGGCACGCGTGAGGATGTGCAGGCGCTCGAGCTCGGGTCCGGCATCCCGCACGTACCGGCGCACCGCGGAGTCGGTCCAGGCGCCCTCCGCATAGCCGAAGAACCGCAGGTGCTGCTCGATGAGCTGGCTCACCGACGAGGTCGTATCGGAATCGAAGCGCAGCGCCTGCAACCGCTTGCGCGCCATCCGCGAGCCCTTGACGTCGTGGTGGTGGAACGTGACCGCACCGCCGGGCTCGAGCTTGCGGGTGGCCGGCTTGCCGATGTCGTGCAGCAGCGCCGCGATGCGCAGCGCCACATCGGGGGCCGCGCCGGGGTTGCGTTCCTGTTCGAGCTCGATCGCCTGGCGCAGCACGGTGAGGGAATGCTCGTAGACGTCTTTGTGGTGGTGGTGCTCGTCGACCTCGAGGCGCAGTGCCGGCACCTCGGGCAGGAACTCGGCCATGAGTCCGGTGTCGACGAGGAGACGGATGCCGCGCACGGGATCGTCGGTCTGCAGCAGCCGCACGAGCTCGCCCTGGATGCGCTCCGGGCTGATGATCGCGAGCGTTTCGCGGAGCGCGGTCATGGCCTCGACCGTCGCGTCATCGACGTCGAACCCGAGCTGCGCGCTGAAGCGTGCGGCGCGCAGCATCCGCAGCGGGTCGTCGCCGAAGCTGACGGCGGGGTCTGCGGGCGTGCGCAGGACGCGGGCGACGAGGTCTTCGACGCCGCCGGTCGGGTCGACGAGGGTGCGACCGGGGACGCGCAGCGCCATCGCGTTCACGGTGAAGTCGCGGCGGGCGAGGTCGGCCTCGAGCGTGTCGCCGAACTCCACTGTGGGCTTGCGGGTGAGTCCGTCGTAGCTGTCGGCCCGGAAGGTGGTGACCTCGACCTGCTCGCCGGCGATGCGGGCGCCGATCGTGCCGAAGTCCCGGCCGATGTCCCACTGCGCCGTGCTGATCGGCTTGACGAGGCGCAGGATCTGGTCGGGACGCGCGTCCGTCGTGAAGTCGAGGTCGTTGACCGGCCGACCGAGCAGTGCATCGCGGACCGGGCCGCCGACGATCGCGAGTTCATGTCCGGCATCGGCGAAGGCACGACCCAGTGCCGCCACGACCGGTGATCGGGTCAGGGCGTCCAGGCGCGCGAGACCTTCGGCCATGTTGAGCATGGGTTCCAGCCTACCGAGCGTCGCGTGGGCGATCAGGTCAGGCGAAGTGCAGGAATCCGGTGAAGAGGAGTTCGCGCACGCGGGGGAGGAGGTCGGCGCGGAGGGCCGCGGCATCCACTTCCAGCAGATCGGCGATCGCACCGATCAGCACGCCGACGGTCAGGTCGCCGTCGCTCGCGCCGACCAGCGCCGCGAGTGCCGGATCGCTCGTCAGGGTGCGGGCGAATCCGCCGCCCTGACGCAGCTCGATGACGCTCGGATCCGCAACCCCCGGCATGTGATGGCGCGCCTCGGTGACATCGGACGAGACGGTCAGGACGGATGCCGCGACCGCCGCGTCATCCATCAGCGCGAGTCGATCGTGGGCGGCCAGGGCCTCCGCGAGGTGGGTGCCGAGCGGCCCCTCGCCGAGGCTCTGCCCGACGCGCTCGTACCGGGCGAGGGTGGGCGCGTCGCCGGATGGTGGCCGCCGAAGCAGGACGTAGCCGAAGCCGATCGCGGTGACGCCGCGCGCGGCGAAGTCGTCGAGCCACGCCTCCACGAGGTGCGTGAACTCCGGGCTGCCGGGCAGCGTTCCGCCGTCGCGGATCCACAGCTCGGCGTACGCCAGCGGGTCCAGCACCTCGCGTTCGATCACCCAGGCATCCAGCGGCACGGGTGCAGCCTCGACCCAGCCGCGCACCCGATCGAGTCCGTCGATGCCGTCGCGGGTCTCCCAGTTGCCGAGGTACTGCGCCACGCCGCCGGTGCTCAGATGCTCGCCGACGCCGTGCGTGAACGCCTCGACGAGGCCGTCGCCGACCATGCCGCCGTCGCGGTACTCGTAGGCGGGCACCCCCTCGGCGCGAGGGGTGATCACGAACGGCGGGTTGGACACGATGCGGTCGAACCGCTCACCGACGACCGGCTCGAACATGCTGCCGAAACGCACCTCGATGCCATCGACGCCGTTGAGCAGCGCGTTAAGGCGGGTGAGGTGCAGGGCGCGCTGCGAGATGTCGGTGGCCACGACGTGCGCGGTCGACCGGCGGGCGCGCAGGGCCTGGATGCCGCAGCCGGTGCCGAGGTCCAGCGCGGTCGCCGCGGGAGTGGGCAGTTGCAGCGCGGCCAGCGTCAGCGAGGCCCCGCCGACGCCGAGCACGTGGTCTTCGGGCAGCGGCCCGCCCACGGCGGCTTCGTCGAGGTCGCTGGCGATCCACCATTCGCCGTCGCCCAGGTCGTCGGCGAACGACTGCGGCCGGATCAGGGCGAGGGGACGGATGTCGTCGCCCTCGGCCTGCGCCACGCCGAGGGCCTGAAGCCCGGCGACGCCGGTGCGGGGGAGTGCAGCGGCGACGGCGGCGGCGGACTGCGGAATGCCCAGTACGAACAGTCGCGCAAGCACGGCGCGCGCATCCTGCTGGGTGCCGAGCGCCCGCAGCGCCACGGCGCGCAAGCCGCGCACGATGGCGTCATCCGCGACCGGACCCCACTGCTGCCGGAGTGCAGCCGACGTGAAGTCGACGGCGCGCAGGTCGTCGGCAAGAGCACGACAGAGGTCGGGTGAGGGGTCGGCAAGCACGGAACCATTCAAACACCGGCGACGGATCCCGCCGCGCCCACCAGCGTGGGACCAGGGGCCTCCAAGGCGCGAACCGTAGACTCGCTGCTGATCGTGCGGTCATGAATCGCACAGGAGCAGATGCCTACATGACCGTGAACTCCCCCCGAACCTCCGCGCCCCGGCAGATTGCGCCCGCTTCGCGCGGCCGCCTTCGTGCCCGGATCAGCGCGGTCGTCGTCGCCGCGATCCTCGCTGTCGCCCCCGCGACCTCCGCCGCTTCGGCAGCGACGCCGTCCCCCTCACCGACCTCGCCGACGGGAACCACGACGTTCACCCTGTCGCCCGTGTCCAACGGAGTGGTACGGCCGGGCGACACCCTCAGCGTCGCCCTGACATTGCAGAACGACACGGTGGCCGAGGCATCCGCCGCGCACGTGACGCTCTCACTGGGCGACGCGGCCTTCGCGGATCGTGCCGCGCTGGCCGCCTGGCTCGCCACGCAGACCCCCACCGTCGAGCTCCCGATGATCGGCTCGACCGACCTGCCGCCCGTCCCGGCCCAGTCGGAGGAGACCCGCGGCATCCAGGTCGCCGCCGACAGTCCCGCACTGGTCGGGCGCGCTCCCGGCGTGTATCCCCTCGTCGCGTCTTATCCCGGCCCGACCGGCACGGTGTTCTCGACGAGCGCGCTGATCGTTCCCGATGACGCGGCCCCGCAGGTCGGCATCGGCGTGGTCGTGCCGATCACAGCGGGTCCGCTCACCGGCGGGCTGCTCACCGCCGCCGAGCTGAGCGAACTCACCGCACCCGACGGCTCCCTCACCGCCCAGCTCAACGCCGTCACCGGCACGGACGCGATCCTCGCCGTCGATCCCGCGATCCTTGCGTCCATCCGCGTGCTGGGCACGTCCGCCCCCACCAGTGCCTCGGCCTGGCTGGAGCACTACGAGGCGCTCACCAACACCCGCTTCGCCCTCCAGTTCGGCGACGCCGACGTGGCGGTGCAGCTGCAAGCCGGTCAATCCCGGCCGCAGCAGCCGACGTCACTGCAGGCGTACATGACCGCCTCGAACTTCCCGCCCTCCACCGCCACCCCGACCGCCTCGCCGGATGCCTCGCCGACCCCTACGCCCACGCCGTCCGCGACGGGTCCGGCCTACCCTTCGCTCGCCGAACTCCTCGACGTCGATGCGACCCGGACGGCGATGTACTGGCCGGCCACCGGCACGACCACCCCCGAGGTCGTGGATGACCTCGGCGGGCTCGTCTCCGAGGATGTGTCGTCCCTGACGCTGATCCCCTCCACGGCGACCACGCGCGGCGCGACCGGCGCAACGGTGTCCGCGCGCTCCATCGGCGATGAAGCGGGCCTCCTGGTCTACGACGCCGACATCTCGGCAGCGCTGCACAAGGCATCCCTGCTCGGCACCGCGGTGCGCGGCGCTTCGCTCACCGCCGCCACGGCGTACCTCGCCTTCGCGGTGGAGGAGACGGACGGCCGGCCGCTGCTGGTGACCCTCGACCGCGGCACCGACCGGTCGCCCGTCAGCCTGGGAACGTCACTGCGCGCCGCGACACAGGCTCCCGGCGTCGTTCCCGTCGGCCTCAACGCACTCGTCGACGCGACGCCGCACGCCGTCGAGGTGGCCGATGCCGCACCGAACGACACACGGGTGGCCGCGGCGTCCGCTCTGTTCGAGGACGAGACCGCGATCGCCGACTTCGCGACCGTGCTCGATGACTCCGCATTGCTCACCGGCCCCGAGCGCGCCTCGATCCTGCAGCTGCTGGGCGACGGCTGGCTCGGCGCTGCAGCCGAGACCGACCCGACGTCCTGGCCGACCGCGATCGCGGATCACCGCGCCGCGACGACCCAGACCCTCGCCGCGGTCGGCATCCTGCCGCCGAGCACCATCCAACTGATCAGCGCGGGCGCCGATCTGCCCGTGTGGGTACGCAACGAGCTCCCGTACCCGATCAACGTCGTCCTCTATTCGAGCCCCGACGACCTGCGCCTCGAGGTGCAGCCGCAGGTCGAGGTGCAGGTGGCTCCGTCCAGCAACACGAAGGTCGAGGTGCCGGTGCAGGCTCGCGTCGGCAACGGTGAGGTGACGGTGGCCCTGCAGCTGCGCAGCCGCACATTCGAGCCGATCGGCGACCCGCAGTACGCCGACGTCAATGTGCGCGCCGATTGGGAGAACATCGGCCTGATCGCGATGTCGATCATCGTCGGCGGACTGCTCACGATCGGCGTCGTCCGGACGATCCTGCGCCGCCGTCGCGGCAGTGCGGACGCTCCCGAGGCCGACATCGACGAGGAGACGTCGGATGCCGCGGCGCCCGCGGAGAACGACGCTCCGGATGCCGCGACCGACGCGGAGGTCCCGGATGCGGTGACCGACGACGGCGAGACTCCGGACCCCGACGACGGTCCGGGTGACACGACCCCGGCTGATTCCCGATGAGCGGCATCGGCAGAGCCAGTGCCATGATCGGCGCGGGGACCATCGTTTCGCGCCTGACCGGGTTGTTGCGAACGGTCGTCCTGGTCGCGCTGATCGGGTCGGTCAAGAGCCCGGCGTCCGATGCCTTCGCGCTGGCCAACCAGCTCCCGAACAACATCTACGCCATCATCTCGACCGGCATTCTCACCGCCGTGATCGTCCCTCAGATCGTCAAGGTCGCCGCGCACGACGACGGTGGTCGTGCCTTCATCTCGAAGCTGTTCACGCTCGGCACGATCATCCTGGTGGCCACCACCGGTGTCGCCATGGTCGCGGCCCCGTGGTTGGTCCAGCTGTATGCGGGCGATGCCGCACCGGACCAGATTGCGCTGGCCACGGCCTTCGCCTACTGGTGTCTACCGCAGGTCTTCTTCTACGGTCTGTACGCGCTGGTCGGCGAGGCGCTGAACGCCCGAAAGATCTTCGGGCCGTTCACGTGGGCGCCGATCGTCAACAACCTCGTCTCGATCGTCGGCTTCGTGTTGATCATGGTGCTCTTCGGTTCCGACCTCACTGCGATCGATGACTGGGACTCGACATCCATCGCTGCGCTCGGCGGCACCGCGACGCTCGGAATCGTCGTGCAGGCTGTGATCCTCCTGCTCTTCTGGCGCCGCACCGGACTCCGTCTCCGCCCCGATTTCCGCTGGCGCGGCGTGGGGCTGCGCAACATCGGGCGCCTCGCCGGGTGGACCTTCCTCATGGTGCTCGCGGGGCAGCTCGCGGGCATCGTCCAGAGCCGGATCGTCATCGATGCGTCCGGTGAAGGGCCCTCGATCTTCGCCATGCAGAACGCATGGCTGTTGTTCATGCTGCCGTACTCGATCATCGTGCTCTCCATCGGGACGCCCTACTTCACGCGTCTGAGCGAACACGCCGCGGCAGGGCGCGATGCTGACGTCAAGTCCGATGTGGCGAACAGCATCCGGACCCTGGGACTGTTCATCGTGATCGCCACGGCTGCTCTCGCGGTCGCGGCGGTGCCCGCATCCCGCATCTTCACGAACTCGCGCAGCGCAGCAGAAGAGGCGGCCGCGGTCCTGCTGTGTTTCCTGGTGGCGCTCATCCCGCTGGCCGTGCTGTTCGTCGTGCAGCGCACGTTCTACGCGTACAACGACACGCGTACGCCGTTCTACTTCACGCTCGTCCAGTGTGCGCTGGTCGTCGTCACGGCGGTCATCGCGTCCGCGCTGGTCGACGCCGACGTCCTCCCCCTCTCGCAGCTGGCCGCGGGCGTCGCCCTCGGGCAGTCCTTCGCGAGCGTCGTCCAGGTGATCATCGCGACCTGGCTGCTGAACCGGCGGCTCGGCGGCATCGGCGTCGGGTCATGGATGTTCTCGCTCGGTCGGTTCGCCCTCGCGGCGATCCCGGCCGCGGGCGCCGGATGGCTGACCTTCCAGCTGCTCGGCGGCGTCGAGGGGTGGACCGTCGCAGACAAGCTGCTGGGTGCCCTCGGGGCCGCGATCATCGGGACCGTGAGCCTCGTGGTCTACGCCGGATTCCTCGCGCTGCTGCGCGCGCCCGAACTCACCCCGGCGCTCGGGATCGTGCGCCGCTTCCTCCCGAAGCGCTGAGATCGGCTTTCTACCCAGCGGATAACCAGCCAGCCGTGGAATGTCGCGCGGTTACCATGTGTTGTGGCCCTTGCAGGCCATCAATTGCCATCGAGGGGACACGCAGTGCGTCAGGTCATCATCATCGGGTCAGGTCCGGCGGGCTACACCGCCGCCATCTACGCCGCGCGCGCCAACCTTGAGCCGCTCGTCGTGGCCAGTTCGGTCGAGGCCGGCGGTGAGCTGATGAACACCACCGAGGTGGAGAACTTCCCCGGCTTCCCGGATGGCATCCAGGGTCCCGAGCTCATGGAGAAGATGCAGGCCCAGGCCGAGAAGTTCGGTGCGGAGGTGCTCTACGACGACGTCATCGAGCTCGACCTCGCCGGCCCGGTCAAGACCGTGAAGCTGGGCAGCGGCGCGGTGCACGAGGCATCCGCCGTGATCTTCGCGACCGGTTCCGCGTACCGCAAGCTCGGCCTCCCCGGTGAAGAGCGCCTGTCCGGCCGCGGCGTCTCGTGGTGCGCCACCTGCGACGGCTTCTTCTTCCGCGACCGCACGATCGCGGTCGTCGGCGGCGGCGACTCGGCCATGGAGGAGGCGACCTTCCTCACGCGCTTCGCGTCGAAGGTCTACGTCATCCACCGCAAGGACTCGCTGCGTGCCTCCAAGATCATGCAGGAGCGCGCATTCGCGAACGAGAAGATCGAGTTCATCTGGAACAGCGAAGTCCTCGACGTGCTCGGTGAGGATGCCGTGAACGGCATCCGGCTGCGCGACACCGTCGACGGCACGACACGCGATCTTCCGCTGGACGGGCTGTTCGTCGCGATCGGCAACGACCCGCGCACCCACCTGGTGCACGACAAGCTCGAGCTCACCCCCGAGGGCACCATCTGGGTCGATGGTCGATCGTCGCGCACCTCGGTCTCCGGAGTGTTCGCGGCCGGTGACGTCATCGACCCGACCTACCGTCAGGCGGCCACCGCCGCCGGCAGCGGCACCGTCGCGGCCCTCGACGCCGAGCACTTCCTCGCCGCTCTGGGCGAGGCCGACCTCGCCGAAGCAAGCGTCGCGTAGCACCGTCCGTTCTGTCACCAGGAACAAACCGGCGGCCTCGCCGGTTATCACAATCAATACGACTTCCGATCTAAGGAGAAATGACATGACCGCCAAGGCGACGAGCTCGAGCACGTGGGACCAGGACGTCCTGCAGGCCGAGGGACCTGTACTGGTGGACTTCTGGGCCGAATGGTGTGGCCCGTGTCGCATGGTGGCTCCCGTCCTGGATGAGATCCAGAGCGAGCACCCCGAGAAGATCACGATCCTCAAGCTGAACGTCGACGAGAACCCCGATCTCGCGATGAAGTACCAGATCACCTCGATCCCGGCCATGAAGGTGTTCCAGGGTGGCGAGGTCAAGACCACGATCATCGGCGCGAAGCCGAAGTTCGCGCTCGAGAAGGACCTGGCCGCGTTCATCGGCTGATCTCCGTTCCGCTTCACATGGACCCCCGCGACCTCGGTCGCGGGGGTCTTTTGCGTGCGATTCATGGCGGATGCGGCATCCGTCGAAGAATTTTCCGGAGAAGTGTCGATCTGGGCCCTTTTCGTTCGACGCCATGAGTGAGAGGGTCGAACGGGCCCCATGACCGGAAGGAAGAACCATGCGTTACATGCTCATCATGCAGGTGTCCCCCGAAGCTGCTGCCGCCAGCGAAGACCTCGATTTCGCGGAGATCATCGCCGCGATGGGTGCCTACAACGAGGATCTGCAGAAGGCCGGTGTCTTCCTGTCGGCCGAAGGCCTGTCAGATGCCAGCGAGGGCTTCCGCGTGGACTTCTCCGCGACGCCCCCGGCCGTCACCGACGGCCCGTTCGCCGAAGCGCGCGAGGTCTTCACCGGATTCTGGATCCTCGAAGTCGCCAGCCGCGAAGAGGCCGAGCGTTGGGCGCTGAAGTGCCCCCTCGGTCCCGGTACCGCGTTGGAGGTGCGACGGGTCAACGAGCTCTCCGACTTCGACCCGGAGGTCGGCGGCGAGTGGCTCACCAAGGAACAGGAGTGGCGCGCCGCTCAGGCGTGACTCAGGCGGAGTCGGCACGCACCACCGCGTCCCAGCGGCGGTGCGTGTTGGCATCTCCGAGCAGCTTCCACACGGCCTCGGTCAACGGTGGGTATTCCAGCGCGATCTGGCGCAGCACACGGTAGTGGCGGGCGGCATTCGGCGTCGACCCGCCGTTCTCCATGATGTTCTCGGCGCGCAGCATGAACACGACGAGTTCATCAACGGAGGGAAGGTCTTCCATGAATTCCCACGGATCTTCACCACCGCGCAGTCGCTCGTGCACGACGGTCGCCAGTTCATCGGATGCCTCGGCCCGCAGCAGTTCGAGACTCGCCCGTCGTCGCATCGTCTCGTCGTGCCGTGCCATGCCTCCACCCTACGTCGGGTCACCCCCACCCCTACCCTGGACCCATGAGCGACACGACGACCGATGACCACGCCCGCCGGGCGGTCGAGGCCGTCTGGCGCGCGGAGTCCGCCCGGATCGTCTCCGCGCTGACGCGGCACACCGGCGACTTCTCGTGGGCGGAGGATCTCGCTCAGGAGGCGCTCGTCGAAGCGCTCGCCTCCTGGCCGCGCACCGGCATCCCGGACAACTCAGGGGCGTGGCTGCTCTCCGTCGCGAAGCGTCGCGCGATCGACGGATGGCGTCGGCGCGAACGCCTGACCGAACGTCAGCGCCTCCTAGCGCACGATGTGCTCCTCGCGGAGCAGGATCATCCGGTCGAGGAGGCCGGGGATCCGGATCGCATCGACGACGACGTCCTGCGGCTGGTCTACATCGCCTGCCACCCGCTCCTTCCCGCCCAGGCCCGGTTGGCGCTGACCCTGCGCACGGTCGCAGGCCTCACCACCGAGCAGATCGCGAGGGTGCTGCTGATGACGGTGCCCACCGTGCAGCAGCGCATCGTGCGGGCCAAGCGGACGCTGGCCGATGCCGAAGTGCCGTTCGAGGTCCCCTCCCGCGAGGAGCGCCCGGCGCGGCTCGCCAGCGTGCTCCAGGTGATCTACCTCCTCTTCACCGAGGGGTACGCCGCGGCCGGCGGCGAGCACCCGATCCGCCCGGAGGTGGCACGCGAGGCGGTGCGGCTGGCCCGGCAGGTGGCCGCCCTCACTCCGTCCGAACCCGAGGTGTTCGCGCTGATCGCACTGATGGAGTTCCAGTCGTCCCGGTTCGCCGCGCGCACCGATGCGGAGGGGCTACCCCTCACCCTCGCCGAGCAGGATCGCCGCCGGTGGGACCGCTCTGCCATCAGTCGGGGTCGCGTCGCCCTCGAGCGCGCCGCCTCGTTCGATCGAGGGCTCGGGTACTACGGACTCCAGGCCGCCGTGGCCGAGTGCCATGCGCGGGCCGAGACCGACGACGACACCGACTGGGACCGCATCGTGCAGCTGTACGACGGTCTCGTGCAGCTGGCGCCCTCACCGGTCGTGCGTCTCAATCGTGCGGTCGCAGTGGCGATGGCGGCTGGCCCCGCACCTGCCCAGGTGCTCGTCGATGAGCTGGAGCCGGAACTCGCCGACTTCCGCCCGTTCCACGCCGTCCGCGCCGAACTGTGGGAGCGATTGGGAGACACGGATGCCGCGGCGACGGCGTTCGATCGCGCGGCGGCGTTGCCCGGCAACGACGCGGAGACGATCGTGCTGGAGCGACGCGCGGCGGCGTTGCGAAGTGGTCTCGCCTAGAGCGAGCCGTACCCCGTCTCGCCGATCTCATCGAGGATACGATTGAGATCCTGGATCGTCGCGAAATCGATGCTGATCTGGCCTTTTCGTGCACCGAGAGCGATCTTGACCTTGGTGTTCAGACGGTCGCCGAGGCGTTCCGCGACCTCGTCGAGGTGAGCACGGCGGGCGCCGGCCTTGGGTGTGATGCGGCGCTTGTCCGGGACATCCGTGCCCTTGGCGATGGCCTCGGCGGCACGCACCGAGAGGTCCTCGTTGACGATCTTGTCGGACAGGCGAGCCATCGCCTCGGGGTTCTCGAGCGACAGGATCGCGCGCGCGTGACCGGCGCTCAGTACGCCCGCGGCGACGCGCTGCTGCACGGGCACGGGCAGCTTGAGAAGGCGGATCGTGTTGCTGATCTGCGGCCGCGAACGGCCGATGCGGGTGGCGAGCTCTTCCTGCGTGATCCCGAAGTCCTCGAGCAGCTGCTGGTAGGCCGAGGCCTCTTCCAGCGGGTTCAGCTCGGAGCGGTGCAGGTTCTCCAGCAGCGCGTCGCGCAGCAGGTTCTCGTCGGCGGTCTCGCGCACGACCGCGGGGATGGAGGTCAGCCCTGCCTCACGGGCGGCGCGCGTGCGGCGCTCACCCATGATGAGCTCGTACTTGCCCTCACCGTTCGCCCGGACGACGACCGGCTGCAGGACGCCGAACTCACGGACACTGTGCACCAGCTCAGCAAGGTCGTCCGCATCGAAGTGCGTGCGCGGCTGACGGGGGTTCGGGACGATGTCGTGCGGGTCGATGTGCGCGAGGTGCGCGCCGGGAACCACGACGAGGTTGTCGTCAGCGACCGCCACCGGCGCCGGGGCGCCGGGGAAGAAGACGTCGACGGGACGTGCTTCGGTCTGTTCCGTCGTCGGGATCAGAGCGCCGATGCCTCTACCCAGGCCTGTTCGCTTGGCCATCAGGAGCCCTCCTCGGTTTCGCGGACGCCCGGTTCGGCGTTGTCGCGCTGAATGATTTCGATGGCCGCTTCGCGATACGCGATCGCGCCGGCCGATTGCCCGTCGTATGCGATGACGGTCTGCCCGAAGCTCGGGGCCTCGGAGACGCGCACGGAACGCGGGATGACGGTGGCGAGCACTTCGTGCGGGAAGTGCTCGCGCACCTCTTCCGCAACTTGCTGCGCGAGACGGGTCCGTCCGTCGTACATCGTGAGCAGGATAGTCGACAGATGCAGCTTCGGATTGAGGTGCTTCTGGATCATCTTCACGGTGCCGAGCAGCTGGCTGAGACCCTCCAGCGCGTAGTACTCGCACTGGATCGGGATGAGCAGCTCGTGCGCGGCGACGAACGCATTGATGGTGAGAAGTCCGAGCGACGGCGGGCAGTCGATGAGGACGAAGTCGAGGCGCTCTTCGAGTCCGGCGAGGTAGTCCTCGAGCGCGGTGCGCAGTCGGTGCTCACGGGCGACCTGCGAAACGAGCTCGATCTCGGCGCCGGCGAGGTGGATCGTGCTGGGAGCGCAGAGCAGGTTCGGAGACTCCGGGCTGACTTGGATGATGTCGGCGAGCGGGAACTCGTCGATCAGCACGTCGTAGACGCTCGGGATGTCGGCGGTGTGCGGGACGTTCAGTGCGGTGGAGGCGTTCCCCTGCGGATCCAGATCGATCACGAGGACCCGCGCCCCCACAGAAGCGAGGGATGCCGCGATGTTGACAGCGGTCGTCGTCTTGCCGACTCCGCCCTTCTGGTTCGACACCGTCATGACGCGTGTCTTGCCGTTCAGGCGCACATTCGTCGTTTCCAATGCGCGGCGGCGAGCCGTGAGGTCTGCCAGTTCGCGAGCGAGCGGCGTATCGTCGCCGTGGAGGGAGAATGGGGCGGTTGTGCCCGCGTTCTCGGGTTGTTTCACGTGAAACACTCTCCCTCTCGCATGGCTGGAACTTGTCTACTCTAACCGCCCTCACCGACGATCCCGGCGGTCAGACGCCTTATCTCGCACCCAATGTGTGATCTCGTGTGGATGTGTCGCGCGAATGGCCCGCGGCAGCCTGAATCGGCCCTGTTTCGCGGCCTGGAGGGCTATTCGTCCGGATACCGCGGTGCAGTGTTTCACGTGAAACACTGCGGGTGGCGGGGCGAAGGCCACGCGTCACGGCGTGAGAGGTGGCCTGGTCCCCGTGCCCCGCCGCGCATGCGGTGAGGTGGGACCAGGATGCGCGGATCGGGGCGGAGACGCCGGGTGATCGCAGCTGAACCACTCTCTTTCAGAGCATTCGCGGGACTCAGCGGCCACGGTCCGCGGAGACGATGCCGAGTCGCCCGCACGCGGTCGCGTGGATCCCGCCTCTCGGCGCCGCGTGAGGGAGCTGATTGACGCAGTGAATGACCATTTCCGCGCCCTCCCCCTCTCCGAGCAACCACCGATCCGCCACCTCAGGATCTTCCCCGCTACGTGCCTTCCCAGCCCGCGAGCGGCCTTTGTCTCCTGTCGCTCATCATCCGTGGGTGGGGTCGTTCCTGTCCCGCCATCCCCCATACCGCCGGTTCCCGCGGCCGGTAGGTCACGACCGCGCTCGTTCTGGGCTTGTCGATCTCGATTGCGAGCCAAATCCCATCCGGTGCCGTGACGTGCGGTCATGCCGGGCAGGTTGGGTTCCCCGTGGACGCGTGATCTCCTTGCTGCGACTTCGGTGGCCACAGGACTCCCCTGCCCGCTACTGTCTCTTCCCGGTAGTTGCGCTTCCGTCAGCTCTCCGCCCATTGCGAACTCCGGACCCGAACGATCTTTGCCCCAGGTCACTGATTTGGCCGCCGCCCACACCCGCCCGTCCCCTTGCGTGACACCGTTCCGTGCTTCTGGTCGGCCGACGAGCACAGCGAGGAGACGAAACGCCGCGCGAACCCCAGCCCACAGAAGCGGGTTTGGCCACGCCTCCTCCGTCGCGCGCTGCGATCGCCACTACATGAGGTCGATGCAGGAAGTCGGGCTCCCCTCTCCCTACATCGCGATTCCTGGGCCTGTCATTGGCGGCGCGATGCCTTTCGGAGTCACGGCAGTGTCTACGCCTTCTCGGTTCGGCGATCGCACTTCTCGGGGCTACGGTGACTTCTTCCGCATGTGGCCCTTCCCTCCACCAGGCCAGCACGGCTCCCCGCAACGGCCACTCAGTCGACAAACTCCCCTCTCGGAGCTTTGTGTTCACGCCGAGTGAGTACGAAGTTGGCATCGGCGACATCTGATCCGACCGTCTTGGCGGGCCCTCCGTTGGCAGCCGCTGGACCTGCGCATCGCAGTGCAGCAAGGTGAGGTGACGCGACGCGCTCGCTCCGACGGCCGACCCCACGTCCCTCATATACCTTCCAGCACGCTTCAACGGCATCGCTAAGGGCCCAATTTGCGCTGGTTTTGGGCTCTCTACGGTTCTCTGAGCGCCTTTGAGAGCCCAAACTGCTGCCGAATTGCCAGCCGTGACGGTCTCGGCCGCGCTCTCAGGGCTTCCTGACGAACTCAAATGCCCCGAAGTCACCCGTTTCACGTGAAACATCGTCAAGTTTCGACGTCCAGGATGGCGGTTGCGAGGCCGTCCGCACCACATCGCGCCACCGGTGCGGTGTCGAGACAATGCCCCTCACGGTCGCGAGCCCCGGGTGACAGCCCGGTTCATCCCCCGGTGATAGCTCCACGGAGTCGATCCCCACGGGAACCTCCCCGCTGAATACGTCCAGCGCCTTCTGTACGCCCCACCTCTACTGGTCGACATCGTGATCCGCGTCGTCCAGAGCTATGCGAAGAATGGCGTCACAGTGCGGCCCACGGTGTCGAAGCTCTGGTGAGGGATGGTCGCGTCACCTATCCACCCAGACCTGGTCTCGGCACCGGCACCGCGACAGAGCCCGATCCCCCTGTGAGGGCACGACCATGCTTGTGCTGCGACAACACCCCGCCCATGGCCCCTGGCGGCATCCGGCGGCACGTTCCGCGTGGGTCACGCCGTCAATTCGCACACAGATCGCCTCCCACAGACTGTTTCACGTGAAACATCACACGTTTCAAGCCGCGCTCCGCAGCGCAGCGTTGCTCGTCGGGGCGAGCAGTCCAGCCCGTACCCGATTGACTGCCCCATGAAACGCACGACTCTGGGATGAAGTCAGAAGCGACGCGATGTGTGAATCCGAAGGTGGTCGCGCCCTAAATCGCCGGACATCGGCGGCGCCGGATGCACGCGGCGACGTCATCCCGAATCATCAAGGGCCACGCTTCTTGCCGGATAGTGCGTTCGCGCTCGGAAGCGGGACGCCCCTCTGAGTGGGGATGCGCCTAGTCCTGCACGCTAGACACGACAGGCGAGGCACCGCACATCCGGTTCCCTACTCGGATTCCGCGGCGTTCACGAAACCAGTCAGAACCCGGGCTACCTCCCGTTCGTCCTGATGAACTGCTGGGCACGACGTTTCACGTGAAACATGTTGCTGCTGTCACTGACTTCGCGGAACCCGTCTCAACACAGGTGGCCGCCACAACCACGACGCGCACGGAACGCCACCCACTGTCCGGACGCAGGTGCTCCCGCTCCACCGTCAGCGTTGAGCCGGACGACACCTTCCAGCTGGCATCGACCACAAGCACCACACATTCGGCTGCTCTCTCCGGTGACTCCACTGAGCACTCGATGGACCTCCAGCACGACGACATCGGCGTCCGTGCATCCTTCGATCGCGCACGCGGCTCGATTCTCAACACCAGACCCGTCCGCTCGCGCCGATTCGGGCGCTGTGGGAGCGATTCTGAGGGTCATTCTCCGATGAATCGGCCGCGAAGGCAGCTGGAGTGACGCTCTCAGGGCTTCCTGACGAACTCAAATCGATCGTTTCACGTGAAACATCGACCTGCACGGCTCCCACCGCGCATGTACGCGTCATCCGCAACGCACGCAACAAGCCGGCAGGCTCTCAACGTGAGCACCGCGCGAGTGCGGGCATCCCTCAAAACGAGAGAACGCACCGTTTCACGTGAAACAGTGCGTTCTCGAAGGGTCGGAGCATCAGCCCACCGTGGCGCGCAGGACGCGTGTGGGTTCATCGAGGAGATCCTCCCCGATGAGTTCGACGCGGACATCGGTCAGCTTGAACTTGCGGATCTGTTTCTGCGCCGCATCGATCTCACCTTCGACGCTGGCACCCTTCAAAAGGATCAGCTCACCGCCGCTGCGGACCAGGGGAGCGGTGAGGGGAATCAGTGTACGGAGTGCACTGACGGCACGCGCCGTCACCATGTCCAGTGTGGGCCCCTGACGCCACTCCTCAGCACGCGCCCGCACGACCTCGACGTTGTCGAGGCCGAGAGCATCCACCTGCTCGTTCAGCCAGGCGATGCGTCGTTCCATAGGCTCGATCAGCACCCATTCCACGTCCGGCCGCGCAATAGCGAGGACCAAACCGGGCAGGCCCGCACCGGATCCGACGTCTCCAACTCGTCCGGAGAACAGCGGAGCGGCGACGGCACTGTTCAGGATGTGACGTGACCACAGGCGCGGCGGTTCCAGAGGTCCGATCAGACCGCGTTCCTCACCGTGCTCCGCGAGTGCCTTCGTGAAGCTGCGGGCGAGCTCGATGCGTTCCCCGAAGATGACGGCTGCGGACGCGGGTTCGGCTTCAAGCTCGGTCATTGTTTCACGTCAAACATCAGCCACGGCTGATGACGGTGTGGCGGTCTGCGCCTTCGCCATAGGACTCGGACGTCAGGCCCCGCTCCGACACGATGTCGTGCACGAGCTTGCGCTCGTAACTCGACATCGCGGGCAGCGATGCCTGCGATGCGCCTTCGTCGAGTCGCGCGATTGCGCGGTCGACGAGGTGCTCCAGCTCACGCTGACGCGTGTCGCGCGAGCCGCCGACATCCAGGATCAGGCGGGAGAACCGGCCGGTCTTGTTCTGCACCGCGATGCGGGTGAGCTCCTGCAGCGCCTGCACCGTGTCGGGGTCCGACAGCAGGCGCAGCGAGGCGACGTCGTCGGCTTCGACCGAGACGTACGCGCGGCCGGCGCGCACATCCATCGCCAGGTCGCCGTCGATGTCGGTGATGTCCAGGAGCGCCTCGATGTAGTCGGCCGCGACATCGCCTTCCTGCTCGAGCTGCTCGACGGTGGCCGCCGCGCGCTCGGGGTGCTCTGACACGACAGGGGTGGATTCAGAAGTGCTGGTCATCGGATTCCTCGTCAGGACGGTGCGCGGTCAGGGAAGTCAGGGCGCGGCGGGTTCGTTGGAACCGGCATCCGCTGGACGTGCCGGATCTTTGCGGGGCGGGGGAGTGGTGGACGGCTTGGCCGCATCATTCTTCCCGGACTGCTTCTTCGCACGCTGCTTGCCGACCGGCTGCTGGCGCTTCGGTGCAGCCGCGCGGGCGCGCTCGGCCTCCTCGAGAAGACGCTGCTGCTCAGCCTCGTACTTCTCCATGGAGATGATCTTGCCCTGAGAGTCGATCGCCTTGCCCTTGCGCGCCAGACGCTCTTCGCGCATCTTGGCGGCCTCGGAGCCCGGCGTGGGCATGTTCCGGATGACGAGGAACTGCTGGACCATCGTCCAGATGTTGCTCGTGAACCAGTAGATGACGACACCGAGCGGGAAGAAGACGCCGGAGAACACGAAGGCGAACGGCAGCACGTAGAGCATGATCTTCTGCATCTGGTATGCCTGGCCGGTCTTGGCCTCGGGCGACAGGTTCTTCGAGATGATCTGCAGCTGCGTGAGGAACTGCGACGCGATCATGAGCACGACCAGGACCACGAGGATTCCGACCGTGACCTGCCAGCCCGGCTCCTGCGCTTCCCAGGCACCGACGAGGGTGTCGTGCAGGGAGGCGACGCCGAACAGCTTCGCGTTGTAGAACGAATCGGTGAGCTCGGCGTTCAGCAGACCCACGCCACCGGTGCCGGCGGTGGCGTGTTTGCCGACATCGCTGAGCACGCTGAAGAGCGAGAAGAACACCGGCATCTGAACCAGCAATGGCAGGCAGCCTGAAACAGGGGAGGTGCCGTGCTTCTTATACAGCGCCATGGTCTCGCGGCTCATGGCCTCGCGAGAGAGCTGATCCTTCTTGCCCTTGTACTTCTCCTGAACTTTCCGCAGTTCAGGAGCGATTTCCATCATCTTGCGCTGGCTCTTGATCTGCTTCACGAAGAGCGGGATCAGCGCGGCGCGCACGACGACCACGAGGCCGACGATCGACAGCACCCACGTGATGCCGGCCGTCGGGGGAAGCCCCAGGAAGGAGAAGATGCCATGCCAGGTGACCAGCACGAGTTCGACCAGCCACTTCAGCGGCCAGAGGATGATTCCAAACAGATCCGGCACGGATCAGTCCTTTCTGAGGGGCACGACGAATCCGTGCGGTGTCAGCTCATGCGAGAAATCGCGATGTGGTGGCACATCATCGATTCCACCCGCCGCCCACGGGTGACAGCGTGCGATCCGGGCGGCGGCCAGAGCCGCTCCCTTGACCGCGCCGTGCTGCTGCACCGCGCCGACGGCATAAGCCGAGCAGGAGGGGTAGTACTTGCACACGTCGCCATAGGTATGCGAAATCGTCGCACGGTAACCATGGAGAACGGCGAGAACGCCATTGCGCGGGAGCAGCGGAAGTGCGCTCCAGACCGCGGATGCTGCGAAGTGTCCTTCGCCGGTCGCGGAGACCGGCAGCGTCGCCGAACTCATGCCGGCCTCCGTGCGATGCAGCGGGAGACCTCGGCGCGGAGATCGCTGAAGGGCGCCGTCGCGGCACTCGGGAGTGCGCGGATCACGATGTCCACTCCAGGCTGCACGCCGGGAAGAGCCTCGGCACATACGGCTTTGAGCCGTCTGCGCACAGTGTTGCGCACGACAGCGGAACCGACCTGCCGGCTCACGATGAAACCGAACCGCGCATGGCGCGGATCTTCGGTGACGGTGACGTAGGTGACGGTGTGCGCTCCGGCGCACCGACGACCCCGACGGACAACGGCCTTGTATTCCGCTCCGCGGGTGAGTCGGTTCGGCCTAGCGAGCACCGCTCGGGGTCAAGCCGAGAGCTCGGTGCGACCCTTGAGGCGACGCGCCGCAAGGATCGAACGGCCGGCACGCGTGCGCATGCGGGCACGGAAGCCGTGCTTCTTGGCACGACGACGGTTGTTGGGCTGGAAAGTACGCTTGCTCATGGAGGATCACTTCCGGATCAGGGTTGTCACCGGGACGCTCGAGACCGGGGACGATGGGTACACGGGACTGCCACGAAGGCATAAGTCAACCGATTAAGGCTACGTCGTCTCGGCCGATAACTCAAACTGAGCACGGCCGTCGGGCATTATCCACAATACGCGTGTGCACCCTGGCCAGGACACGCGGGGCGGATCTACAGTGGAGTTTGCTCCTGCGACGCCCGCTGACTAGCGTGGCTCCGGCAGTTATCCACAGGCCCGGCGCGCATCTTTCGTCGGACGTGGCGCATTCGATCTCCCGGGGGGGCCATGTCTCAGCACGATGTTCCAGATGTACCAATCTGGTCGACGGTGCTGAACGAACTCGCGGGCGATGAGCGTGTCACTCCGCAGCTGCAGGGCTTCCTCAGCCTCGCCGTGCCGCAAGGCGTCATGAGCGGCACCTTGTATCTGGATGTGCCGAACGACCTGACCGCAGCCCAGATCAACAAGCGCATGCGCGCCCCGATCATGGAGGCGCTCACGCGCATCGATGAAGGCGTCACCACCTTCCGCGTGGTCGTGAACCCCGAACTCATCGACAGTCATATGACGGCGCCGATCCAGATCACACCGATGCAGGTGCCACCGTCGGCGCAGACCCCGATGTCCCGCCCCACGATGGATGACGCAACGGATGCCTCGCCCTCCGCCTCGGGACCGGGATCGCGCAGCGACACCCGGTTGAACCCGAAGTACACGTTCGACAACTTCGTCATCGGCCAGTCGAACCGGTTCGCACACGCGGCCGCGGTCGCCGTGGCGGAGGCGCCGGCCAAGGCGTACAACCCGCTGTTCATCTATGGAGACTCAGGCCTGGGCAAGACCCACCTTCTCCACGCGATCGGCGACTACGCGCAGAACCTCTACGCCGGCATCCGAGTCCGCTATGTCTCCAGCGAAGAGTTCACCAACGACTTCATCAACTCGATCGCGAACAACCGCGGCTCGGCCTTCCAGGCCCGGTATCGCGACGTCGACATCCTGATGATCGACGACATCCAGTTCCTGCAGGGGCGCGCCGAGACCCAGGAAGCCTTCTTCCACACCTTCAACACGCTGCACGATCACGACAAGCAGGTCGTGATCACCAGCGATGTCCCGCCCAAGCATCTGACCGGCTTCGAAGACCGCATGCGCAGTCGCTTCGAGTGGGGTCTCATCACCGATGTGCAGGCCCCCGACCTCGAGACGCGTATCGCCATCCTGCGCAAGAAAGCGCAGAGCGAGCGGCTCCAGATCCCCGACGAAGTACTCGAGTACATCGCGACGGTCGTCTCCTCGAACATCCGTGAGCTCGAAGGTGCGCTGATCCGCGTCTCGGCGTTCGCCAGCCTCAACCGATCCACCCTCGACATGTCGTTGGCCCAGACAGTGCTGCGCGACATCGTGGATCAGGATGACGCGAACGTGATCTCGCCGACCGACATCATCACCGCGACCGCACAGTACTTCAAGCTGTCCGTCGACGACCTGTACGGGTCCAGTCGCTCCCAAGCTGTCGCGACCGCCCGGCAGATCGCCATGTATCTGTGTCGAGAGCGCACGAGCCTGTCACTGCCGAAGATCGGTCAGCTGTTCGGCAACCGTGACCACACGACAGTGATGTACGCGTACAAGAAGATCAGCGACCTCATGAAGGAACGCCGCTCTCTGTACAACCAGGTCACGGAGATCACCACACAGCTCGGCCGCAACGGCCGCTGACCCGAATCTCCGAAGGCCCTGTCCCCCGCTCAGCGGGCGACAGGGCCTTCGTCATGTCCACAGTCGACCGAACGGACACTTTCTCGACGAAAAGTGCTTGACAGCCCACTCATAGGAGGGCCAAAATCCCGTTCTGCACAGTGTGGATAACCTGTGGATAACTTGTCATCACCGGAGGAATCCTGTGAGCGAAATGACAAAACCTGTGGATGGCGTTCGAATCACATCGGTGCCGCCGACCGCCCGCTCGCGAAGATTCCTCAGCCGTTCCACAAGTCACACTCTTGTAGTTCCCATCGCTCGACAGGCATCGCGGGAGTTATCCCCAGTTTCCACAGCCGTTAAGAAGAAGACACTTAACTCTCTTAATGAATCCCGGTCCGATCACCTTGAGCAACATCGCCGGATCTGAGGTGGTGCATGTGGCACGGTGCATCTCGGGCACTAACATGGGGAGCCATACCCGACGTCGAGGGAGCGCTTGTGAAGTTTCACGTGAACCGTGATGTGTTCAGCGAAGCCGTATCGTTCGTCGTCAAGCTTCTGCCGCAGCGCAACCCGCAGCCGATCCTTGCCGGCGTCCTGATCGAGGCGAGCGAAGCAGGGCTGTCCCTTGCTGCGTTCGACTACGAGGCATCCGCACGCACCACCATCGATGCCACCGTCGATGAGCCCGGCACGATCCTCGTGCACGGCCGACTCCTGTCGGAGATCGCCAGCCGTCTGCCGAACGCGCCGATTCAGATCGAGGTCGACCCCGACGGCGGAATCCTCCTGACCTGCGGGTCGGCGCGCTTCACGCTGTCGTCGATGCCGGTGCAGGAATACCCCGCGATCCCCGAGGTCACGGGCGATTCCGGTCTGGTTCCCGCTGAAGACTTCGCGACCGCCATCGCACAGGTCGCCTTCGCGGCCTCCCGCGACGACGTCACTCCCGTGCTCACCGGCGTGCAGCTCGAGGTCAACGGCAACAGCCTCAGCCTCGTCGCGACCGACCGCTACCGTGTCGCGCTCCGCGAGATCCCCTGGGATGGTGGAAACTCTGCGTCGGACGAGCCGATGACGGCCCTCGTTCCCGCACGCACCCTGCAGGAGGTCGGCAAGACCTTCGCACACGGCGGCGACATCTCAATCGCCTTCTCCGGTGCCGGTGATCGCGAGATCATCGCGTTCACGGCCGGCAACAAGACGGTCACCTCGCTGCTGATCAAGGGCAACTTCCCGCCCGTGCGCCGGTTGTTCCCCGAGCAGAACGAGCACCACGCAGTGGTCAACACCGCCGAGCTCATCGAGGCCGTCCGCCGTGTGTCGCTGGTGCTGGATCGCTCTGCGCCCCTGCGGTTCACGTTCACGAACGACAGCGTGTCGATGGATGCCTCGGGCACCGAGCAGGCGCGCGCGACCGAGTCGGTCGATGCGAACATGGTCGGCGAGGACGTCACGCTCGGTCTGAACCCGCAGTACCTGCTCGAGTCGCTCTCGGCGGTCCGCAGCGAGTTCGCCCGCATCACGTTCACCTCGAGCGAGAACGCGAACAAGCTCAGCCCCGTGCTGGTGACGCCCCAGACCTCGGTCGACAAGGGCGGCGCAGAGACCTTCAAATACCTGCTGCAGCCGAACCTGCTGCTGCGCTGAGTGCGCCGTCTCGGGCGCCCGGCCATGCCGCGCGTCGGACCGGACAGGTAGTCTGACTCGGTGATCGTGGAGCATCTGAGCCTGGTCGACTTCCGCAACTATGCGGTGGCCGAGGTGGCACTGGTACCCGGTCCCAACGTGTTCGTCGGCCGCAACGGTCAGGGCAAGACCAATCTCGCCGAAGCCATCGCGTTCTTCGCCACTCTGGGTTCGCATCGGGTCTCCGGTGACGCCCCGATGGTGCGCGATGGAGCGGATGCCGCCATCATCCGCGCACGACTCACCCACGGAGACCGGCGGGTGCAGCTCGAGGTCCAGCTCAACAGACAGGGTGCGAACAAGGCCCGCGTCAACGGCTCCGCCGTCAAGACCGCCGAGCTTCCGCGCTACGCCCAGGTCGTGCTCTTCGCTCCCGAAGATCTGCAGATCGTCCGCGGCGATCCCTCTTCACGGCGCCGGTTCGCCGATCAGCTGCTCGTGCAGCGCACACCGCGCATGGCTGCCGTGCTCTCCGACTACGACCGCGTGCTCCGGCAGCGCACGGCTCTGTTGAAATCGGCCCGGGCCCGCGGCATCCGCGGTGATGCGCTCTCGACACTCGATGTCTGGGACGACAAGCTCGTCGCCCTCGGCACCGAGGTGATCGAGGCCCGGATGCGCCTCGCCGCCGACCTGCACGGCCCGCTCTCCCGCGCATACACAGCGATCGCGGGCGAGGATCATCGTCCTGAAGCCGAGTGGGCGCTCTCGGTGCGCGGTGGGGATCCGGAGGAGGATGCCGCGGCATCCGACGCCACCACGTCCGCGCCGATCGCCGACCTGTTCCGCGCCGCATTGGCCGCGCGGCGTCCGGCCGAACTCGAGCGCGGGCTCACCCTGGTCGGCCCGCATCGCGACGACCTGGTGCTGCGCGTGCGCGGATTGCCGGTGAAGGGCTACGCATCGCATGGCGAATCGTGGTCGGTGGCGCTGGCTCTGCGCCTGGCCTCCGCCGATCTGCTCCGCGCCGATTCCCGGCTCGGCGATCCCGTCCTGATCCTCGACGACGTGTTCGCCGAGCTCGACGTCGATCGTCGAGCTCGCCTGGCCGAGCTGGCCGGAGGCTATGAACAGGTGATCGTCACCGCTGCGGTGGAGCATGATGTCCCCGACGGGCTGCGTGCACGGATCGTGCGGGTCGAGGCCGGCCGGATCCTGGAGGAAGCCGATGTCTGACGCTCCTCGAGGTGCTGCAGCCCCGGATGCTTCCGCGGGTGAGGAGATGCCGGAGACCATCTCCACCTATTACCGCCTGCGCGGACTCGCGCCGTCGGCGCGCACCAAGCGTCGCCGCCGCGTGCGCGACGACGACGAGAACGTCCCGTTCACCCCGGGTCGCGATCCGCACGGTGTCGGCGATGTGCTCTCGGATCTGACGCGCATGGCCGGATGGAACTCGCAGCTCGCGCGCGAGGATCTCGTCCGTCAGTGGGCGGATGTCGCCGGAGTCGACACCGCCGGCCACACCCGACCGGTCGCTCTGGCCGACGGTGTCCTCACCGTTCAGGCCGATTCCACGGCCTGGGCAAAACAGCTGCAATTGATGCGCGCGCACATCCTGACCGAGATCATCCGCCGATTCCCCGACGCCGCCGTCGAGACGGTGCGCTTCATCGGCCCGGACGTCCCCTCCTGGAAATGGGGTCCGAGAGCCATTCCAGGCCGTGGCCCGCGCGATACCTACGGCTGAGTCACGTTCAGTCTTATCTGGGCACATTTCAGTGCGTCAGAGGGGCGCAGAGACTTCCCTGGCGCCCGTCTCTTGATAGACTGTCCGTAGTCCGACGAATCGATGTGGAGCGCTCGAAACCTATGACGTCTCTGACCCCTGAAAGCGTTCCCGAGGAACCCGAATCGCAGCCGACCGAGAACACTCCGAACGCATACGGGGCCGATGAGATCCAAGTTCTCGAAGGTCTCGAGGCGGTGCGCAAGCGCCCCGGCATGTACATCGGGTCGACCGGTCCGCGCGGCCTGCACCACCTGGTCCAGGAGATCGTCGACAACTCGGTCGATGAGGCACTGGCCGGCGCCAATGACGCGATCATCGTGACGATCCTCGCCGATGGCGGTATCCGCGTCGTCGACTTCGGCCGCGGCATCCCCGTCGATCCGCACTCCTCCGACCCGACCAAGTCGACGGTCGAGGTCGTGCTGACGATCCTGCACGCGGGTGGCAAGTTCGGCGGCGGCGGCTACGCCGTCTCCGGTGGTCTGCACGGCGTGGGCTCCTCGGTGGTCAACGCGCTCTCGACCCGCTTCGAGGTCGAGATCAAGCGCCAGGGGCATGTCTGGCGACACAGCTTCGCGAACGGCGGGCAGCCGCAGCAGCAGCTGGAGAAGGGCGAAGAGACGGACGAGACCGGGACGACGATCACGTTCTGGCCGGACCCGACCATCTTCACCGAGACCATCGACTTCGACTACGACACCCTGCGCACCCGCTTCCAGCAGATGGCGTTCCTGAACAAGGGACTGCGCATCGAGCTGCACGACGAGCGCGTCGGCGCCACGATCGAAGAAGAGGTCGACGGCACCGTCATCACCAAGCAGCGCGAAGACGTCTTCCTTTACGAGCGCGGTCTGGTCGACTACGTCGAGTACCTCAACAAGGTGCGCAAGGCGGAGCACGTCAACGAGGACATCATCGACTTCGAGTCCGAGGACACCGAGCGCAAGATCGCGCTCGAGGTCGCCATGCAGTGGACCACGAGCTACACCGAGAACGTCTTCACCTACGCGAACACCATCAACACGCACGAGGGTGGCACGCACGAAGAGGGCTTCCGCGCCGCACTGACCACGCTGGTCAACAAGTACGCGCGCGCGAACAGCCTTCTCAAGGAGAAGGACGAGAACCTCTCCGGCGACGATGTGCGCGAGGGACTGACGGCGGTCATCTCCGTGAAGCTGTCCGAGCCGCAGTTCGAGGGCCAGACCAAGACGAAGCTCGGCAACACCGAGGCCAAGGCGTTCGTGCAGAAGGTCGTGGGCGATCGGCTCGGCGACTGGTTCGACCGCAACCCGGTGCAGGCCAAGAACATCATCCGCAAGGCGATCGATGCGGCCACCGCTCGGCTCGCCGCGCGTAAGGCGCGCGAGACAGCCCGCCGCAAGAGCGTGTTCGAGAGCGCTGCGATGCCGGACAAGCTCAAGGACTGCACGAGCAAGGACCCCACGATCAGCGAGATCTTCCTCGTGGAGGGTGACTCGGCCGGCGGTTCGGCGGTGCAGGGTCGCGACCCGCACACGCAGGCGATCCTGGCTTTGCGTGGAAAGATCCTCAACGTCGAGCGTGCCCGCCTGGACCGTGCCCTCGGCAACAAGGAAGTCCAGGCGATGATCCAGGCCTTCGGCACGGGCATCGGTGAAGACTTCGACATCACCAAGGCGCGGTACCACAAGATCGTGCTGATGGCCGATGCCGACGTCGACGGCCAGCACATCACGACGCTGCTGCTGACTCTGCTGTTCCGCTACATGCGCGGACTCATCGAAGCCGGATTCGTCTACCTGGCGCAGCCGCCGCTGTACCGCCTGAAGTGGGCGAACTCGGCGCACGAGTACGTGTACAGCGACCGCGAGCGCGATGCCCTGCTCGCGGAGGGCGTCGCCGGTGGGAAGCGCATCCCGAAAGACAACGGCATCCAGCGATACAAGGGTCTCGGCGAGATGAACGACAAGGAGCTCTGGGAGACCACCATGGACCCGGAGACCCGCACCCTCTTGCAGGTGACCATCGACGACGCGGCCGCCGCGGACGAGATCTTCTCGACGCTGATGGGCGAGGACGTCGAATCGCGTCGCACGTTCATCCAGCGCAACGCGAAAGACGTCCGCTTCCTCGACATCTGAGCCGTTCGAGACTTACGCAGGAACTGAGAGAACATGACTGACGACGAACAGCGTCCCGACGCCACCCCCGCGCACAACCACGGGCACATCGACCAGGTCGACCTGCAGTCCGAGATGCAGCGCAGCTACCTCGACTACGCGATGAGCGTCATCGTCGGTCGTGCGCTGCCGCGCGTGGAAGACGGACTCAAGCCCGTGCACCGCCGCGTGATCTACGGCATGTACGACGGTGGCTTCCGTCCCGACAAGTCGTTCTCCAAGTGCGCCCGCGTGGTCGGCGAGGTGATGGGGCAGTACCACCCGCACGGTGACGCGCCGATCTACGACGCGCTCGTCCGTCTCGTCCAGCCGTGGTCGCTGCGTTACCCGCTCGCGCTCGGTCAGGGAAACTTCGGCTCTCCCGGCAACCAGGGTGCGGCCGCGCCCCGGTACACCGAGACCAAGATGGCCCCGCTCGCGCTCGAGATGGTGCGCGACATCGAAGAAGACACCGTCGACTTCCAGGACAACTACGACGGCCAGACGCAGGAGCCCGTCGTGCTCCCGGCGCGCTTCCCGAACCTGCTGGTCAACGGCTCGGTCGGCATCGCGGTCGGTATGGCCACGAACATCCCGCCGCACAACCTGCGCGAGGTCTCCGCCGGCGCACTGTGGTCGTTGCAGAACCCGGATGCCTCGCGCGAAGAACTGCTCGAAGCGCTCATGGAGCGCATCCCCGGCCCCGACTTCCCCACCGCTGCGCAGATCCTCGGCACCCGCGGCATCAAGGATGCGTACCGCACGGGTCGCGGCTCGATCACGATGCGGGCCGTCGTCAACGTCGAAGAGGTCCAGGGCCGCACCTGCCTGGTCATCACCGAGCTGCCGTACCAGGTCAATCCCGACAACGTCGCGGTCAAGATCAGCGACCTCGCCCGCGAGGGCAAGATCACGGGCATCGCCGACATCCGCGACGAGTCCTCGGGCCGCACCGGTCAGCGTCTCGTCATCGTGCTGAAGCGGGATGCCGTCGCCAAGGTCGTGCTGAACAACCTGTACAAGCACACCCAGCTGCAGGAGAACTTCGGCGCGAACATGCTCGCGATCGTCGACGGTGTGCCGCGCACGCTGCCGCTCGACGGCTTCATCTCGCACTGGGTCGACCACCAGATCAACGTGATCGTCCGCCGCACGCAGTTCCGTCTGCGCAAGGCCGAGGAGCGCATCCACATCCTGCGCGGACTGCTGAAGGCGCTCGACGCACTGGACGAGGTCATCGCCTTGATCCGTCGCTCGCCGACCGTCGATGACGCGCGCGGTGGACTGAAGGACCTGCTGGAGATCGACGACGCGCAGGCCGAAGCCATCCTGCAGATGCAGCTGCGCCGCCTGGCCGCGCTCGAGCGCCAGAAGATCCTCGATGACGCCATGGAGCTCGAGATGCAGATCGCGGACTTCCTCGCGATCCTCGCCGACCCGATGCGTCAGCGCACCATCATCCAGGAAGAGCTGACCACGATCGTCGACCGCTTCGGTGACGACCGCCGCACCGAGATCCTCTACGGATATGAGGGCGGCATGACCAACGAGGACCTCATCCCCGAAGAGGAGATGGTGCTCACGGTCACGCGTGACGGCTACATCAAGCGCACGCGCAGCGACAATTACCGTCAGCAGCACCGCGGCGGCAAGGGCGTCAAGGGTGCGCAGCTGCGCGCCGACGACGTGGTCGAGCACTTCTTCGTCACGACGACCCACCACTGGCTGTTGTTCTTCACGAACAAGGGTCGTGTGTACCGCACCAAGACGTACGAGGTTCCCGAGGCCGGTCGCGATGCGAAGGGTCAGCACGTCGCGAACCTTCTCGCGCTGCAGCCGGACGAGGAGATCGCGCAGATCCTCGACATCCGCGACTACTCGGTCGCTCAGTACCTGGTGCTGGCGACCCGCGGCGGTCTGGTCAAGAAGACGCGCCTGACCGAGTACGACACCAACCGTCAGGGCGGCGTGATCGCGATCCGTCTGCGCGAGGGTGACGAGGTCACCAGCGCGCTCCTGGTCGACGAGGGTGACGACATCCTGCTGATCAGCCGGCACGGGATGTCGCTGCGCTTCACAGCGACGGATGACTCGCTGCGCCCCATGGGACGCTCGACGGAAGGCGTCAAGGGAATGTCCTTCCGTGCGAGCGACAGCCTGCTCTCGGCATCCGTCGTGCAGGAGGACGGATTCGTCTTCGTCGTCACCGAGGGCGGCTACGCCAAGCGCACCGAGGTCGGTCAGTATCGCGTGCAGAGCCGTGGCGGATTGGGCATCAAGGTGGCCCGTCTGACCGACGATCGGGGCGACCTCGCGGGCGGTTTGATCGTCTCCGAGGACGACGAGGTCTTGGTGGTTCTTGCCAGCGGCAAGGTGGTACGCTCTGCCGTGGCCGAGGTACCTGCTAAGGGACGAGACACCATGGGTGTCGTGTTCGCCCGTGCGGGCGATGATGACAAGATCATCGCGATCGCGCGGAATGGAGAGCGGGGACTCACCGAGGCCGCGGAGGCCGCCGCCGACGAAGAGTCGAGCGCCGCAGTCGCCTCCTCCGATACCCCCGAAGAGAGTACTGACGCATGAGCACAGTAGCCGACAAGCTCGCAAAGAAGTCCACCCATAAGACGAGCGCCAAGCAGGTCCGCCTCCGCTTGGTCTACGTGGACTTCTGGTCCGCCGTGAAGCTCTCCTTCCTCGCGGCGGTGGCCCTCGCGGTCGTCACCGTGGTGACGTTCTTCCTGGTCTTCATGGTCGTCCAGACCACCGGACTGATCGACAAGGTCGACGAGTTCTTCCAGAGCTTTTCGGGCGACATCTCGATCACGACGTTCATCGGCCTGCCACAGGTCATGGCGTTCGCCGCGATCGTCGCGATCCTCAACCTGATCGTGGTCACCGTGCTCGGCGCCGTGGTCGCCGGCATCTACAACCTCGCGGTCAAGGTCACCGGCGGACTGCTGGTCGGCTTCACCTCGAACTGAGACCTACGACGAAGGGGCGGGCGCCATGCGCCCGCCCCTTCGTCGTTCTCCGGCTCAGACGACGCCGGTCGTGCCCAGCAGTGACCCGATCCCCCACGTGACTATCAGCGCGAGCGCGCCGCCGACCACCAGTCGCAGGGTGGCCCGGCCCTTCCCGCTTCCACCGAGGTGCGCCGAGACCGTGCCGGTCAGCGCGAGCGCCAGCAGGACCGCGACGAAGGTGACCGGAACCCGCCACTCCGGCGGAGGCAGCAGGATCGCCAGCAGCGGGAGCAGGGCACCGAGGGTGAACGACACCGCGGATGACACGGCCGCCTGCCACGGACTCACCAGGTCGTTGCGGTCGATGTGCAGTTCGACCTCGAGGTGCGCGGTCAGGGCATCGTGCGCCGTGAGTTCGACGGCCACTTGCCGGGCCGTGTCGTCGCTGAGTCCGCGGTCGCGGTAGAGCTGGGTCAGCTCCTCCAACTCCTCGTCGGGCATCTCGCGCAACTCGCGGGCCTCCTTGTCGATGAGGGCCTTCTCGCTGTCGCGCTGGCTGCTCACCGACACGTATTCGCCGAGCGCCATGGAGATCGCACCGCCCACGAGACCCGCGACTCCGGCGGTCAGCAGCGCGGCGTTGTCACTCGAGGCGCCCGCGACACCGACGACGAGCGACGCGACCGAGACGATGCCGTCATTGGCCCCCAGGACCCCCGCGCGCAGCCAGTTCAGCCGTTGCCCGATCCCTTCGACATGGGACTCGCCGTCGTGCGTGGTTTGCGTCATCCGCCCAGTCAACCAACGCGAAGAGCGCCGGGCAACGAAGGGCTGGCTGCCCACACGCCCGGGGCGTACGCTCGATTCGAGAAATGGGCGCGCGTCGGGTAAAGTCTTGGAGGTTGACGGCGTTCGCGCCGGCACGGTCGGGGGTATAGCTCAGGCGGTTAGAGCGCTTCACTGATAATGAAGAGGTCCCAGGTTCAAGTCCTGGTACCCCCACAAGAAACAAAGCCCCGGGGCCTTAGCTCAGTTGGTAGAGCGCCTGCTTTGCAAGCAGGATGTCAGGAGTTCGAATCTCCTAGGCTCCACAGTAAGAACGCGTCGACCTCCGGGTCCGGCGCGTTCTGTGTTTCCGGCCGATCGCTCATGTTCCCGCGTCGGCCGCGTGTCCTCGGTGGTCGGTCGTCGAGAAACAGCATCCCGGCAAGGAAACGCCGCGCCGCACCGTTTCTCGGTCGGAGTGTCGTTTCTCGAGGGATGTCGGACGGGACGGGCGGCGTCCAACCACCGCCGCGGGAGTTGTTAACAGGGTTGTTAACAACTGTGGAATCGCACCGTTCGGCTCTCCGGCCTCCACACAGACGGGCACTTCAGCGCGTTCCGGGCTAGAATCATCGTTTACCCTCTCCCCGGTGCGCCTTGCATCGGGGAGATCGCACGAGAGGAGCAATTCATGTCAACGCTCTCGAATCAGACCCTGTGGGTCACCCAGACCGCGTACGACCGGCTGCAGGCCGAGCTCACCGAGCTCACGGCACTCACCGGCGCCGAACGCGAAGCCGCCGAAGTGCGGATCGTCGAACTCCGCGGCATCCTGCGTCGCGCCGAAGTGGGCGACAAGCCCGATGACGGTCTTGTCGAGGCGGGGATGCAGATCACCGTGACGTTCGCGCGCGACACCGAGCCGACCACGTTCCTCCTGGCCCACCGCGAGCTCGCCGGAATCGACCCGAGCGTCGACCTCGAGGCCTACTCGCCCGATTCCCCGCTCGGACAGGCGATCGTCGGCAAGTTCGCCGGCGAGGACTTCTCCTTCTCCGCGCCCAACGGTGCGCAGATCAGCGGCACGATCGTGGCGGCCACACCGTTCCACGGCTGACCCATGCGCGCAGCCTGACTAGGCTGTGCGCATGGACATGAGGGTCGCGGCGTATGCGGTCATCACGGATGCGGATGACCGCATCCTCCTCGCCCATTGGATCGAGGGGCGACGCGGGGCGTGGACCATGCCCGGCGGTGGCCTGGAGCCGGGGGAGGATCCCGAGCACGCCGCGCGCCGCGAGGTGCGCGAGGAGACGGGCTACCGGGTCTCGATCGGCGGCCTGCTCGGCATCCATTCGCGAGTGATCCCGGCCGGTCGTCGCCTGACCGAGAACGCGACCCAGCCGCTGCACGCGCTGCGGATCGTCTATCGGGCGCGGATCACCGGAGGGAAACTGCGCAACGAGTTGGACGGCTCGACCGATCGCGCGGAGTGGTTCCCGCTCGCCACAGTGCGTACCCTGCAGCGGGTCAAACTCGTCGACATCGCGCTGGGGATGGCCGGACTGACCTGATCAACGGTCGGATGCCGCGTCGTTCTTCTCCTGCGAGATATCGGCGACCGTCGCGCCATAGGCGGCGATGAGGTCGTCCGCCTCGACGAAGAGGCCGTACCCGTGGGCGCCCGCCCCCATCGCGATGCGCTGCCCGATGATCCGCTCGTCGGCGTACACCGGCCAATCCACGGTGCTGCCGATGGGCGTGATGGTGCCGCGCTCGTAGCCGGTCGCGGCCAGCGCGTGCTCGGCATCCGGCAGCTGCAGCTTGTTGACGCCCACGACGGCCCGCAGCTTCGGCCACGAGATCGCCCGGTCGCCGGGAACCAGTGCGAACAGATAGGTGTCATCGCTGCGCTTGACCACGAGCGTCTTGACGACGCCACCGGGCGTGACGCCCATCAGCTTCGCGGCCTCCGGGAGGCTGTTCGCGACGGGTCGCTCACGCACCTCGATCGGCAGGGTGCGCGCGGCGGCTGCCGTGCGCACCCTCTCGAGCGGATCGGTCACGCGTTCGGTGCCCGCAGTGGGTCGTCGGCCACCCAGAGCTCGTCATCCGCGCGCAGCGTCTGCCAGGCGGCGTAGAGCACACCGGCAGCGGCGGCGACGCCGAGGATGATGGCGATCACGCCACCGGCCCCGATCCCCGACTTCTGCGGCTGCGGCTGCGCCGCGGCCAGACGGGCGGCGAGGCTGCGCGCGGCATCCTTGCTGTATTTGTCGGCCTTCTGCGCATAGAGCCAAGCGTCCGGCATGGCCAGACCCTTGCCCGCGGCGAGGCGCGCACGCGTGTCGTTCGCGGCATCCCAGACCGACAGGGCCGATCCGACGACGGCGCCCGCGGTGGGGACGACCTTCTCGCTGAGCATCTGCTTGGAGAACTCGCGACCGCGGTCCACATACGGCGCGGCGTACTTGCCGTATCCGGCCTGCACCGTGGGGACGAGCTGCTCGCGACCGTAGTTGCCGAGCTGTCGTCCGGCCTCCTGTGCGACCTTCGCAGCCTGGTTGACGATCACCTGCTGCGTCTCCCACAGGTCATTGGCCTGCGACTGCAGCTTCTGGAGTTCCTTCTTGCGCTTGCGGCTGAGGCTCACGGGGGCCCTCCTCATCATGCGGGATCTGGATTTCCCATCTTGCCAGACGTGAACGCCACCGGGAGAGGATGCACAGAACTCTGAGAGAATGTATGCATGCCTCAGCACACAGCGGTTGCCACTCTGCACACCAACCACGGCGACATCGTCGTCAACCTGTTCGGAGACCACGCTCCCCGTACGGTGAAGAACTTCGTCGGCCTGTCCGACGGAACCGGTGAATGGACCGACCCGAAGACCGGCAAGCCCGGTGAGGGCCCCCTCTACAACGGTGTGATCTTCCACCGCATCATCCCCAACTTCATGATCCAGGGCGGCGACCCGCTCGGTCAGGGCGTCGGCGGCCCCGGCTACAACTTCAACGACGAGATCCACGGCGAGCTGAACTTCAACGCGCCGTACATCCTCGCGATGGCCAACGCCGGCCTGCGCCGCAACGCCATCACCGGGCAGCCCGAGGGCACCAACGGCTCGCAGTTCTTCATCACGACCGACCCGACGCCGTGGCTGCAGGGCAAGCACACCATCTTCGGTGAGGTCGCGGATGACGCGTCCCGCGCCGTCGTGGACGCCATCGCCGCGGTGCCGACCGGTGCCGGCGACCGTCCCGTCGAGCCGGTGGTCATCGAGTCCATCGATATCGCCACGGTCTGACGGCGCCCTGAGCGCCTCCGCGTGAGCACCGACGAGTTCCGTCGCAACCGCGACAACTTCTGCTACCGGCACCCCGACCGGCAGAGCTTCGTGCTGTGCCAGCGGTGCCTGCGCACGATCTGTCCTGAGTGTCAGACTCAGGCGGCCGTCGGTGTGATCTGCCCGGAGTGCCTCAAGGAGCAGCAGAAGGCGCGCACGCCCGCGCAGGAGAAGGCCCAGCGTCGGTGGGGCCGGTCCAGTACCCGCACGATGTCACCGGCGGACTCGCGTCCGCTGGTGACGTACTGGATCATCGGGATCACGGTGGTCGTCTACCTCACGCAGCTGATTCCCGGTTCGCCGGTGCAGCAGTGGCTCGCGCTGAACAGCGCCTATCTCATCCCGTCGCTGCCGACGGGGTTCCAGCCGTGGCGGCTGTTCACGGTGCTGCTGGTGCATTCCAGCATCTGGCACGTCGGCCTGAACATGCTCGCGCTGTGGATGATCGGGCGCAGCCTCGAGCCGCTGCTGGGCCGCTCCCGCTTCCTCGCGCTGTATCTGATCAGCGGGCTGGGCGGATCGGTGGGCGTCGCGCTCCTGGCCCCGGGCCAGTGGGTCGTCGGCGCCTCCGGCGCGATCTTCGGACTCTTCGGAGCGCTGCTGGTGATCGGCCGGCACATCGGAGCGAACGTCACGAGCATCGCCATCCTGATCGGCATCAACTTCGCGTTCCCCTTCGTGCAGGGGCTGATGGCCGGCTCGATGGCCGCCGTGCAGATCTCCTGGCAGGCGCATCTGGGCGGACTCATCGCCGGCGCCGCGGCGGGGTTCATCTTCGCGCGCACGCGGTCGGTGCGACAACGGCGCTTGCAGATCATCCTGCTGGCCGGGCTCACGCTGCTGCTGTTGGCACTGCTCGTGATACCCGCGATCATCTACGTCTAGCGCCCGTTCGGGTCTCGACACGGTCGCTGCGGGACCGTGCTCAGTGTCGACCCTGCGCGCATCAACGCGGGTTGCACGTGGAGTGATCCGCACCGCGATCGCTTACGTCCAGCGGTTATCCCGAAGTTATCCACAGGTTCATCCACAGGGTGGGGATGAATCACACCGGTGTAATTCCACAGGTGTTAACAACCCTGTTAACAACTTCCGGATACGCAAAAGACCCGGTCAAGCCGGGTCATTTGCGAAGAGGGTCAGCGCCAGCGCGTGGTCATCAGGAAGCCGATGAAGGCGATCCCGAAGCCGATCACGAGGTTCCACGGGCCGATGCCCGGGATGGGGTATGCCATGCCGCTGAGGTAGAAGACGAGCACCCAGACGAGTCCGAGGAGCATGAGCCCGATCATGATGGGCTTGAACCACACCGGGTTGGGTGCGGCCTCTCCCTCGCTGCGCTCGACGAGCGAGTCGTCGCCCTTGCCTGTTCGTGCCATGCGCCCATCCTAACTGCCAGGCAGACCCCAGCATGTGCTGACTAGAATCCACCTGTGGACGGTGCGTCGGTGAACACCGCAGGGGGCGGCGAATTGCGTCCTCGGCGCGCTGAGCGACCCCGGCGAAAGGCGTCGTTCTTCGGAGTGGTCGGGGAGATCCTGATCACCGCCGGAGTGATCACGCTGCTGTACGTGACCTGGCAGCTGTGGATCGGCGACGTGATCTACGGCGCCGAGCGCAACGCCGAAGGGGCGTCACTGTCCGAGCAGTGGGAGTCGGACTACCTGACCGCGCCGGAACCGACCGCGGCCCCGGATCCCGAGCCCGCCACGGCCGAGCCGGTGATCCTCCCTCAGCCCGAAGACGCCCAGATCTTCGCCACCATGCGCATCCCCCGCTTCGGTGCGGACTACAACGTGCCCATCGCCGGAGGGGTCACGCGCGCCCGCACGCTCGACACCATCGGCATAGGCCACTACCCCGGGGCACAGATGCCGGGTGAGGTCGGCAACTTCGCATTGGCCGCCCACCGGACGACGTGGGGCAAGCCGTTCAACCGCATCGCCGATCTCCACGTCGGCGACGCGATCATCGTCGAGACAGAGGCCGGCTGGTACACGTACCGCTACCGGACGCTGGAGTACGTCACGCCGACGCAGGTCGAGGTGCTCCTGCCGGTGCCCGAGCAGCCCGGCGTCCCGGCCGGCGGCAAGTACATCACGCTGACCAGCTGCAGCCCCATGTTCGCCATGACCGAGCGCATCGTCGCGTACGGTCTGTTCGAGTCGTTCACACCGCGGACCTCCGGCCCGCCGACCTCCCTCACGGAAGGGCCGACCACCTGATGTACGCCGGACTGTGGCGCATTCTCCCCGGGCCCTGGTGGCTGCGGGTGCTCATCCTGATCGTGCTGGCTGCCGCCGTGCTCTACGGCCTGATCTTCTACGCCTTCCCGTGGGTCAGCCAGTTCGTGAACCCGCAAGAGGTCACCGTCCAGTGAGCCCCGCCACCTCCGCGGCGGCCGGGCACACCGTCGCGGCGGGCGCTCGGGCATCCATCCTCGTCGTGGACAACCACGACAGCTTCGTGCACACCCTCGTCGGGTACCTGCACGAGCTCGGGGCGCAGACCGATCTGATCGAAGCGGACGCGATCGCGACGGATGCCGCGGCATCCGTCATCGCCCCCTACCGCGGTGTGCTGGTCTCGCCGGGACCCGGCACGCCCGCCCAGGCCGGGGCCTCCATCCCGGTCGTCCGCGCCGCAGCGGCCGCCGGCATCCCGCTCCTGGGCGTCTGTCTCGGGCACCAGGCTCTCGCCGAGGCGTTCGGGGCGACCGTGGATCACGCGCCCGAGCTGATGCACGGCATGACCTCGAGCGTGCACCACGACGTCAGCCCGCTGTACGACGGCCTGCCGAACCCGTTCACGGCGACGCGATACCACTCGCTCGCCGTCGTGCCGGAGACCTTGCCGACCGAGCTCGTGGTGACCAGCCGCACGGACGGCGGCGTGATCATGGGCATCGCGCACCGCGAGCTGCCGCTGTGGGGCGTGCAGTTCCACCCGGAGAGCGTGCTGACCGAGGGCGGCTACCGGCTGCTGGGCAACTGGCTCGAACGCGTGGGCATCACGGATGCCGCGTCTCGCGGCGCGGCGCTGCACCCGCGCCGCTGAGCGAACCTCGGACTACGTTCCGGAGCAGAAGGTCAGAGTGACCTCGGAGTGCACCGGCGCCTCGCCCGGAGCGATCGACTGCGTGCGGACGACCGGCGGAGCCGATGCGGGACAGCTGGTGTCCTCCTGGGTGAGGACCGTCAGCTGCGAGTCGGGGCCCTCGAGTTCGCGCGTCGCGGCCTCGATCGTGTACCCGGTGACGTCGTTGATGATCACGCGTCCGGTCGCCACGACGAAGTTCACCGTGGTGCCCACCGGAACGACGGCGCCCGTCTTCTGGTCCGCCGACATCACGACACCGGCGGCGAGCCCGGGATCGTTGCGCGGAGTGATGGCCCCGAGCTTCAATCCCACCGACTCGAGCGACGCCTGGGCCGCCTCCTGCGAGAGTCCCTCCAGGACCGGAACTTCGACGGTCTCCTGGCCCTTGGACACGTAGACCTTGACCTGCTGGCCGGGTGTGACCGACTCGCCCGCCTCGGGATCGGTGCGGATGACGTTGCCCACCGCGACGGTGGCGCTGGACTCGTCGATGCGGAACGAGAGCAGATCCGCCTTGCCCAGCACCGAGTTCGCCTTCTCGTACGTCATGGCGGTGACATCCGGGACGACGCGCGCGCTCGGCGGCACGTCATTGCCCTTCGGCATCTGCAGCACCCAGAACAGCACGGAGATCAGCAGCACCGCCAGCACGGCGACGCCGGCCCAGATCCACGCGACCGGGGGCCCGGCCTGCGTGCGCTTCATGGTGGTGTCCGTGCTCAGCTGACGCAGCGACCGGGCCGTTTCCGCGGCCTGACGCGGGTTCGGGCCGTACAGCTCGCTCGTCAGTGCGCCCAGCTGGCGCTTGGAGGGCTCACGGCCGCCGATTGTGGCATCCAGTGCCTCACGGAAGCTCGCGGCGTCCTGGTACCGCTGGAACGGGTCCTTGGCCATCGCGCGCAGCGCGACCGCGTCCAGCGCGCGCGGCACGGTCTCGTTGACCTCCGACGGCGGCAGCGGCGCCTCGCTGACGTGCTGATAGGCGACCGCGACCGGCGACTCGCCGCGGAACGGCGGACGGCCGGCGAGCAGCTCGTACAGGACGACACCGGTCGAGTAGAGGTCGGCGCGCGCGTCGACGGGCTCGCCCTTGGCCTGCTCGGGCGAGAAGTAGGCGGCGGTGCCGATGATCGCGGTGGTCTCGGCGACCGTGGAGGACGAGTCGGACACGGCGCGGGCGATGCCGAAGTCCATCACCTTGACCTGCCCGGCATCCGTCACCATGACGTTGCCCGGCTTGATGTCGCGGTGCACGACGCCTGCCCGGTGCGAGTACTCCAGGGCCTCGAGGATGCCGTCGACGTAGCGGACGGTGGTCTCGACCGGGACGGGTCCCGCGGCGATGATGTCCTTCAGGAGCTTGCCGTGGACGAGCTCCATGACGATGTACGGCACGGGGTGCGCGACACCGTCGGGTCCGATCTCGCTGTCCTCGCCGGCGTCGTACACGCGGACGACGGTCGGATGCGCCATCCGCGACGCGGCCTGCGCCTCCAGGCGGAACCGGGTGCGGAACGAGTTGTCGGTCGCGAGATCGTGCTTGAGGATCTTGATCGCGACCTGGCGGCCGAGGGTGAGGTCGTAGCCGCTGTACACGGAGGCCATCCCACCGCGCCCGATGAGCTCGTCGACGCGGTAGCGCCCGGAAAGAACACGCGGCTCAGCAGTCAACTGTCACTCCCTGGCATGGAACACAGCCAGCCTAACGGACGGCCGCTGTGCGCCCCGGACGTTCGGTGCGCACAGCGACACATCACGGGGTCGTGGTCGGGTCGGGTGCGGGCGGTGCCTGGATCGCGGCGTTCGCCTCGCCCGAGGGGTCCGTCGTGCGGTTGCCGGCGGCCCCGCCGCTGCAGGTGACGGTGTACGTCACCAGGAGCGAGCCCGTGGCGGTGGTGGGAACGGTGACTGAGGCGTTGCGATCCCCTTGACCGAACGACATCGTCGACTGCCCGTTGCTGAACGTGCCCTGCACCGCGGTGAAGTTGTACGCGCTCACGCTGCCGGTGCCGGACGGGCAGCTGTAGCCCGACCACGACACGGTGACGCTGTCGCCCGGCGCCACGGTCGACGCGCTCAGCGACGGCGCGGCCGGCGTCGGCATCGGCGTCTGGCTGCCGTAGTACGTCAGCGTCAGCAGTTGGGACGCCTCGATGTTGCCCGTGGGGGCGATGCGGTAGACCTTGTTGACGTCGTCGCCCGTCGGTGCGGGATCGCCGGCGACGCACGAGACGGCCTCCACGCCGGCGGCGGTCGCCTTGGCCGAGGCTTCCGTGCAGTCCATGCCCTCCAGAGCGAGCGCGTCGATGTTGATGCGCGTCGGGGTGGGCGTGGGTGTCGTCTTGGTCGGCTTGGGCGTGCTGCTCGTCGAGGACTGGGACGGCTCAGGGGTCGGCTCCTGGTTGGCGAACAGTGCCCACAGAGTCCCGCCGATCACCAGCAGCAGCAGCACGATGAGTGCGATCAGCGGCCAGGTCCACGGGCTGCGCTTCTTCTTCGGTTCCTCGTCGGTGGGAACCGCCGCAGGCATCAGCAGGGTCGCATCCGCGCCGTCGGTCGGCGTGAGCAGCTGCGTCATGTCGTCGCCTACGGCCGCACCGGTGGCGATGGCGGGGATCGCGGCCGCCGCGGCGGCGACGTCTCCGCGGCGCAGCGCCGTCGCCGCACGGGCGACAGCGGCCGATGACGCCGGCCGGTCCTCGGGCTTCTTGGCGATCATCGCCATGATGAGGTTCTGCACCGGCACGGCGACCGTCGGAGGCAGCGGCGGGGGCTGCTCGTTGATCTGCGCCATGGCGATCGCGACCTGCGACTCACCCGTGAAGGGTCGCTTGCCCGCGAGGCACTCGTACGCGACGATGCCGAGCGAGTAGGTGTCGGTTGCGGGGGATGCCGAGTGGCCAGAGGCCTGCTCGGGCGACAGATACTGCACCGTCCCCATGACCTGGCCGGTAGCGGTCAGCGGCACCTGGTCGGCGATGCGGGCGATGCCGAAGTCGGTGATCTTGACGCGCCCGTCGGGCGTGATCAGCAGGTTGCCGGGCTTGATGTCGCGGTGCACGAGCCCCGCGGCGTGCGCGGCCTGCAACGCGGCCGAGGTCTGCGCGACGATGTCGAGCGTCTTGTCGGTGGAGAGGGATCCGTCGCGCTCGAGGATCGTGGAGAGCGCCTCGCCGGGCACGAGCTCCATGACGAGGAAGGCGCTGCCGTTCTCCTCGCCGTAGTCGAACACGCTGGCGATGCCCTCATGGTTGACGAGCGCGGCGTGGCGGGCCTCGGCGCGGAAGCGCTCGAGGAAGCCGGGGTCGCCCATGTACTCGTCTTTGAGGATCTTGATGGCGACGGTGCGGCCGATGACGTGGTCGGTGGCCTCCCACACTTCGCCCATCCCGCCGATGGCGATCCGCGAGTCCAGCTCGTAGCGGCCGCCGAAGGTGACTCCCTGCGTCGGTCTCATTTCCCCAACACCGCCTCCATGACCTTCTTTGCGATGGGTGCCGCGATTGCATCGCCGCTGCCCGATTGACCCTTACCTCCGCCGTCCTCCACGACTACGGCGACGGCGACCTGCGGGTTCGTTGCGGGCGCGAACCCGGTGAACCACAGCGTGTAGGGCTTCGTGCCGCCCATCTCCGCGGTGCCGGTCTTCCCGGCCACATCGACTCCGTCTATTCTTGCACCCGAGGCCGCGCCATCCTGGACATTGGCGACCATCATCGCCACCATCTGCGCGGCGAGATCCGCCTCCAGCGCCCGCCCGAACTCGGTGTTCTCGTACGTCTGCTGCACGGACAGATCAGGTGCGATCACGCGATCCACCATCCGAGGGTTCATCACGATTCCTCCGTTTGCGATTCCCGCCGACACCATCGCCATCTGCAGCGGCGTGGCGGTGACCTTGCCCTGGCCGAAGCCCGTCAGCGCCGTCTGGGGGTCATCCAGCGCGCGCGGGTAGCTCGACGGCGTGGAGACGAGCGGCAGCTCGAACGACAGGTTGAAGCCGTACTTCTCGGCCTCTTCGCGGATCGCGTTGTCGCCGAGCTGAACGGCGAGCTCGGCCATCGGGATGTTGCAGCTCAGGCGCAGCGCATCGGCGAGGGTGACCGTCTCGCCGGGGCCGCACGTGCCGCCGGAGGCGTTGTACACGACGGACGTCGACTGAGGCAGCTGATAGACCGCCGGGTTGGGCAGTGTCGAGGCCGGCGTGTAGTTGCCGGAGGCCAGCGCGGCGGAGGCGACGACGAGCTTGAACGTCGACCCCGGAGGGTTCAGGTCGCCGGCGATCGCGCGGTTGTAGAGCGGATGCGTCGGATCGGTCTCGAGTTGGTTGTACACGGCGTTGACGGCGTTCGCATCGTGCGAGGCCAGCAGGTTTGTGTCGAAGCTCGGGCTGGTCACCATCGCGAGGATGCGGCCGGTGGACGGCTCGATCGCGATCACCGCGCCCTGCAGATCGCCGAGGGCGTCGTAGGCGGCGCGCTGCACGGTGGCGTCCAGGCTCAGCTCGACGTTGGAGCCGCGCGGCGGCTGGCCGGTGAAGATCCGCTCGATGCGGTTGAGGAACTGCGAGCTCGCGGTACCGCTGAGCACCTGGTTCATCGACTGTTCGATGCCGGTCGCCGAGCCCAGGACGGGGTTGATGTAGCCGGTGACGGGCGCCCACATCGCGGCATCCGTGTACACCCGCTGCCAGCTGTAGAGATCGTTCGACGGCACCGAGGAGGCGATCGCCGCACCGCTGGCGATGATCGACCCGCGCTGCACCTCGTACGTGTCGTACAGCGCGCGCTTGTTCGCCGAGTTCTGCGCGAGCGCGTCGGCCTGTACCACCTGGATCCAGCTCGTCGACGCGAACAGCGCGAGGAACATCACCAGCATCACGATGCTGAGTCTTCTCAATTCCTTTGTCATCGGATCGCCCCCTTCGGGCGATGAGCGATCGCCTGTGCATTCGTCATGTCAGCCGATCACCACCCGGGGTCGGCTGCGGACGGCATCGGAGATGCGCAGCAGCAGGGCCACGATGATCCAGTTCGCCACGAGGGACGAACCGCCGGCCGCGAGGAATGGGGTCGTCAGACCGGTCAGCGGGATCAGGCGCGTCACTCCGCCGACCATGATGAACACCTGCAGCGCGATGGTGAACGACAGCCCGGTCGCCAGCAGCTTGCCGAAGTCGTCCTGCCCGGCGAGCCCGATGCGGATGCCGCGGCTGGTGAACACCATGTACAGGCACAGGATGGCGAACACCCCGACGAGCCCGAGTTCTTCGCCGAGGCTCGGCAGGATGTAGTCGCTCTGCGCGAGCGGCGTGAGGTACGGCCGGCCCTGGCCGAGGCCGGTGCCGAGGAGTCCGCCCTGGGCCATGCCGAAGATGCCCTGGACGAGCTGGTAGCTGCTGCCGTCCATGAGGTCGGGGTTGAAGGCGTCCAGCCAGTTCGTGAATCTCCCCTGCACGTACGGCAGGATGCGGGAGGCCAGGAAGGCGCCGCCCGCGGCGAGCACGACACCGATCAGTACCCAGCTGGTCTTGCCCGTCGCGACGTAGAGCATCGCCACGAACATGCCGAAGATGAGCAGTCCGGTACCGAGGTCGCGCTGCAGCACGATGATCGCCATCGAGGTCAGCCAGACCACCAGCAGCGGGCCGAGTTCGCGTGCTCGCGGCCAGGTCACGCCGAGGAATCGCGTGCCGACCGAGGTCAGGCTCTCCCGCGTGCGCACGAGATACCCGGCGAAGAAGATCGCCAACGCGATCTTGGCGAGCTCGCCCGGCTGGAACGAGAAGATGCCGAGTGAGACCCAGACATCCGCGTTGGCGTCCGTGCCGAGCCCCGGCACGAGCGGCAGGAGGAGCAGGACGACGCCGACGAGCCCGAAGATGTAGGTGTAGCGGAACAGCACGCGATAGTTGCGCAGCAGGATGACCACGACGATGGCTCCGACGAGGGCGATGCCCGCCCACGCGAGCTGGCGCGTGGAGAAGGCCTCCCAGCCGTGCAGTCGCTTGGCGATGTCGATGCGATAGATCATCGCGATGCCGAGGCCGGTCAGCAGCGTCGCGATCGGGACGACGAAGGGGTCGGCATCCCGCGCCACCAGACGCAGCACGATGTGCAGCGCGACCACCAGGGCGGTGAGGCCTCCGCAGTAGACGAGGAACTTCGCGTCGATGATGCCGGTGGCGCCGAGCTGCACGAGTGCGACAGCGGAGCCGTTGATGACGAAGGCGAACACGAGCAGTGCGAGTTCGCGGTTGCGCTGCGTCTGCGGCACCCGGATGCGGCGCAGCGCGCGGATCACCGCCGTGTCGGCGGAGACGTTCTCGGGCGGGCGCGTGACCGTCATGGGCTGGTCTCCGCGGTCGTGCGCAGGCGGTCCACGATCTGCTGCGCGTCCTCGAGGGAGCGCGCGCTGATGGTGGCCTCGACGGTGCCACGGGTGAACGAGGGAAGGTCGTCCAGCGAGATGTTGGTCTCCTCGTACGGGGATGAGAGCGAGATCGGTCCGATGCCCTGCTGGATGCCGCGGTAGATCACCACGGTGTCTTGATCGGCGCCGACGAAGTACCGCGTCTGCGTCCACTGGTAGGCCGCGAACAGCACGGTCGCGATGAGTACGAGCACCACGACCAGGCCCGAGATCCATCCGATGCGCCGGCGGCGGGCGCGGCGGCGGTCCTCCTCGATGAGCTCCTCGAGGAACTCGGCGGCCGGCTCGAAGTGCGTGGGTTCGTTCGCCGCCTGGCGGTTCGGGTGCAGCCAGCCGCCACGGCCGGACCGTGCGGCGGGCACCTCGATGCCGGCGGGATTGGACGCGGATCCCACGATCGTGGGCGTGCCGGAGAAGAGCGGATGCTGCCCCCCGACGTCGACGAGCACGATCGTGACGTTGTCGGGGGCACCGGCATCCAGCGCCTGCTTGAGCAGCACGTCTGCCGTGCGGCCGGGGGCCAGGCCCAGCCCCATGGCCTTGGAGGTGTGCGTGTCGTCGACGACCCCGGAGAGGCCGTCCGAGCACAGCAGCCACCGGTCGCCGGGCTGCGTCGGCATGATGAACGTGTCGAGCTCGGGATCGGGATCCATGTCGCCGAGCACGCGCATCAGCACCGAGCGGCGGGGGTGGTACCGCGCCTCTTCGGGGGTGATGCGCCCGGAGTCGACGAGGCGCTGCACGAAGGTGTGGTCGGTGGTGATCTGCGTGAGGGCGCCGTCGCGGTAGAGGTACACGCGCGAGTCGCCGATGTGGGCGATCACGGCGTAGTCGTCGACCATCAGCAGGGCGCTCACCGTCGTGCCCATACCGGCCAGCTCGGGCCGCATCACGACGGTGTCGATCAGCTCGGCGGCGGTGTCGGCGATGGCGTCGCGCAGGGCGAGCTCGGCCTCGGAGGTCGAGGCGAACGGCTGGTCGAGTGCCTCGAGGCGTCCGACCGCGAGGCTGGAGGCGACATCCCCACCGGCGTGCCCGCCCATGCCGTCGGCGACGACGAAGAGGTTGGACCCGGCAAACCCGGAGTCCTGGTTGTTGGAGCGCACCTTGCCGGTGTGCGAGATGGCGACGCTGGAGCCTTGGAAGACCATGGGTGCGGGTCCGCTGCTACTTCCGCAGCTCGAAGGTCGTCGCGCCGACCTTGATGGGGGCGCCGACCGTGACCGGCACGGGGGCGGCGACCCTTGCACCGTCATGCCAGGTGCCGTTGGTCGAGTCGAGGTCCTGGATCATCCACTGCTCGCCCCACAGCACGAGGCGCGCATGGTGGCTCGACGTGTAGTCGTCGCGGATGACGAGTCCTGATTCGCTCGAGCGGCCGATGGTCAGCGGCTCGGTGCCCAGCGGCAGCTCGAGTCCGGCCTTGGGTCCGCTCGTGATGACGATGCGCGAGACGGCCGAGGTCGTGGCCGGACCGCCCTTCGGGCCCGAAGCGGTCGGAGCCGTGGGCGCGGGTGCGACGGGCGCGGTGGCGCCGCCCTTCGACACGGGCATGGGCGCCGGCGCGGGGGCTGCGGCGGGTTCCGGCAGGCGACGCACCTTGACGCCGAACAGATCGGCGCGCAGCGAGTACACGACGGCGAACACGAAGAACCACATCAGCAGCAGGAAGCCGATGCGCAGCAGGAGAAGCGTCAACTCGCTCACGACGCACCACCGCCGTCGTGCAGATCGAAAGCGCGGGTGGCGTCCGAGGCGGGCGTGGTCGGACGGGGCGGGGCGGCCTGTGCGACCACGCGGAACACGATGTCGGTGCGCCCGATGGTCACAGTCGAATCCGGCGGCAGGGCCGCCTCGGTGACCTTGCGGCCGTCCAGGCGGGTGCCGTTGGTGGAGTTCATGTCGCGCACCATCGCGCGCTCGCCGTCCCACAGGATCTCGACGTGCTTGCGGCTGGTCCCGGCATCCGAGATCGTGATGTCGGCATCGCTGCCGCGCCCGATGACGGTGCGGGCCTTGACGAGCGGATGACGCTTGCCCTCGACGTCGACGACGCCGCGCCAGGCGACCTGCCCCTGGGCGGAGGACGACTCGACGCGCAGGGTTCCGGTCGACAGCTGTTCATCGCGCTGCAGGGTGATCGTGACGGGGCCGGCGAAGGAGTATCCCTGCGACTTCGCGTGCGTGCGGACCAGGGTGTCCAGCTCGTCGCCGAGGGTGCCGCCCAGCAGGCGCATCTTCTCGTCGTCGGCCGCGGACAGCCGCACGACGAACGTGTTCGGCGCCAAAATGCGGTCGCGACTGACAACGGCAGCCTTCTTGTCGAGCTCGCTGCGCAAAGCGGAGGCGATCTCGACAGGCTGGATGCCGCTACGGAAGGTCTTCGCGAACGCGCTGTTGACCGCGCGCTCGAGTCCCTTCTCGAAACTGTCAAGTAGTCCCACGGGGCTCCTCAGGCAGGCAGACCAGTGCGTACATGCTAGTTGCCTCCGCTGTGTGGACCATGGGTGGCGCGCACAGGCGAGCGGTCTGCGCACACCGGATCTGGATCGGGCTCCCGATTTGGGTGCCTGCGAGAGCGTAGCCGAGGTCACCCGTGGAATCGAGGAGCGCTGCGGCGCGGGGCCGCCTGGGTGCCGTGAACCTCGTCGTTCCCCGGCACGCCGCGGGGCGCGGCGGGTGCCCCGAGTCTTCGGACCCGAATCTGTCGTGATATCCTCGGGAGGTTGGTCAGCCCGCTGGGTTGAATCGCGCGAGTGGCGGAATAGGTAGACGCGCTGGCTTCAGGTGCCAGTGCCCGCAAGGGCGTGGGGGTTCAAGTCCCCCCTCGCGCACAACGACGAAGAACCCCTGGTCGGGAACGACCAGGGGTTCTTCTTTTCGGATGTCGGATCAGACGCGCTTCGTCCGGAAGAAGACGAGTGTCAGCACCGCTCCGACGAGGGCGATCACCGCAGCGCCGACGAAGGCGGCGGAGAATCCGTTCGTCAGCGCGACGGGATCACCGAGCGTGCTCGCACCGCACCCGGCGGCGATCGCGGAGACCACGGCGAGGCCGAGTGCGGAGCCGACCTGGTAGCTCGTGTTGACGATGCCGGAGGCGAGGCCGCCCTGCTCCGGCGGAGCGGCGGAGATCGCCGTCTGCAGCGACGGGATGAAGGCCAGTGCCTGGCCGAACGCCACCAGCAGGGACGGTCCGAAGGCGTCCACCCAGTAGTTTCCGTCCGGACGGATGGCGGACATCCAGATGAGCCCAGCGGCGAGGATGAGCAGTCCGAGGACGATGGGGACCTTCGGCCCGAATGCGGCGATGACGCGAGGGGCGAGCACGATCATGCCGATCATGATGAGGATCGTCATCGGCAGCAGAGCGGCGCCCGCGGGGAAGGCGGTGAATCCCAAGACCTGCTGCAGGTAGAGGTTGAGGAAGAACCACATCGGCACCCAGGAGGCGCCCAGCAGCACCTGAGCGATGTTGGCCGCCCCGAGGTTCGGCGAGCGGAAGATCGACAGCGGCATCAGCGGATCACGCTTGACGCGCTGGATGATCAGGAAGGCGCCGAGCAGGACCACGCCGAGGCCGATGGCGACCCAGGTCTCGACCGACATCCATCCCGCCACCTCGGCGCGGACGATCCCGAAGACGAGCGCGGCGAGACCGACCGTGACGGTGAGGGCGCCGAAGACATCGACCGAGCCGCGCGCTCCGAGCTTGCCCGACGGCATCAGCTTCCAGGCGCCGACGAGGGCGACGATCGCGATCGGGACGTTGATGAAGAAGACCCACGGCCACGACACGAATTCCGTGATCACGCCGCCGAGGAACACCCCCGCCGTGCCGCCCGCCGGCGCGGCAGCCCCGTAGAAGGCCATGGCCTTGGTGAGCTCCCTCGGCTCGGAGCCGAACAGCATCATCAGCAGCGTGAGGGCGGCCGGGGCGATCAGGGCGGATCCCGCACCCTGCAGCACGCGACCGGTGAGCTCTATGGCGACGTCGCCGGCGAATCCGGCGACCAGCGAGCCGATACCGAGGATGACCCAGCCCGCCATGAAGATCCGTCGGGGCCCGAACAGGTCGGAGAGGCGCCCGCCGAGCAGGAGCAGGCCCGCCAGTGCGATGACGTACGCGTTGAAGACCCACGAGAGGCTGTTCTGGGTGAAGCCGAGATCGGCCTGCATCTTCGGCAGCGCGACGCCGATGATCGAGGCGTCCATGATGACCATGAACTGCGCCATGGCGATGAGGGCGAGGCCCCACCATCGTGTGCTGCTTCGAGTGACCTGTGTAGACACGGTCTGCTCCGTCCTTGTAGAGGTGCGAGTGCGCAGGGACAGGAGCGCCCCGGCTACAACCGTTAATACCCTAGGGGGGTAGGGTATCCCCATCAACCCTAAGACAGGTCGCCGAGTACGCCGAGTACCGCCGCCCTAGACCTCGGCAGCGGGGTGCGTCCGGACTACTCCAGCGTCGGTACGAGGGTGAGGACGATCTCGTCGACCTCGCGACCGACACCCGGAGCGAATGCCGAGCCGCGCTCCACCTCGGTGAAGCCGACTTTGGCCAGGACGGCGAGCGAGGCGAGGTTGTGCGCCGCGCAGCGCGCGAACAGAGGGCGCTCCGGTTCGCGCGCGACCAGCAGGCGCAGGGAGGTCGTGCCCACACCGCGCCCCCAGCCGTGACGGGCGATCCAGTAGGTGACCTCGCGGTCGCCGTCGACGGTGAACAGGGCGGCCGTGCCGGCGAATCCGCCGTTCTCGGTGACGACCCACATCGACACATCCGGACTCGAGCGCTCGCGCGCGATCCAGGCGTCGAACGCTGCGCGGTCTTCCGGATCGGCGGCGGTGAAGGCCGCGCGCTCGACCGAGACGGGGTCGCGCATCATCTCGAAGATCGCGTCGAGGTCGTCGTCGTCGAGGTCCCGCAGCTCGATATGGGCCACGAAGCCCACGCTAGCGATCGGCGCGGCTCAGCGTAAGCCGTGGATGCGCCGCAGGGTCGCCTCGGCCAGAGCTCCATCGCGGGTCGCAACGGCCTCCCGGAACGCGACGTACTCGGTGGTGCGCTCGATCGGGCATTCGATGCTCGGATGCCACCCTCCGAGATTGCGACGGATGGCGACGTCGCCCTCCTGCATGACCCGTTGGAACGCCACATTCTCGGTCGCGTTCACGATCAGCACGAACAGGCGCGCACTGGCGGCCATGATCTCTCCATGATCGTCGGCTCGCGATGCTTCGACGATGTCGTCGACGATGGCCACGGCATCCGCCAACGCTTCATCGGAGCACCGCGGCACGGCCAGGCTGACCGCATTGCCGAGAAAGAGGGCCGCGAACTCGTGCGTGTCGTCGCGGACCGCGTCGGACGGGCTCGACACTCGGGTGTAGCGGTTGGCGGCGACTTCGACGAGACCGATGCGCTCCAGACGCTGCAGCGCCTCGCGCACGGGTGTCCGGGACACCCCGAGCCACGTCGCCAGCTCGACGTCGCGCAGTCGCTCACCGGGGGCGAGGCGCCCGTCGAGGATGGCGTCGCCCAAGCGCTCGTACACCTCGTCGCCGAGGATCGCCCCGGTCGGATCGACGGGCGCGAACGATGCTGCGGTGCTCATGAGGGAATCCAGCGTACGTGGCGCGCGCGGAGCGGACAGCCGCAGAAATCCGCTCACAGCAAACCGTCACCGAACTGATATATCGGTAGAATGAGCGCTGTCACGCTTTGCGTGGCCTATCCGGGGGGATCCGTCGACGCCCGGGCCATGGAGCGAAAGCCCGAGGCCCGGGCGTCGAATGGTTGTAGGCGCATGCTCGAACGCTCATGCAACATTTGTGTCACCATCCGTCAGCACCGGGTGCGCGCGGTCGGTGGTTTTCGTTACCGTGGGGAAATCCGCGCAGGAGGCGCGGTTTCCTCAGCAGAACGGCATGCAATGAGCACCCAGGGCACGGTCAAGTGGTTCAACTCCGAGAAGGGCTTCGGCTTCATCGCCCCCGATGACGGCGGCGCGGACGTCTTCGCGCACTACAGCGCCATCGAGGCGAGCGGTTACCGCTCCCTCGAGGAGAACCAGCGCGTGGAGTTCGAGGTCGCGCAGGGCCCCAAGGGTCTCCAGGCCGAGAACATCCGACCGATCTAGCATCGGTCACGCGCGGTCCCCGCACACCGTTGTGGCGGGGACCGCGCGTTCAGTCCTTGCCTGTGCCGCGCACGAGTTCGAGCCCGGCACTGGCGAACTGACGCAGTGTCGCGTTCGGCAGGAACGCGCGAGTGAGCCCCGCGCCGATCCGCGTGAGGTCCGCCTCGTCGTGGAACAGCAGATACATGGTCTCGTATCGCGGGTTGAACTTCTGCTTGAACTTATGCAGCGACTGGAACCCGTAGACCGGTTCGAGCGCGTCGGCGAGCTTCTCGCTGAGTTCGGCGATCATGCCGGCACCGGGCGGATAGTCGTGCGCCAGCGGAGCCCCCGACAGCGACATGATCTCGGCGCCCTCTTCGGAGAACTGGCGCGCCGACGATCCGATGAGGTACTCCATCACGGGGCCGAACCCGCCGTCACGGCGGCGCATCAGATCCAGCGTCCAGCCCCGCACCGCTCCGCCGGGACCGTAGACCGGAAGCCACGACAGGAACCCGTCGACATCCCCCTGCGGGGAGAGCGCGAGCGCGAGGCGCACCTCCGGGTCCTCCGCCTCGACGAGCGTGCCGAGAGTGAACCCCATCTCGGGGAGCCCCTTGTCGCCGACCCACATCTCGGAGATGGCGCGGATCTGCTGCTGGATGCCCCACGTCTCGTCCTTGAGATGCGTCATCCGGAATGTCATCTCCTCGCGCCCGGCGCGATTGAGCGATGACCGCACCGAATTCCACTGCTTGCCGGTGAACTGTAGCCCGGGCAGGTCGACGATCGTGTCGTCGGCCACCACGAGGCTGCGCCAGGTGGAGGGTACGGCGGCCTTGGTCGCGTCGGAAGAGCTGAAGAAGCACGGGATGAGGCCGGCGCGCTCGGCCATCTGGATGAACTCGCGCACCGAGGCGTCGCGGCCCTCCTCGGGACCGAGCGGATCGGCCAGGACGATCGCGACGCCGGCCCGACGCTGGTAGACGACGAGCCCCGTCGAGGTGCGGGCGTAGCTGTTGCCGTCCCATGTGCTCATCCACGAGAGCGTGCCGCCGCCGAAACGACGGATGTCGTCCTTCACCTCGGTGATGTCGGGCGGAGCCGTCGCGCCGAGGGTCGCCTTGCGGTGGGCGCGGAAGGCCTTGCGCACCCAGATCAGGTAGATGAACAGGAGCATCCACAGCACGGCCGTGGCGATCGCGAGGCTCGGGTCGCCGTCGAGCGAGATGTCGGTCTCGCCGAGCTGGCGGGCGATCACCAGGACCGCGACCAGCAATGCGCCGATCAGCATGTTGAAGATCGCCAGGATCAGCGACACGACCCAGGCCCACCGGCGACCGCGCCGCAGACCGTTCGCGACGATCAGGATGACGGCGGTGTCGATGGCGACGTCGATGAACCCGCCGGACGCCGGCTCGGTGGCGCCGAACGGTCCACTCGTGGGGACGAGAAGCGTGATGATCTGGGTCGCCCCCAGCACCAGGATCGCGATGAAGGCGATCAGGCGCTGTTCGCGGATCGTGGTGCGCTGGATGCGCAGCGAACGGTCGACGAACAGGACCAGCCCGACGGCCATCGCGTGCTCGACGTCGGCCAGCGCGCCCCAGAACAGCATCGCGATGAAGACGAACGCGATGAGTACGAGCCAGGCGCGCACGCGCCAGGGGGCCACGAGCAGGCCGATGGCGGCGGCGATGCACGCCATCGTTCCGCCGGAGGGCCCGACGTCGGTCAGGAGTGCCTCCGCCTGTGCCCACGGCCAGGGCAGCAGCGAGCCGACCCACAGGAGCAGCGCGGTGCTGAAGATCGCGAACAGCTGCCCGAGGCTGAAGTACGCGAGTGCGACGCGCGAGCCGCGCTTGAGCTCGAGGTAGGCCATGCCGAAGAAGCCGGAGATCGTGAACAGGTACACCCACGGCTGGTTGACGAAGAAGGTGCCGGTGACCGGCGTCCACCATTGGCCCTCGAGCAGGGCCGGCAGTCCATATGCCACATACGGGAACAGCGGGTTGTCCTCGAACGGTGACCACAGACCTCCCCACACCACCCCGACCACCAGCAGCACGCCGATGAACGAGAGCGTCGCGGGAATCCTCGAGAGCACCGTCAGGAGCGGGGAGCGGGTTCGCGCGGCGGTGTCAGTCACGCCCTCACGATAGCGGCGCGTTCCGTCGCGCGTGGGCGGGTGCGTCGGGCGCGGCGGGAGTCGGGTGGGGGTGCGGTGGGGTCGGGCGGAAGCTTCGCGAGGTTTCGGCTGATGTCGCGCGTGGCGTCAGCGACCGCTGAGCCGCTCGTACGCGGCCAGCGCCTGGGCGTCCTCGGCGTGCCGCATCGCGCGTCGTGCGGCATCCAGTGCCTCCACCGGGTCCTGCGACTGGCGGGCTCCGGCGAGCTCGGCCTGCGCGGCGGCGAGTCGCACCCGCGCGTCGGCGCCGGCGTGCGCGTGGGCGACGGATGCCTCGGCCTGCGCGATCGCGTTGCGCGCCGCCGCGACCGTCCCGGGCAGCGCTGTGCGTGCCCCGCGGAGCCGCTGCTGCGCCGTCCGGGCGTCGCCGAGGGCCATGTCCAGCCGATCGCGGATGCGGGCGATGGCATCGATCGTCGCGGTGGGGCGTCGGTCCGCGTGGGGCTCGAGCGCGGCCAAGGCGGCGTCGGCCTCGCGGATCGCCGCGCCGAGTCGGTCGGCGTCGACGGGCTCGAGTCCTTCGCGAGTTACCCGCGCCTGGCGCAGCGCCGCATGCGCGGCCTCGAACTCACCGGGAAGCGCGGCGGAAGCCTGGGTGACGAGTCGGTGCCGCTCCTCGAGCGTGCGCGCCTCGGACTGTGCCCCGCGCAGCGCCCGTTCGGCCTGCGCCAGTTCGGGCAGGGCGGTGCGGCTCGGATCGTCGGCACGCTCGGCGGCGGTGGCGAGCAGGCGTGCTGCGGCGTTGGCCTGTGTGACGGCTGCGTTCGCCGCGGTCGCGGCATCCTTCCACTCGCTCTCGTCGAAGCGGGTCGAGAGGTCGCTGACGAGCGCGCCCGGGTCGCCCATCGACTCGCGCAGACCGGCGAGGCGGCGGGTCGCGCCGGTCACCTGGTCGCGCGCCGTGACGTTGCGACGCACCCACTCCGTGTGCTCGTCGCGCGCACGGGCGATCACCCCGAGGGCCTGGTCGGCGCGCGAGCGGATGCGGGCGGACGTGCGCTCGATGTCCTGCGGCAGGGCCGCGGTGTCGGAGGAGATCGCCCGGTAGTCCTCGAACGCCTGGTCGCGCGCATGCTGAGCGGTCATCCGCGCTCGGCGGAGCGACGGCGGCGCATCGCCCCCGTACAGTGCGCCGGACAGCTCGACCTCGAGGTCGGCCTCCTCGATCGCATCGTCCAGCGCGACCAGCGCGACGCCGGCGCGCGTGCGCTCGGCTTCGGCCGCGGCACGGGCACGGGGTGAGCGGCGCGCGCGCCGTGCGGCCCAGAAGATCGCGGTGAGTGCGATCGCGGTGACGCCGAACACCACCAGAGCCGGCACGAGCCAGCTCAGGATGGAGGCGACGATCTCAGGCATCGCGGTCGCCCTCGGTGTCGGCATCCGGAATCAGGAGGAGGCTCCGCAGCTCCTCGATCGTGGCGACCGCGGCTTGGGCGCCTTCGGCCTCGTGCGGCCAGCTGAAGCCCCAGTGCACGAAGATGACGGGGACGTCGTGGATCGCGCCGCCTTCGACGTCGTGGTGCCGGTCGCCGATCAGCACGGGGCGGCTGGTGTCGACACCGGCGCGCTCCAGGCGGCGCAATGCCTCGGCGATGACGTCCGCCTTCGAGCTGCGGAGGTTCTTGTCTTCGTCGGCGCCCACGATCGCGGCGAAGTGCGGGGTGAGTGCGAAGTGCTCGAGGAGGGCGACCACCTGCACCTCGGGCTTGGAGCTGGCCGTCGCCTGCGGGACGCCCGCGGCATCGAGATCGGCGATCAGTTCGCCCACACCGGGGTAGAGGCGGGCGCCGGTCGTGTAGCCGTCCTGCTTCCCGAGCGTGCGGTAGAACGCGACGGCCTCGGTGGCCTGCTCCGGCGTCATGCCGAGCTGCTTCTGGAACGTCTCGAACATCGGCGGACCGATCCAGTGCACGAGCTCGGCGGTCGTGACCTCGGGGTGCCCGTAGTGCCGCATCGCGATGCCGAGGCGGCGGAGGATCCCCTCGGAGGCGTCGACCACAGTGCCGTCGACATCCCACAGAACACAGGACCAGGGGGATCGGTGCGGCATGCCCTCAGCCTACGGGCTGCCCCCATCCGGTCTGCATGCTCGCGACGCGCGGGGAAGCCCGTACATTCAGGGCAAGTGAAGCGAGGTTGTCAGAACAGGCGCGGGGCGCCCGAGTCGATGCCCTTCATCTCGTCGTAATCGAGCGTGACGCAGCGGATGCCGCGGTCCGTTGCCAGGACGCGGGCCTGAGGCTTGATCTCCTGGGCGGCGAACACGCCCGTGACGGGGGCGAGGTGCGGGTCGCGACCGAGCAGCTCGAGGTAGCGGGTGAGCTGCTCGACGCCGTCGATGTCGCCGCGGCGCTTCACCTCGACGGCGATGGTGCCGCCCTCGGGGTTGCGCAGCAGCAGGTCGACCGGACCGATCGCGGTGGGGAACTCGCGGCGCACGAGGGTGAGGCCGTCGCCGATGACGCCGACCTGATCGGCCAGCAGACGCTGGAGGTCGGCCTCGACGCCGTCCTTGATGAGCCCGGGATCCACGCCGAGCTCGTGCGCGGAGTCGTGGATGATCTCGTGGATGCGGACGAGCAGCGTGTCGCCGGACTTCCCGTGCGTGACCCGCCACTGCTCGACGACACCGTCGGCGATGGCCTCGTCATCCGGGATCTCCGTCGTCAGCGAGCACGGCGGACTCATCCAGTTCAGCGGCTTGTAGGAGCCGCCGTCGGAGTGCACGAGCAGGCTGCCGTCGGCCTTGTGCACGAGCAGGCGGGTGGCCAGCGGCAGGTGCGCATTGAGACGCCCCGCGTAGTCCACGGAGCATTGGGCTATGACGAGACGCACCCGACGAGCCTACCCGCGCTCACGCAGGGCCGGCCCCGCGTGAGCGCTCGGACCGGATCAGTCGTGGGGGTGGCCGGCGCCCACCGTCGAGCCGGCGATGGGCTTCGCGGCGGAGGAGGCCAGACCGGATGCCACGATCAGGCCGACCAGGATGTACAAGGTGTTCAGCAGCCCGATGTGGTCGCTGATGAAGCCGAGGAGGGGCGGTCCGGCGAGGAACGCGATGTACCCGATCGTCGCAGCCGCGCTGACTCGCGCAGCGGCCTTTGCCGGGTCATCGGCTGCGGCGGACATGCCGAGCGGGAAGCCGAGGGAGACTCCGGCGCCCCACAGCGCGGCACCGACGAAGACGAGCGGGATGTTCGGCGCGAGGATGAACAGCAGCAGTCCCGCGGTGGCGGTGACCGCCAGCACACGCAGCGTGGCGACACGTCCGAACCGGTCCACGAGCGGGCCGCCGGCGATGCGGACGACGGTCATGCTGACCGAGAACACGGCGAGCCCCGCGGCGCCCAGCGCCTGACCGGCGCCGTGGCCCTCGGCCACCCCGAGCGCGAGCCAGTCATTGGCCCCGCCCTCCGCGAAGGCCATGCCGAGCATGATCACGCCGAGGGCATAGGTGCGCGCCTCCTTCCACGGTGAGAGCGCGAGGCGCAGGCGATCCCGCCACGTCGAGGCCGGGACGGCGGCGTGCGGGTCCTCCGGATCCATCGCGACGTCCCGGCGCGGCACGTTGGCGATGCTCACGAGGGCGATCACCACGATCAGCACGGTGATGATGGCGGTGTGCGCGAGCACGTCGATGTTCCAGGCGATGGCGAGGAAGCCGAGTGCGGCGCCGATCACGGTGCCGAAGCTGAAGAAGGCGTGGAACAGCGGGAGGATCGTCCGGTCCGAGTACTTCTCGATCGCTGCGCCCTCGACGTTCATCATCACGTCGACGGCGCCGTTGCCCAGTCCGAACATCGCGAGGCCGACGGCGACGAGCGCGTAGGAGTGCGCGACATCCGTCCCGATCCCGACCACGACCACACCGGCCGCGAAGACGAGCATCGCCCCGAGCATGCCGCGGCGGGCACCGACTCGCGCCAGGATGACCGAGCTCAGCGAGAGCCCGATGATCGACGCGATTCCGGCCGCGAGCAGCAGCAGTCCGACCTCCGAGTTGGAGATGTCGAGCTGCACCTTGATCGCCGGCACGCGCGACGCCCACGTCGCGATCGACAGTCCGCTGGCCAGGAAGATCGCGAAGATCGCGGTCCGCCAACGGACGAGCTGAGAGCGAGTGAGCGTGGAGTCCATGGAGAAAGCGTACTCGAATCGATTCGACGCCTGGAATTGCCCCGAGTACGATCAATCTCGATGAGCACCCGCAGAGCCACCATCCTCGACGTCGCCCGCCAGGCGGGCGTATCCCCGTCGACGGCGTCGGTCGTCTTCAGCGGCAAGACGCCGGTGTCGGATGCCACGCGCCGGCGTGTGCTGGACGCCGCCGAGTCGCTCGGCTACACCGGCCCGGATCCGCGTGCCGCCTCGCTGCGGCGCGGGCGCTCGGGCATCGTCGGGGTCGTCTTCGAGGAGCACCTCGGTGCCGCGTTCCAGGACCCGGTGAAGATCCTCGTGATGGACGGCCTGACCGACGGCGTCGCCGCGCTCGGGGCCGGACTGCTCCTGCTGCGCGACGATGGCCCCGCGGGCGTCGAGCCGACGGTCACCTCGGCGCCGCTCGATGCCGCAGTGCTGATCGGCTGCAGCGGTCGGATGCGCGAGTCGCTCGAGATCCTCAGGGGTCGCGGCATCCCGGTCGTCGTGATCGAGGGCGATGCGGGCGAGGGCATCCCGCAGATCCGTCTGGACAACCGCGAGGCGCAGCGGCACGCGGCCAGCCACCTCCGCTCGCTCGGCCACGCGCGCGTCGCGATCGTGTCGCTGCCGAAGGACAGGGCGCGCATCCCCGGTCTTATCGTCGACGAGTCCGGCATCGAGGTCGACGTCACCCGCGATCGGCTGCGCGGCGCGCGCGACATCTTCCCGGATGCCCCTGCCTATGCCGCGGTCAAGAGCTCGATCGACGAGGGGCTCGCCGCCGGTCGGGTGCTGCTCGCCGACCCCGCCGACCGGCCCACCGCGATCATCGCGCAGAGCGACCTGCTCGCGGCCGGGGTGCTGCGCGCCGCCGAAGAGGCGGGACTGCGCGTGCCCGAGGACCTCAGCGTCACCGGCTTCGACGGGATCGTGGTCGACGGCCTGGCGCCATACGTGCTGACCACCCTCGTGCAGCCCGCGACGGACAAGGGGCGTGCGGCGGGGCAGGCCGTGGCCGCCATGCTCGAGGGCCGGGATGCGGCATCCATCCTCTTCACGTGCGAATTCCGGGAGGGCAACACCACCGGCCCCGCCCCCGATCAGCCCGCGAAATCGCGGAAAGTGGCCGCATTCGGGGCCTAGATCGAGCACTTTTCGTGATCTCGCGGGGCGGTGTGGGGCCAGGAACGTCGGCGGCACGAAACGGCCGCCCGTAGAATAAAGGTCACCCCGATCGCCTGAGCAGCATCCCGTTCCGCTGCCGTCGACGACCATGAGGAGGCTGCAGCCATGCTGATCCTCCTCGGCGCGTTCGCGATCCTTCCTCTGGCACTCCCGTGGCTGGTGCGCCGCATCGGCGCCCGCGCGTTCTACGTCGCCGCGCTGCTCCCGGTTGCGGCATTCGCGCACACGCTGTGGCTCACGCCCGAGGTGCAGAGCGGTCACACGCCGTTCGAGTCCTTCGACTGGATCCCGTCGCTCGGCATCTCGCTGTCGATGCGGATGGACACCCTCGCGTGGGTGATGACCCTGATCGTCACGGGTGTCGGCGCGCTCGTGATGATCTACTGCCGCTGGTATTTCCGGGGCAAGACCGAGGGCCTCGGCCAGTTCTCTGCCGTGCTCCTCGCCTTCGCCGGCGCCATGTACGGGCTGGTGCTCACCGACGACCTCGTCGTGCTGGTGATGTTCTGGGAGATCACCAGCATCCTGTCCTACCTGCTGATCGGGTACTACCACCGCCGCGGAGCGAGCCGTCGCGCCGCGCTCCAGGCCCTGCTGGTCACCACGCTCGGCGGACTGGTCATGCTGATCGGCGTCGTGCTGATGGTCGTGGAGACCGGCACCTCGAGTCTGTCCGGCATCCTCGCCATGGCACCGACCGGACCTGTGATCGATGCCGCGCTGATCCTGCTGCTGGTCGGAGCGCTGAGCAAGTCGGCCATCTTCCCGTTCCACTTCTGGCTTCCCGGAGCAATGGCCGCGCCGACCCCGGTCAGCGCGTACCTCCACGCCGCGGCGATGGTGAAGGCGGGCATCTACCTCATCGCCCGCCTCGCGCCGGTGTTCGCGATCGCGGCCCCGTGGCGCCCCATCGTCATCTCGCTCGGCGTCTTCACGATGCTGCTGGGCGGCGTGCAGGCCCTGCGCGAGACCGACCTCAAGCGCATCCTCGCCTTCGGCACCGTGAGTCAGCTGGGCCTGCTGACCGTCGTGCTCGGCTACGGCACCCAGGATGCCGCGCTCGCCGGTCTCGCGCTCCTGATCGGTCATGCCCTCTTCAAGTCCGCCCTCTTCCTCGTCGTCGGTGTGATCGACCGGCAGCTGTCGACCCGCGACATCAGCGAGCTCAGCGGCGTCGGGCGCCAGGCTCCGGTCATGGCGGTCGCCTCGTTCATCGCGGTCGCCTCGATGGTCGGCGTCATCCCGACGATCGGCTTCGTCGCCAAGGAGGGCGCGATCACCGCGCTTCTGAACGAGGCTCAGGGCGGTGCCGTGTGGGGCATCGTGGCGCTGGTCGGTGTTGCCCTGGGCTCCGTGCTCACCGCCGGCTACGGCATCCGCTTCCTCTGGGGCGCGTTCTGGACGAAGAAGGTCGCCGCACCCACTCCGGCCGGCGCCGACGCCGTCCGCTCCGGTCGTGGCGGACGAGGCGCGCGCACGGCCCTGCCGCCGACGCCGTGGCCGGACCCGCCCATCGGCTTCCTCGGCGCCCCGGTGCTGCTGGCCGTCATCACCGTCATCGCCGGCATCCTGTCTCCGATCATGGATGCCTCGCTGCAGGGGTACTCCACCACCCTCCCGGCCTCGACGCCCGGCGTCCCGCCGCCGGACCACGCCTACCACCTGGCTCTCTGGCACGGACTCGAACCGGCGCTGTGGATCTCGCTGGCCGCGCTGACCGTCGGTGCAGTCGTCTTCTGGTTCACCAGATCCTGGATGCCGCGGATGCGCGTGCTGCCGTTCACCGCGGCCGACGTGTACAACGCACTGCTGCGCGGCATCGCGCGTCTCTCGGTCGTGACCACGACCTTCACGCAGCGCGGCTCGCTGCCGGTGTACGTCGGCACGATCTTCATCGTCTTCGTCGCCGCGGAGGGCACCGCACTGCTGGCCGGAGACGACTGGAAGGCGCAGCTGGACCTGTTCCACACGCCGATGCAGCTGGTCGTGGCCCCGATCATGATCGTCGCAGGACTCATCGCCGTGCGGGCGCGCAAACGCTACACCGGGGTCGTGCTCGTCTCGGTCACCGGCCTCGGCATGGTCATGTTGTTCGCGACCAGCGGCGCCCCCGACCTGGCTCTCACGCAGATCCTGGTCGAGACCGTGACGCTCGTCGCGTTCGCCCTGGTGCTGCGGCGGATCCCGGCGCGCATGGGCGAGCACAACGCCTCGGTCTGGCCGGTCGCCCGTGCGCTGATCGCCGTCGCGGTGGGTGTGACCATGGCCGTCGTCGCGGTGGTGGCGACCGCCGCGCGCAACGTCAAGCCGATCTCCGAGTCGTTCCCCGAGCTGGCCTACGAGCTGGGTCACGGCAAGAACGTCGTCAACGTCGCCCTCGTCGACCTCCGCGGGTGGGACACCATGGGCGAGCTGTCGGTGCTGATCCTCGCGGCCACGGGCGTGGCATCCCTCGTCTTCGTCACCCATCGCGCCGACACGCTCTCGACCCTCACCGCCCCGCTGCCTGCCGGCTCACGCCGCACGCGCCGCCCCCTGGTCGAGACCGACGAGGGCATCCGCCCTCGCATCGACGGCGGTCGCCGCCAGCCGCAGGCGTGGCTCGTCGGCGGCCAGCGGGTGCGACCCGAGAACCGGTCGATCATGCTCGAGGTGATCGTCCGCATCCTCTTCCACACCATCATCATCGTGTCGCTGTACCTGCTGTTCGCGGGGCACAACCTCCCGGGCGGCGGCTTCGCCGGCGGGCTCGTGGCGGGCATGGCGCTGGTCATGCGGTACGTCGCAGGCGGACGCTACGAGCTGGGCGCGGCGGCACCGACGGATGCCGGACGACTGCTCGGCGTCGGCATGACGCTGGCCGTCGGCTGCGCGGTGGTCCCGCTGTTCTTCGGACTCTCGCCTCTCACCAGCGCCTTCTTCGAGGCCGACATCCCCGTCCTCGGTCACATCGAGTTCGTGACCTCCACGATCTTCGACATCGGCGTGTACCTCGTGGTCATCGGGCTCGTGCTCGACGTGCTGCGCAGCCTCGGCGCCGAGGTCGACCGCCAGGCGCAGGCACTGCGCACGACCGCTCCGCGACAGAGTGGGGTGAGTCCTTCATGAACGTCTCGCTCGTCCTGATCGTCGTGATGGCGGTGCTGTTCGCGTGCGGTGTGTACGCGATGCTCGAACGCAGTCTGACCCGCGTGCTGATCGGGTTCCTGCTGCTGGGCAACGCCACCAACCTGCTGCTGCTCATCGTGATGGGCAAGCCGGGCGTCGCGCCGTTCTTCGGGGCCGCGGCATCCCCCGAAGACATGTCCGACCCGCTGCCGCAGGCCCTCACGCTCACCGCCATCGTGATCACGTTTGCGGTCTCGGCGTTCCTGCTGGCCCTCATCTACCGCTCGTGGCAGCTCGGCCAGGCGGACACCGTCGAGGACGACGCCGAGGACATCGCGATCCGTGAACGCGGCATCGAAGACGAAGACACGATGGATGACGACAACGAGGACGACACGGACGACCTGCCCACCGACTTCGTGGGTATGGAGACCTCGCCGATCATGATCCTCGGCAGCGGCGATGTGACCGGGCTGCGCGACGACGCTCCGACAGACCGGCCTCACGCCGATCCGAACGGCGGCGACCGATGAACGTCAGCGCGCTGGTTCCCCTCCTCGTCGCCCTCCCCCTGATGGGGGCGGCGGTCGCCCTGATCGCCGGCCGCCATCGGCGCACCCAGGTGGTCGTCTCGATCATCACCCTGACGCTGGTGCTCGTGATCGCCGCGGTGCTGCTGTACGTGGTGGACACCGGGGACCAGCCGATCGCAGTGTCCGTGGGCGGATGGCCGATCCCATTCGGGATCGTGCTGTACGTCGACCGGCTGGCCGCCCTGCTCGTCGTGGTCTCGAGCATCGTGCTGCTCGCGGTGCTGCTGTTCTCCGTCGGCCAGGGCGCCGCGGACGGCGACGACGACACCCCGGTGTCGATCTTCCACCCGTCGTACCTGATCCTCGCCGCCGGCATCTTCAACGCGTTCATCGCCGGTGACCTGTTCAACCTGTACGTCGGATTCGAGATCCTCCTCGTGGCCTCGTACGTGCTGATCACCCTCGGCAGCACCGAGAACCGCATCCGCACCGGCGTCGTCTACATCGTCGTCTCGCTCGTCTCCTCGATCCTGTTCCTCGCGGCGATCGCGATGATCTACGGCGCCCTCGGAACGGTCAACATCGTCCAGCTCTCGATGCGGATGACCGAGCTTCCGCAGGAGATGCAGCTCGTGCTGCATGTGATGCTGCTGCTCGCCTTCAGCATCAAGGCGGCCGTCTTCCCGCTGTCGTTCTGGCTGCCGGACTCGTACCCGACCGCCCCGGCGCCGGTCACGGCGGTGTTCGCGGGCCTGCTGACCAAGGTCGGCGTCTACGCGATGATCCGCACCGAGACCGAGATCTTCCAGGACAACGACGTCAACACTCTGCTGCTGGTGGTGGCGCTGGCCACGATGATCGTGGGGGTGCTCGGTGCCGTCGCACAGGCGGAGCTCAAACGCATCCTGTCGTTCACCCTGGTCAGCCATGTCGGCTACATGGTGTTCGGGTTGGCGATCGCCACACCTGCGGCGATCGGGGCCACGATCTACTACATGGTCCACCACATCGTGGTGCAGACCACGCTGTTCCTCGCGGTCGGGCTGATCGAGCGTCGGGCGGGCAGTACGTCGATCCTGAAGATCAAGGGGCTGATGCGCGCGGCCCCCGTGATCGCCGTGCTGTACTTCATCCCGGCCGTCAACCTGGGCGGGCTGCCGCCGTTCTCCGGGTTCATCGGCAAGTTCGCGCTGTTCGACGCGGCGGCCTCGGTGGGCACACCGCTGATGATGGTGCTGATCGTGGCCGGCATCGTGACGTCGCTGCTGACGCTGTACGCGCTGATGCGCGCGTGGAACCTGGCGTTCTGGCGCGAGGAGGAGGACTCGGCCGAGACGGAGGCGCGCATCTCCTACCTCGGCGGAGCTCCCGCGGGAGTGCAGACGGAGCGCCGCGTCATCCCGCGCATCATGACCGCCGCGACGGCCGGCATGGTCGTGGTGACTCTCGCCCTCACGGTCTTCGCCGGACCCCTGTACGAGGTGTGCGAGCGCATCGGTGCGTCACTGCTGGAGCCGCTCAGTCTCGTCCAGCTCGAGAAGGAGGCGGGGCAGTGAGCCCGCAGGCCGGACGGATGCAGCAGCTGTGGCGGCAGCTGCCCTTCTTCGTGTGGCTGATCGCGCTGTGGATGCTGCTGTGGGGCCAGTTCACGGTCGTCGCGTTCGTGACGGGCCTGCTCGCGGCGATCTTCGTGACCCGGATCTTCCGGCTCCCGCCGGTGGAGCTTTCCGGTCGCGTCAACATCTGGCACGGCCTCGTGTTCGTGGTCGAGTTCGTCGCGGCGCTCGTCATCGGATCGCTCACCGTCGCGTGGCAGGTGCTGGACTTCCGCCGTCAGCCGGGTGCTGCGATCATCGCCGTTCAACTCCGCACCGACGACGACCTGATCATGACGCACGTCGCGGTCACAGCATCCCTCATCCCCGGCTCGCTGATCCTCGAGGCCGATCGCGATCGCCGCATCCTGTATCTGCACATCATCGGCGTCCGGTCGGCGGAGGCCGTCGAGAAGCAGCGCGCAGGCGTGCTGCGGTGGGAGAAGCGGATCGTCATGGCCGTGGGTTCGCGCGCACAGGTCGTGAAGGTGCGGGATGCCGCGGCCCCGGCGTCGACGGGAGGACGCTCGTGAACCCGATGCTCATCACGATCTACGTCGTGTTCTCGCTCGCCGCGCTGCTGACGGTGGTGCGGATCGTGCGCGGGCCGTCGATCCTGGATCGAGCCGTGGCATCCGATGTGCTGCTCACGCTGGTGATGTGCGTGCTGGGCTCCGAGATGGCGATCAACCACCACACGCGCACGCTGCCGGTGCTGCTGATCATCGCCGCCGTAGGCGTGTTCGGCTCGATCTCGATCGCGCGATTCGTCGCGAGAAGGGACAACGAGCAGCGATGAACGAGATCCTGGACACCGTTTCTCTCGTGCTGATCCTGATCGGCGCCCTGCTGTGCCTCACCGCGGCGATCGGTCTGCTGCGCTTCCGCGACGTGCCGACCCGACTGCACGCGGCGACCAAGCCGCAGGTGCTCGGGCTCATCCTGATCTGCCTCGCGATCGCGCTGTCGCTGCGCTCTTGGCCGGTGGTCGCATTCCTCGTGCCGGTCGTGCTCATCCAGCTCGCGACCGCGCCGCTGTCCGCGCACATGGTGGGGCGACAGGCGTACCGCAACGGCACCATCGATGAGCGCTCACTCCTGGTGGACGAACTCGCCGAATCCCGCGAGACGCCGCCAGGAGCGGGCGGCTGAGGACCGTCCGGCATCGCTGAGACGCCGAGACTGCAACCGGGGGTCGAGACACCGGGTGATTCCCGCGGTCTCGACGTCCCGGTGCAGTCTCGCGGAGATGAGCGAGGGGTTCCGGATGCTGCGGCCGGACGCGCGGATCAGTACCAGTTGAACGACTGGGAGTGGCCCCAGGCCGAGCACGGCGTGCCGTAGACGGACGCGATGTAACCCAGGCCCCAGCTGATCTGGGTGGTGGCGCTGGTCGCCCAGTCCGAGCCGGACGAGGCCATCTTCGAGCCGGGGAGCGCCTGCGGGATACCGGTGGCACCGCTCGGGTTGTATGCCTGGTAGTTCCAGCTCGACTCCTTCTGCCACAGCGAACTGAGGCAGGAGAACTGGGCGTCGCCCCAGCCATAGGAGGAGGCGGCCATGGCACGCGCGGTGGCGCGGGCGCCGTCGGGAGTGTTGGCCTGGGCGAGTGCGTCGGCGGCCGCCTGTGCGGCAGCGGCTGCAGCGGCGGCAGCTTCGGCCGCGGCCTGGGCGTTGTACGCGGAGACCGCCGTGGCGACCTCGGCCGCCGACTCGCGGACCAGGCGCGTGAGCACGCGCACCGAGCGGTCGGGCAGGGAGGAGGAGTCGTCGAGCTCGCTGATGCGCTGCGTCAGGGTGGTCGCGTCGACCTTGCCGGCGGCGGACTTCTCGACGGCGGAAGCGACCACGACGTTGAACGCGGCATCCTGATCGATGGGCCGCTCGACCGTGGCGACGACGGTCGCGGCGGGAGTTTCGGCCGGTGCAGTGGCGGCCACGGCGCTCGCGGCGGCTCCGAAGGAGATGCCCGTTGCGGCGACGAGGGCGATGGCGATGGTGGCGGTGGTCAGATTCCGCTTCGCGTGGTGGACGTTGCGAAGGCGGGCGAGGGTGCGAAAGCGCACGGGGCTCCAATGGTCGCGCTTCCCTGCGATACCCCGCGGACGGGGCAGCGGGACGCGTGCGATGACGCGCTCCCCAGCAGGCTGGTCTGCCTCGGCGCTCTCACGGTCGGAGCGGCCGGGAGGCCGCAAGGATCGACGGGAACGTGCCGAGGCATCCGTCGCGATCATCTCGGGTGGGATGCCGCGGCGAACCCGTACACGCTAGACCAGGGTTCCTGGGTGTCCCCTCCGAGCCCACCGCATCCGATTCCCGCGAGCCCACCGCATCCGATTCCCGCGAGCTCACAGAAACGGCCCGCTCGCCGGGGCGGGAACGGGCCGTTCTTGTGAGCTCGCGGGTGGAGCTAGGGGGTCAGGGTCAGCGTGTAGGTCGCGGCATCCTGCACCGCGCCGAGGGTGAACGGCCACGGCGAGAGCTCCACCTTCTGCCACGCCTCGGTCTGGTCGATGTAGTTCGGGTGGAACGCGTGGCCGCTGTTGCCGGTCAGGTGGTTCCACTGCGACGCGTCGAAGTCGGCGAGGTCGACGATCATGCGCATCGAGGGGACCGTGATCGTCTCGAAGCCGTTGCCGATGCTCCAGCCGGTGGCGTTCACGACGGAGGATCCGCCGCCCACGGGGTACGGTCCGCGGTTGAAAAGCCACTCGATCGGTGCGATGCCCGACGAGCCGAACGTGTCGCTGGTCAGAGTCAGCGCATGCAGCGAGCCCCAGTTCCACTTCGCCACGTTGTCGCCCTGGATCGTCGCCAGGCGCTTGTAGGCAGATGTCGCGGCGTGCTCCAGCATCTCCTCCTGGCTGCTCACGCCGAGCTCGTCGTTGATCCACCACTGCGAGCTGGGATCGTCCAGCAGCGTGTCGACGACCTCGAAGAGTCGCCCCTGCCCGGTGGTCGGCGCCGGGTTCTCGCGGCCGCGCACGAACAGGTCCTGCACCAGCTCGTCCCACAGCACATTCGCGTAGGCCGCCGCAGCGGAGTCCGCCTCGTTGCGGGCATCCCACTCGTGCAGCAGCGCGAGCGCGGCATCCGCGCCAGTGTCCCCGGTCTCGACGTCGGCGTAGGCCATCGTGAGGCGCTTGCCCATCCAGAACTCGGTGTCGGCCTGGATCGCCCGCATGTTCTCCGCGGTGAGGTCGCCCTCGGCGGCTTTGCGCTCGATCAGATCGACGATGCGCGCCGCGCGCCACCCGTAGTCCCAGTCGTTCGTGAGGAAGTACGGGTAGTCGTCGCCGACGATCGCGTTGTTCGCCGTGACGATGTAGCCGCTCTCCGGGTTCAGCGACATCGGCAGTTCCTCGAACGGGATGAAGCCCTGCCAGTCGTAGGCGGAGTCCCAGCCCGGTTGCGGCATCGAGCCGTCGCCCGCGCCGCGGATCGGCAGGCTGCCGGGCGTCTGGTACCCGATGTTGCCGTCGATGTCGGCGTAGACGAGGTTCTGGGCCGGCACCTCGAACTTCGCCGCGGCCGCCCGGAACGCCGTGAAGTCCTGCGCGACGTTCAGGGCGAAGATCGCGGTGGGAGTGGTGCCGGGGGTCAACGCCGTCCACTTCAGGCTGACGGCATACTCGCCGGCGGGGTCGTCGGCGGGCGCGGACACGCTGCCGTCTGTGCCGGTGTACGGGTCCTCCGCGATGGTGGTGAAGTCGTCGGTGAGTCCCGAGACGATCGGCCCGTGCACGGTCGACCGGATCTTCAGGGTCACGTCTTCGCCGCCGGCGACCTTGATGGTCTCGGTGCGCTCCTCGAGCGGCACCAGGGCGCCGTCCCGCCAGTACTGGTCGCCCTCGATCTTCTCGAGGTACAGGTCGGTGACGTCCGTGGTCAGGTTCGTGAAGCCCCACGCGATGCGCGCGTTGTGGCCGATGACGACGCCGGGCACGCCGGAGAAGCTGAAGCCGGAGACGTCGAACCCGCACTCCGGGCTGACGACGCGGCACTTCAGGCCGATCTGGTGCCACACGCTGGGCAGGGCCGCGCCGAGGTGAGGATCGTTGGACAGCAGCGGAAGCCCGGTGTCGGTGAGATCGCCCGACACGACCCACGAGTTGGAGCCGATGCCCTCGCCGGCACCGCCGAGCAGGGCGCTCGCGGCTTCGATCACACCGTCGACCTCCTGCCATTGGATGGATGCCGTCACCGTTCCGGTGTCTGCTCGAGCCGACGCGCTCGCCGGCTGCACGGCGGTGAGAGTGGGCACGATCACCGGATTGCGGTCGAACGGATAGCCCGGGTAGAGCTCGGCGAGCTGCGCGGAGTCATAGCCCTGACCGGCGAGCACGGCGCGCTCGGTCTCGTCCTCGATGTTGGTGCGGAGGTCCCAGGCCATCGCCTTCAGCCACGCGACCGAGTCGGCCGGCGTCCACGGCTCGATCTCGTAGTCGGAGTTCTGCAGACCCAGCACGGCGTACTCGAGCGACACGTCGGCGCCCTCGTGCTCGGCGAGGTATGCGTTCACTCCGTCGGCGTAGGCCTCGTAGTACGCGCGGGACGTGTCATCCAGCGCCTTCACCTCCTGCTCGGCGATCTCGTGCCAGCCGAGCGTGCGCAGGAACTTGTCGGTGCCCAGCTGCGATTCGCCGAACAGCTCGGACACGCGCCCGCTCGTGACGTGGCGACGGAAATCCATTTCCCAGAAACGGTCCTGGGCGTGGACGTATCCCTCCGTGAAGAAGAGGTCGTGCGGGTCGTCGGCGACGATGGTGGCGACCCCGAGGTCGTTGCGCAGCACCTCGACCTCTCCGTTCAACCCCTCCACCGCCACCGTGCCGTCCCGCTGGGGGAACGATCGCTGCACGGTCCACATCACGAACCCCGCGGCGATGAGCGCGATCACGATGACGCCGGCGACGATGCCGAACGCCGTGCGGCCGATGATCTGACCCGCGGATGCCTTCTTCCTGCGAGGGACGGCGGGCTCGTCGGTCGTGGGCGCGGTGGGAAGCGTCGTCATTGAAGGCTCTTTCGCATTGTGGAGACTCGGTGCCGGTGCACGCGGACCTCGGTCCCATGCGTTCGGGTCGCACGGGCTGTCCGGGAATAGTATCCCGAGCTCGCACGAAGACGGGCAGCGCGGCGGTTTCACACGAACCCGGCGCTCGACCGAGCGCCGGGCTCGTCACGCTTCAGCCGATGAGGCTCGGCTGGAGGTCGCGCAGCGTGCGGTGATGCGTCTGGCGCGTCACACCGATCGCGGCGGCGATCACGCCCGCGACGAGCCAGCCGCCGAGCACCAGCAGATCCGGGCCGACGCGTGACAGATCACCGCCGTACATGAGCTGGCGGAGGGCGTCCACCACATAGCTCATCGGCAGCACATGATGCAGGCCGGCGAGCGGCGCGGGCAGAGTCTGCCACGGGAACGTGCCACCCGCTGTCACCAGCTGCATGACCATCAGCACCAGCCCGAGGAACTGCCCCACCGATCCGAGCCAGATATTGAGGGCGAGGATGATGGCCGCATAGGTCGCGGAGGCGAAGAGCAGGATGCCGAGGGTGGCCAGCGGATTGGCGAACTGGAAGCCGAGCGCGATCGCCAGCACGCCGAACAGGCCGAGCATCTGGACGCCGCCCAGCAGGGCCGGCGTGGCCCAGCCGGCGAGCGTGACGCGGAACGGCGAATGCAGTGCCGTGACCGCGCGGCGCGAGACCGGCTTGACGATCAGGAACAGCGCGTAGATGCCGATCCACGCCGCGAGTGCGGCGAAGAACGGCGCCAGACCCGCACCGTAGTTCTGCGCGGCCGCAACGGTAGTGGTGTCGATCGCCACTGGGCTGCCCAGTGTGGTGGCCTGCTCCTGCCGGGTCGCGGCATCCGTATCGGGCAGCTGCGCGACACCGTTCTCCAGCCCGGTCTGCAACTGGGCGGCGCCGTCCGAGATCTGCGCCAGCCCGCTGTTCAGGGTGGCGGTGCCCTCGCTCAGGCGCGCGGCGCCGTCGGCCGCCGTGGCGGTGCCGCCCGCGAGCTGCGCGCTGCCGTCGGCGACCTGATGCGCGCCGGAGTTGAGCTGGTCGATCTGCGAGACCGCGGACTGCACGCGCTGGTCGACCGTCGCGACGCGCGCACCGATCGGGTCGAGCTTCGCGAGCACCTCGTCGATGGTGGCCTGGTCGAGCCCGGCATCGGCGAGGCGCTGCGCGATGTCCGCGCGCAGTTCGGGCAGTGCGGCGACGGCGTCGCTGGAGGCCGCACTCACCCGCTGTGCCACACCATCGAGCTCCTGCGTGCCCGCCGCGACCTGGCTCGCGCCCGACGCCAGGGTGGCGGCGCCGTCGCGAAGCGTGGCGGTGCCCGCGGCGAGTTCTGCGGATCCCGAGGCGAGCTGAGCGGCGCCGGATTGTGCCGTGGCAAGGCCATCGACGAGCTGGCCGGCACCCGTCGCCGCATCGCTGAGCTGGAGGCGGATCGTGTTGAGCGCGTCGAGCATCGTGAGACCGGCCTCGCTCACGACCGTCTGGGTGATCGTCGCCTGGATCTTCTCGACCGCCTGCGTGCCGATGGTGGTGGCGAGGTAGTTGTTGGCGTCGTTGGTGCGCAGCTGCAGCTCGGCTTGCCGAGGGTCGGAGGTCGCGATCGAGGCGATCGCCGCGGAGAAGTCCGCGGGGACCTCGATCGAGAAATCGTAGGTGCCGTCATCCAGACCCTGCGCGGCGGTCGCGGCATCCACGCGATGCCAATCGAACGTGCCGTCCTTCACCAGCTCATCGGCGACTTCGTCACCGATGTTGCGGGACGCGCCGTTGATGTCGGCGCCGTCGTCGGCGACCACGAGCGCGACCGGCACCTGGGAGAGGCGGCCGTACGGGTCCTGGTTGGCCCAGAGGTAGAGCCCCCCGTAGAGGATGGGCACGATGAGCAGCGCGGCGAGGGCGAGGATCGCCATCGGTGTCGAGACCAGTCGCCGCAGCTCGGCGAGGATCATCTGCGGGACCTTCATTTCGGCTCCTCCCCCGGAATCGAGCTGTCCGCGCCCGGTGGGGTGATCTCCGGCGTCCCCCCGAACAGCGGAGCGCCGCCGCTCTGCGCCCACGCGGCCTCACGCTCGTCGAACGCGCCGAGCGCTTCGCCGAGGGATGCCTCGGCCTCGGCGATGTCCTTGAGGCTCTGTTCGTGACGGATCGACCACTCCGAGGCGTAGCCGGCGATGACCAGCACGGCGAGCCCGCGAGCGGCGAACTCCTGCGCGAGGCGCCACCAGACCAGCGGTTCGCCGCCGTGGCGGTCGGGCGCCACCAGGACGATGCCCTCGACGCCCTTGCGCAGCACCGCCAGCTCGCACAGCACGCGCAGCCGTTCGGCCGGCCCGACGTTGGCAATCGGTGTCGTCGCCAGCCCCTTGAGTCCGAGCTCGTCCAGCCACCGCCAGGCCGCGAGCGGGTTGGAGCGTCGGCCCGCGAACATCAGCTCCTCCGACACGATGCCCGCCAGCAGCACGCTCGAGTCGGGATCAGACACGTCCGGGGCATCGACCAGCGCAATGCGACGGCGCAGCGCAGAGGCATCCGCTCGTCCGTCGATCAGGACGGTGCCGGAGTCGGGGACCATGCGTCCGGAGGCGAGGAGGCCGAGCACCGTCGGACGCTGCTCGGTCTCGGCGGCGGCGAGCACCGCGGTGCCGGAACGGTAGGCGACGCTCGTCTCGGGCAGCGCCCGCCCCTTGCGGCCTTTGGTGACCGCCTTCAATTCGACGCGCATTCAGTCCTCCTCGAGGATGCCGGGATGAGCAGACAGCAGGTCGACACTCGCCTGCCAGGAGAGACCCGCGATGCTCAGAGCGGCCTTCACGGCGATGGCACGAGCCTCGGGGCTGGAGGCGTCGATTCGGGTGATCGCGCTGCGCGCGGCCTCCTCGATCAGCCGGGCGAGGGTTGCGGCGGGCATGTCGGTGCGCAGCACCGCTTGCTCCTGTCCGCGGCGGACGATCGCCCCCACGGCCTCCCGCAGTGGAGCAAGTGCGACGGCGGTGTCGTGCACGTGTGTTTCGTCCAGGGCGAGGGTCGCGACCACCTGCACGTGCGCGGCCTCCTGCCACAGCAGGGAGGCGAGCCGGGCCAGCGCGACGCGCGGGTCGTCGTCGTCGATCCGCAGGACGACGGCGTTGAACCGCTGCGCGCCGGTGGCGATGACGTCGCGCACGAGTGCATCACGGTCGGGGAAGTGCCCGTACAACGCGCGCCTCGAAAGGCCCGCCGTGCGGGCTATCTCATCGACGGACGCGCGCGGGTCCCGCGCGATCGCCTCGGTCGCGGCCAGGAGGATGCCGGCGCGATTCTCGATGGCATCACGGCGCGGTCGACGGACAGGGGTGGTGGTGGTCACCACACCAGAGTATTAAGTTGCACACTGATGTGCAACTAAATTCGGGAGGGGTCAGTCGGTTCCCAGGTCGAACGCGGAACCCTCGGATGCCTCGTCCACCGCGGCGGCGAGAGCCTCGCCCTGCGCGTCCAGCGGCACGGCGCTCTCGGTGATCTCGTCCGCTTCGCCGGCAGTGACGCGACCGACCAGTTCGCCGGTGGCCCCGCCGATGAGGCCCATCGCGGCGTACTGCTCGAGCCGCGAACGGGAGTCGGCGATGTCGAGGTTGCGCATCGTCAGCTGGCCGATCCGGTCGGTGGGGCCGAACGCGGCGTCGCCGACACGCTCCATCGAGAGCTTCTCGGGGCCGTACGACATGTGCGGCGCAGTCGTGTCCAGGATCGTGTAGTCCTCGCCGCGACGCAGACGCAGTGTCACGGTTCCGGTGATCGTGGAGCCGACCCACTTCTGGATGGACTCGCGCAGCATGAGCGACTGCGGCTCGAGCCAGCGGCCCTCGTACATCAGTCGACCGAGACGCCGACCCTGCTCGTGGTAGGTCGCGAGGGTGTCCTCGTTCACGATGCTGTTCACGAGGCGCTCGTAGGCGATGAACAGCAGCGCCATGCCCGGGGCCTCGTAGATGCCGCGGCTCTTGGCCTCGATGATGCGGTTCTCGATCTGATCGCTCATGCCGAGACCGTGGCGGCCGCCGATGCGGTTGGCCTCGAAGACGAGCGCGACGGGGTCGCCGAACTCGACGCCGTTCAGGGCGACCGGGCGGCCGCTCTCGAACGTGACGGTGACGTCCTCCGTCGCGATCGCGACCGAGTCATCCCAGAAGCGCACGCCCATGATCGGCTCGACTGTCTCCAGCGACACGTTGAGGTGCTCGAGGGTCTTGGCCTCGTGCGTGGCACCCCAGATGTTCGCGTCGGTCGAGTACGCCTTCTCCGCGGAGTCGCGGTAGGGGAAGCCGTGCTCGACGAGCCACTCGCTCATCTCCTGGCGGCCGCCGAGCTCGGTGACGAAGTCGGCATCCAGCCACGGCTTGTAGATGCGCAGCGCCGGGTTGGCCAACAGGCCGTAGCGGTAGAACCGCTCGATGTCGTTGCCCTTGTAGGTCGAGCCGTCGCCCCAGATGTCGACGCCGTCCTCCTTCATGGCGCGCACCAGCAGGGTGCCGGTGACGGCGCGGCCGAGCGGAGTCGTGTTGAAGTAGGTGCGTCCGCCGGAGCGGATGTGGAACGCGCCGCACGCGAGGGCGACGAGGCCCTCCTCGACGAGCGCGGTCTTGCAGTCGATCAGGCGCGAGATCTCGGCGCCGTACTCCAGCGCGCGGCCGGGGATGGCATCGATGTCGTCTTCGTCGGGCTGACCCAGGTCGCCGGTGTACGTGCAGGGGATCGCTCCCTTGTCGCGCATCCAGGCCACGGCGACGGATGTGTCGAGGCCTCCGGAGAAAGCGATGCCGACGCGCTCGCCGACGGGCAGGGACTGAAGGACCTTCGACATGCCTCCAGCCTACCGGGGCCGTCTGCGGGTCGGGATTCTCATCGATCGAGGGCGAATGGATGCGGAGACGCGCCGCAGCGCGCGACTTCTGTCTCACCAGTAACTCTGGTGCACGCGCTCGCCCTCTGGCTAGGCTGACCGCGGGGGAGGTCTGTGCACCCCGAAAAGCGTGATAAGACGTGCAATCCGGCTCTGCCGTGGATCCAACGGAGGAACGCCCTTGTCTTCGACTCGACGATTCAAGGCCACTGCGGCCGTCGCGGCATTCACCATCGCGATCACCTCCCTGGTCGCTCCCGCCGCCGTCGCGGCGCCGGTCCTTCCGCCGCCGGTGCCGGCGGCCGTCACGTCGGTCGCCTCCTTGACCAAGACCGCTTCGGTCGACGAGATCGCTCCGGGCGACACCTTCACCTACACCCTCACTGTGGGCTGTTCGGCGATCACCGACGTGGGCTGTCGCGGCGCGGTCCTGACGGATGATGTTCCGGCCCCATTCGTGCTCGTTTCCGCCACGGTGGGCGCGGGCGCCAACACCGCGTCCGCACCCGTCATCAACGGCAACAGCGTCCGCGTCGACTGGACCACGCCGCTGGGCGACGGCACCACAGGCATCCTTGACGCCACGACCGGGATCGTGCAGCTCGAGGTCCGCCTCCCCGCGGACGCGTCCTACGACGCGAACGGCGTCGAGGTCTTCAACAACGCCTTCATCGAGGGCGTGAACTTCGAAGACGTCGATGCCGAGGTCGGGGTGACGCCGATCATCCCGCTCATCCTGAAGACGACGGCATCCAAGACACTGTCTCCGACGTCGAGCATCGCGACGCCCGGAACGACCGTCGAGGCCACCCTCGGCGGATCGAACGAGTCGGACGCGACGGTGGACAGCCTTGTGATCCAGGACCCGGTCGACGTGGCCGCGACCCCGAACCCGTTCGAGTACCTCGGGTTCACCGGCTTCGGCACCGTGACGCCGCCGGTCGGCGCCACCGGTCCGCCGCTGTACGAGGTCTACGCGAACGGTGCGTGGGTCGCGGCGCCGGGTGGCGCGCTGCCTGCTGGCGTCGATCCTGAGGACGTGCGGGGTACGCGCGTGACGTTCACGGGCGACATCCCGGCCGGTGCCACGGGCTCGGTCGTGCTCGACCTCGAACTCACCGACCTGGCGGCCGAGCAGCCCGACCGCTTCGTCGTGACCAACACGGTCTCGTCCGAAGTCGCGGTGGGCGCGGAGACCGCCTCGGATGACGCCTCGGCCACGTTCACGCTCCTTCAGAACGACATCCAGGTCGCGGCGACGAAGTCGTTCGCCCCGGCCCTGGTGATCGCTGGCGAGAGCAGCACGGTGAACCTCGGCGTGACCAACACCTCCACGATCCCGCTGGACTCCCTCGCCCTGCGCGAGCCGTCCACCGGGGTATTCCCCGACGCGTATACCTTCGGCGGCTTCACGGACGACATCACCTACCCGTCCGGAGCGACCTCCGGAACCGTCATCTACCACTTCGCCGACGGTACGGAGCAGTCCGTGCCGTTCGACGACGGCGACACCCCGGCCGACCCGAGCGGTGACCTGGCCGATGTGGAGTCGTTCGAGGTCGTGTTCGAGGGTGACATCCAGCCGGGCGGCGAGAGTGCCGTCTCCTTCGCCGTCGACACCGACCCCGACCTCGCCGGACTGCCGCTCGCCGTCAACAACGAGGTGGCCGCCGTCGGCACGAATGCCGGCGCTACTGCGCAGAGCCCCGCCGACGCCGACCTCTATATCTACGACGAGATCATCGAGCCGTACATCGGCAAGCAGATCCGGCCGGACACGATCCTGGCGGTACCGGGTCAGATCGCGACCGTGACCCTCAACGGCGGCCTCACCGAACGACCGAATCCGCCCGAGACCCCGACGGGCACGACGGGCCACGCCTCGCAGATCGTGATCCAGGATCCCGAAAACCCGGTGGGCTCGGATGCCTGGTGGAACGCGTTCGATCTGACCGCCATCACGCAAACACCTGTGCCGGCCGACTCCGAAATGACGATCGAGTACTACGACACGACTGACGGCACGTGGAAAACGCTCGCCGGCCCGATCGTCGGCCCGACCATCTACTCCGCAGCCGTCGACCCGTCGATCTCGGACGTCGCGGGCGGCGTCCGCTTCGTCTACGACTACACGGGCTCCGACACCGGCTTCGCGCCGGGCACCGACCTGTCACCGAGTTTCACCGTCGCGCTCCGCGACGACGGACGCTACACCCCCGGCCCCCCGTTCTCCGATGACACCTCCACCTTCGTCGGCAACTGCGCGCAGTCCAGCGCCACCGCATCCACCCCCGGCGTCCCGGGCGGCTCGGCCGCGCTCTCCGACCAGGGCAGCTGCCCCGAGATCGAGTTGGTTCCGCCGACACCCGGCGGCGGCGACATCATCGACAAGACGTTCGGCACATCCAGCTCCGGCGGCATCAAGACCGTCATCGCGCGCAGCGGTGACACCATCCCGTCCGTGCTGCGCTGGTCGACGGGCGGGTACTCGGGCCTCGACCGCGTCGAGATCACCGACGTCGCGGCACCGGAGACCACTCCCGTCGCGCAGAGCGTCTTCGACGCCTTCAACCTCACGCGGGTGCAGCCCATCACCCCGGCGACCGATCCGCTGATCGCCTACGACCAAGTCCGCGAGGTGCTGCTGTACAACGGTGCCGCGTGGGTCAAGGCCGCCAACGACCCGTGTCCGGCCCTGTGCATCGGCACGTTCCCCGGAGTCACGCTCACCGGCGCCGAGCAGTCCTCGACGCTCGGGGTGCGTCTCGTGATCGTCGAGAGCCCGAACCGTGCCGCGGCATCCGCCGGTGATCCCGCTGCTCCGCCGGTCGGCTCGGGCGTCGCCCGCTCGATCGGCAACGACCGCCCGATCACCTTGACGTGGCAGGTGCGCGACACGCGTCGCTCGGACGGAGCCCCGGCACTCGGCGACATCGAGTACAACCTCGCCGGCCAGGACGGCATCGTCCGTAACACCGTCAACGCGACCGGATACCCGTCCGGCGGCGGCACGATCAGCGCGAACGACGCAGACGACGTGATCATCATCGACGTGCCGATCACGACCACGACCGACAAGAGCTGGCTGGACGGTCCGCTGGCGATTCCGACCGCGACTGCCGGCCTTCCTCCCACGGCGTACCCGCTGAGCCGCATCGTCATCACGACGCGCAATACGACTCCGGCAAAGGTCGACAACCTGTGGATCACCGATCCGGCTCCCGGAGCGAACGTCACGGTGTTCGACACGCAGGAATTCAACCGGTTCCTGCGCATCGACAACCCGGCCGGTGCTGACCCGACGAAAACGTTCGTCGACGTCTATTTCGAAGACGGCACGGTCGTCACGTACGACCGGCAGAGTGCCCTCGAACTTCGTCCGATCGGCCTTCCGAGCGGGCACGGCGACATGATCGGTTTCCAGGTCAGGTACGAGGGCCGCATCAATGCCGGCGCGGCGGGCGTGGTCGAGCTGCAACTGCGGCTCATGGCGCGAAATCGTGTGACAGGCGAACTGGTGACGGTGGCAGATTCTCCCGTCACGAACACCGCACAGGGCATCGTCGCCGACGTCGACCCGCCGGGCACCTGCCCGCCGCCGGGCACCGGCGCCGACGAGCCGCGCTACTCGTGCGACAACGGCTCTGCGACGCTCGTTCTGGCCGAACCGACGTTCGACATGGACGTGACGAAGTCCTTCACGCCCGCCGAGCAGAAGGAGCCCGACAACTCGCCGATCATCATGAACCTGACGGGCCAGCCCTCAGGCACGGTCCGCGCGGTCACCATGCTCATCGGCGACTCGGACGAGGCATTCTGGAACGCCTTCGACCTGGTCGGCGTCGATCCGAGCTTCACGCTCGCCACGCCGATCACTCGCGTGCAGGGCTGCTACCGCACCGGCGGTACCTTCTCCGTCGTGGATGACGAGGTCGTGGTCACCGGCGGGACCGGAGACCAATGCAGTTCGTTCGGTGGCTCGCTCGCCGATGCCGTCGCGTTCATGAACGCGGCTCCCGCCGACGTGCACCAGATCTCGTTCCAGTTCTGGAGCGAGAGCGGGTTCGGCTGGTCGAATCCCGCCAACCCGCTGCAGAAGATTCCCGTGCTCGTGCAGCGCCGCGCCGAGCTGCGCACCGGCGGACCGGTGCCCACCACTCGCAGTGATCAGGTCGCCGCGCCCGGGCAGCCCGGCCCGGGTCTGTTCGACAACGAAACCGTCGGGTTCGCGATCTCCAGCCAGGTATCGATCGGTGCGCCTTTGGATGCCGAGGACAAGGCGGAGGCGCAGTACCGCTATCTCCACCGGCAGAACAGCATCAGCGTCACCAAGACGCCGAACGGGGACGTGCGCCCCGGGGTGGCGATTCCCTACACGATGACGTTTGCCAATACGGGCGAGCGGCCCATCACCAACCCCGTGTTCAGTGATGAGCTGCCGGTGGATGCCGAAGGGCCGCAGCTGATCTTCGACCCGGACCGCGATCCGAGCGTGTCGCCGTACACATTCGCGCTCAGCGGCCCGACTCCGGATCCCACGATCGGGCTCCCGCTGCCGACGGACCCGAACGACCTCACGATCGTCGAGCAGCCATCCCGCATCGTGTTCACTCCACCGCCGGGCACCGTGCTGGGCATCGGCCAGACATACACGATCACGATCCAGCTGATGCTGCGTCCCGGCATCACGTCCGACATGGACGTCGTCAATACGGCCGTGATCACTGGCGGAGAGCCGTTCGACGGCTGCACGACGGCCCCGCTCGATCAGAGGCTCGACACGTGCAGCGACACCTCGACCGTGTCGCCGCTCGCGGTGCCGGCGCTGAGCACGATCAAGTCGGTGAAGGCAGACACCCCGCACGGGCTGACCGGCGTCCCGGACGTGTTCAGCGTCGTGAACAACTACACGTGCGACGGCACGGCGACCGCCGACGGCTTCTATCGCTACCCGTGCGTCCCGGTGACACTGCCGGGCGACACTGAGACGTGGCGCTTCACGGTCACGAATGCGGGCACCCTGCCGATGGACACCGTGGTCTCGATCGACAACCTCCCGATCCCCGGCGACCAGGGCCTCATCGCTGTCTTGCCCCGCGAAAGCGCATGGGAACCGACATTCGTCGGCGGCGTGGCGCTGATCCCCACGCCGACGACCCCGCCGGGCGCGGTGCTGACGACGTTCTATTCGACGTCGTCCACTCCGTGTATCGCGAATCTGAACCCGCTGGGCACGCAGTGCCCGCCGGGTTCCTGGCTGCCGCTGGCGGGCGCTGACCCGGCATCCGTCCGCAGCTTGATGTTCGTCATCCGGATGCCTGCCGGCGATCTACTCCAGCCTGGTGAGGCGCTGAACCTGCAGTACCAGACGCGAACGACGCCGACCGATCGGTCAGACACCAACTACCCGATCGCCTACAACACTGTGGCGACGGGGGGTGCAGCCATCCAGGCCGACTTGACGCGGACTCCGGTGCCCGCGACCGAGGGTCGTCGCGCAGGTATCTCGTACCCCACCGGTCCGATCTCCCTGGAGAAGATCGTGTCCGGCCCGGCGGCCGAGCTCGCCCCCGCGCTGTTCCCTGTGCGCCTGGTGTGCACCGTCGACGGGCAGCCCATCGCGGGTCTGCCACCTGTGGTGATCCTCCGGCCGGGTGCCGACCCCCACGTCGTCGACGGGCTCCCCATCGGCGCGGAATGCACGGCGACGGAGGGCCAATTCGGCCAGACGGCGACAGAGATCGGCACCGCCACTGTCGGCGGTCCCGATGACCCCATCGATGTCGTGTCGATCGAGAACATCTACAACGTCTCGGACCTCTCGATCCGCAAGATCGTGGATGCGGCAGGCAAGGACAAGGAGGGCAACTCGATCGAGTACGGCCCGTTCCCGTTCAGCGTGACGTGCACGTTCCGCGGTTCCGAGGTGTGGGCGGACGGATACGACGCCGACAACCCGATGGCGGAGAGCCTGACGGTCGATGAGCTGTGGGCCATGGCCGGGATCCCGGTCGGCAGCACCTGCACGATCACGGAGGATGACGCGCTGGGCGCGACATCCTCGTCCTTCACCGTGTCGGTCGATGGCGATCAGATCGACGCCGTCGACGGCAACTCGGTCGACGTCGTGATCCGGGATGGCCAGCAGGTCGAGGTCGAGGCGACCAACGCCTTCGGTGCCGGCTCCCTCGCGCTCGAGAAGGCCGTCACCGGCGACGCGGCGGCGGACTTCGGAGCGGGTCCGTTCCTGCTCAACGTGAGCTGCACGCTGGACACCGGCAGCGGGCCGACCATCGTGTGGTCGGGCTTCGTGGCCCTGGGCGGGGAGAACCCGCTGACGAAGACCATCGACGACATCGCCGCTGGTGCGACCTGCACGGTCCACGAAACGTTCGCCGGCGGCGCGAACGAGAGCGTCGTCTCACCCGAGACGGTCACCATCGGTGACAGCACCACCGTCACCGTCACGGTCACCAACACCTTCAACGCAGGGTCGATCACCGTCACCAAGGTCAGGGACGGAGCGGGCGCCGATCTGTGGGGCGCCGGACCGTTCGAGGTCACCTTGGACTGCACCACGACCTTCCGTCGTTCGGTCGACATCCCAGGCGGCGCGGTGCGTGAGCTGAATGAGGCCAACGGCTACACGACGACCTATGAGCCGCTCCTGGTGGGGCTGAATTGCACCCTCACCGAGACCGACTCGGGCGGCGCGACCAGCACCGCGATCACCGACGCCCAGGGCGAGCCGATCGACGTGGTCCAGGTGGTCGAGGGCGCCACTGAGGTGACCGTCACCAACACCTTCGATGTGGGCGACCTCGTCGTCACCAAGACGGTCTCCGGCGGCGCGGCGGCTGCGCACACGTCCGACACCTTCCAGGTGTCGGTGGCGTGCACGTGGAACGGCGACGAGATCGAGATTCCGGAGGGCGCCACCCGGCCCTTGACGGTCGCCGCGCCCGCGCGTTACGAGGATCTCCCGATCGGAGCCGAGTGCACCGTGCGCGAGTCCGACAAGGGCACCGCGAGTGCGGTGACGATGACACCGGCATCCGAGTCGGATCCGACGAGCGCCGTGGTGACGATCGGAGCGGATGCCGCGGCATCCGTCTCCATCGACAACCGCTTCGATCCGCCGCTGCCGGCGACGGGCTCCGATCCGACGCCGCTGATCATCGCGGCGAGCACGGCCGGGGTGCTGATCCTCGCCGGGGTCGTCGTGATGCTCGTGATGCGTCGCCGCCGCAAGGACTGATCTGGGCTGAGCGCAAAGCCGCCGCCGTGCACTCCAGGGTGTGCGGCGGCGGTTCGCGTTGCGGGGGTCAGCTGACGGCGGCCTCCACAGCGACGCGGCGCTGTGCACGCCACCGGCCGACCCAGACGACGAGCAGGCCGACGCCGACGATGGCGATCGCGATGCCGACGATGTACCCGGCGACGCCGACGTAGCCGCCCGGCACCAGGTGCGGGTCGAGGAAGGGATACGGGTACCACCACGGATTGCCCGACGCCGGCGCGATGATCATGTCGGCGCGCAGCAGCGTGTAGACGGCCCACACGATCGGGTAGATCGCGATGATCCCCACCGTGCTCCACGGCAGCGGGCGACGCTTCGGTGCGACGAACAGATCGACGAGCATGAACACCGGGATGACGACGTGCAGGATCTCGTTCGACCACCACACCGTCACGCCTTGGTCCAGAACCACGTTGCGCAGGAGGGTGTTGTAGACGATGCCGGTCACGATCATGTAGGTGGTCAGGCACGCCAGCAGGATGGCGAGCCAGCGCGGCTCGGTCTCGGCGTCCTTGCCCTTCGTCCATGCCCACACGGCCGCGACGACGAGCAGTATCGCCGTGAACAGATTCGACTGGATCGTGAAATAGCTGAGGAAGTTCGCGACCACGGTCGGCACGTGGCTCGCGTAGTCAGTGGTCGCCTCGAGGGCGCGTTCCGTGGTCCTGATCAGTTGGGCGATGATCGCCGCGAAGGTGAGCGCGGCCGCGGCCACTCGGGCGTAACTCCAGGCCATTCTGTTCTCCTCAGGTCGTGGTCAGCATAGCGGCGCACACGCGCTGATCCCCGGAATCCCGGAGGGCACGCCCGCCCCGATAGGATGGGGTGTACCGTCGGACCCCACCCGAGGAGTGTCTTCATGCCTGGAATCGTCATCATCGGTGTGCAATGGGGAGATGAAGGCAAAGGCAAGGCGACCGACCTCCTCGGTGAGCGCACCGACTGGGTCGTCAAATTCAACGGCGGCAACAACGCCGGCCACACCGTCGTCATCGGCGATGAGAAGTACGCCCTGCACCTGCTGCCCTCCGGCATCCTGTCGCCCGGCGTCATCCCCGTCATCGGAAACGGCGTCGTCGTCGATCTCGAGGTCCTCTTCGCCGAGCTCGAGGCGCTCAACGCGCGCGGCGTCGACACCTCCCGCCTGAAGGTGAGCGCGAACGCGCACATCATCACGCAGTACCACCGCACGCTCGACAAGGTCACCGAGCGCTTCCTCGGCAAGCGCATGATCGGCACGACAGGTCGCGGCATCGGTCCGGCGTACGCCGACAAGATCAACCGCGTCGGCATCCGCATGCAGGACCTGTTCGACGAGAACATCCTGCGGCAGAAGGTTGAGGGCGCCCTCGACCAGAAGAACCACCTGCTGGTGAAGGTCTTCAACCGCCGTGCGATCACCGTCGATGAGATCGTGGACGACCTCCTCTCCTACGCGGACCGCCTGCGGGGCATGGTGTGCGACACATCCCTGCTGTTGACCGACGCCCTGGACCGTGGCGAGGTCGTCGTATTCGAAGGCGGCCAGGCCACGATGCTCGACATCGACCACGGCACCTACCCGTTCGTCACGTCGTCGTCCGCGACGGCCGGTGGCGCGGCCACCGGTGCCGGCGTCGGACCCAACCGGCTCGACCGCATCGTGGGCATCGTCAAGGCCTACACGACCCGCGTCGGCTCGGGCCCGTTCCCGACCGAGCTGTTCGACGAGCAGGGCGATTGGCTGCGCTCGCGCGGCTTCGAATTCGGCACGACCACCGGGCGCCCCCGCCGCGTCGGCTGGTACGACGCTCCGATCACCCGATACGCCACGCGCATCAACGGCATCACGGACCTCGTGCTCACCAAGCTCGACATCTTGACCGGGCTCAAGGAGATCCCCGTGTGCGTCGCCTACGACGTGGACGGCAAGCGGTTCGACGAGGTGCCGGTCAACCAGTCCGACTTCCACCACGCCGTGCCGATCCTGGAGTACTTCCCCGGGTGGAGCGAGGACATCTCCACGGCGCGCACCTTCGATGACCTTCCGCTCGCGGCCCAGGAGTACGTCCTGGCGCTCGAGGCCATGAGCGGCACACGCATCTCGGTGATCGGCGTGGGCGCCTCGCGCGATGCCGTCATCGTGCGCCACGACCTCGTGGACTGATGCGGTTCTGGCTCGGCGGGTACACCGCCGACATGGGCGGCAACGCCGACGGGATCGGCACGCTCGTCGCCGGCGCCGCGGATGACGGATCCGCGGGTGGGGCGCTCTCGTTCACGGGCGATGCCGTGACCGCGGCGTCGCCGTCGTGGCTGGCGCAGCATCCGACCCTCGACATCGTCTACGCGACGCTCGAGGCGGCCGGCACGGTGGCCGCGTATCGCCGCACCGGAGAGTCGTCGTTCGTGCCGCTCGGTGCCCCGGTCGAGGCCGGGGCCGCGGTCTGTCACGCCGTCGTCGCGCCGGACGGCGGCTCGCTGATCGCCAGCTGCTGGGGCGATGGTCGGGTCGTGCGCGTGGTGCTGGATGCCGCAGGTCGACCCTCGGCCCCGGTGCTGGCTGCGCCTGCCACGGACCCGCATTCCGGGCCTGTCGACCCGTTCAGCGGAGTGGATGCCGCTGTCGGCATACGCCCCGCCGGTGTCGATGCCGAGCTCGCCGCCGCGGCCCGCTCACTGCGCGCTGCCGCAGGCGACGAGTTCGCCCACCTCGTCCCGGGGTACGACGAGGGTCTCGATGAGGAGGAGCCGGCCGAAGAGGAAGCCACCGATCCGGGCCGGGTCTCGCGCGCACATGCCGCCGTGTTCCTGCCCGACGGCCGGATCGCGACGACCGACCTCGGATTCGACTTGGTGCGGATCTGGCGCCCGACGACGTCCGCGCTGCGCCTGGATCACGAGGTCGTCCTACCCTTCGGCACGGGCCCGCGGCATATGGTCCTGCACCCGAGCGGTCACCTGCACGTGGTGACGGAGTACTCCCTCGAGGTGTTCACGCTCGGCGCCGGGCGTGATGGCCGGTGGAGCCTGCTCGGGGGAGTCGCGGCATCCGGGATCTCGGTCGACGGCGACGCCGCTGCGGAGCTCACCCGTTCGCCGGATGGCGAGTACCTCTACGCGGCGCTGCGGGGCAGCAACACCATCGCCACCCTGCGCGTGCGCGGCGCGGGCGAGCGCACCGAGCCGGTGGCACTCGTCGACGCAGGCGTGAACTGGCCGCGCCACCACCTCGTGGTGCGCGACACTCTACTGGTCGCGGGGCAGCTCTCGGACGAGATCGTCTCGCTCACGATCGACCCGCGCACCGGCGTTCCGGGCCGGGTGCGCTCGCGCACCGCGGCGCCGTCGCCTACCCGCATCCTCCCCGCACGCGCGTAGGCATCTGCGTTCGGAACGAACGCGCCGCGCTACTCCTCCGGGACGATCTTGGCATCCTGCTTCGGGATCACCACTTGTTTGATGATCAGCAGGATCGAGGCCGTGACCGGGATCGCGACGAGGGCGCCGAGCAGTCCGAGCAGCGTGCCGCCGACCAGGGCGCCGATGACCACGAGCGACCCGGGAACCGAGATCGCGCGGTTCATCACCTTCGGCGTGAGCACGTAGGCCTCGAGCTGCATGTAGATCAGGTAAGCGATCGCGAAGATCAGCGCGGCGAGCGGGTTGGAGAAGAGTGCGATCACCGTGGCGACCATCCAGTACAGCACCGAGCCGACGAGCGGGATCAGTGTCAGCAGGAATGCGACGACCGACATCAGCGCGGCGAACGGGAGTCCCAGCACCAGGTGCAGGATCAGCGCGACGATCGAGTTGCAGAACGCCAGGATCACCATGCCCATCAGGTAGCCGCCGATGGAGTCGGTGATCTGCTCGGTCATGCTGGCCACGGCGGGGCGGCTGCGGGCGGGAGCGAGACGGTTGAACGCCACCTTCATCATCGGCAGGCCGGCCAGGAAGTACAGGCTCAGCACGAGCACGATGATCAGCCCGGAGATGGTCGTCGCGATGCCGACGCCGACCTTGACGACGCCGCCGCCGATGGTCGCCAGGTTGGCCGGGTTCGAGAGGAACTTCTGGATCTCGTCGACGGCAACGCCGACGACGTCGCTGAACGTCGCATTCAGCCATGCGTAGAAGTCGGACTTCTCGAAGTTCGTGATGATCCCCGGAATGTCCTTGATGAATGAGGTGATCTGTTGTACCACCGTCGGCACGATCAGGGTCAGGACACCGACCAGGATCAGGGCGAACACCGAGTAGACGATCACGATGCCCCAGCCGCGACCCACCTTGTGCGCCTCGAACCACCGGACGATCGGGTCCAGCCCGAGCGCGGCGAAGAGCGCGAACACGACATAGATGACGATGGTCGACAGATTGCCGAACGCGATCCCCAGCGCGAGTGCGACGAGGCCGCCCAGGGTGACCGAGAAGCCCACGGCGAACGGGTTGCTCACGCTCGTCCAGATATGCGCCCGCGGAGCAGGGGCCTGCGGTGCGACGGCGGGCGTCGCGGCATCCGTTCCCGTTGCGGGATCTGAAGCCAAAGGAGCAGCGGCATCGGTCATGCACACACTCTAGAGCCACCATGCCGCTGGACCAGGGACTTGTCGCGCGAAGCGCCGGGATGGCAACCGGACCGGGTATCGTCGATTCCCGAGGAGGGCGCCATGACCACTGATCCCGACGAGACGCTCCAGCGTCTGCGCGGCAGCATCGACAACATCGACGCCGCGCTCGTGTTCATGCTCGCCGAGCGATTCCGCTGCACGCAGCAGGTCGGCGTGCTCAAGGCCGAGTTCGGCATGCCGCCCTCGGATCCGGCGCGCGAAGAGCACCAGGTCGCGCGCCTGCGTCGCCTGTCCGAAGAGGCCGACCTCGACCCCGCGTTCGCGGAGAAGTGGTTCAACTTCGTCGTGGCCGAGGTCATCCACCACCATGAGCGGGCCGCCGAACGCCGCTGACACGGGCACCATTCCCGCCCACGTGGCTTCCAAGCTGTATCGCCACACGTTCTGGTGTGGCCTCACGCAGGAAGGCGGGTCGGACGTCCGCGTGCCTTTGCGTTGAGACGACGGATGCCGCGACCCGGCGGGTCGCGGCATCCGTCCGTTCCTTCGTGGTTACGGCGTCGCGCGCCGCAGGACCAGGTACGACACCCCGGCCACGACCACGATCACGACCAGCGACCACAACGCCAGGCCGACAGCACCGAGGGTCGCGAACCAGGTGAACATCTGCACCCACGCGTTCGCGCTGCCGACCAGCCACAGGATGCCGACGAGGATCACGGCGAAGCCGACCAGGACGACAGCCAACCACAGGCCCCCGAAGCGCTTGTAGATGAGGGCGCACGCGAATCCGATGACGAAGAACAGCATCGCGATGACGAAGTAGAACAGCAGGGCGCCGGCGGGCCCGGACTCCCAGACCCAGTCGAGACGGAAGAACCAGCCGTTCATGCCCCACCCGCCGGTGGCGACCTCGATCAGCCCGCCGACGAGGAACACCAGCGAAAGGATCGCGGAGGTCATCGCGGCGGTGAGCAGGGTGCCGAGGTAGAAGTCGCGTCGGGTAACGCTCATCGCCTGCGAGAACGGGAAGGTCAGGGTGAGCGCCTGCACGCCGACCACGAGGAAGTACCACAGGGGCGCCTGAGCGCCGCCGCCGTACTTCGCCTCGCTGATGCCGGCGTTCGAGAGGATGGCGTAGATGGCGAGGGTCAGCAGGAAAGAGCCGCCCAGGATGAGCAGCGGGATCCACACGTAGGTCTGCTTGTTGATCAGCTGCATGCGGACCACGTTCAGGGTGCGGCTCATCGGAGTGCTCCTTCGTCGCGAGCGGCGGCCGGGGTGGCGTTCTGCGTGACACGGACGATCAGCTGCTGGAGCGAGACCGGAGCGACCTCGAGTCCGGCCGCGACCAGCGCTTCCCGGTCCTGCGGGGTGAGGGTGCCGAGGACCGTCACGGAAGTGACCTTGCCGAGGCTCTCGCGGTGGATGACCTCGCGTCCCGCGACGAACGCGTCGACGGCGGCGGCATCGCCCACGATGTTCGCGGCACGGTCGCGCACGGCATCCGTGTCCTCGTTCATGATGATCCGGCCGCGGTCGATCACGAGCACCTTCTCGATGAGGTTGGAGACCTCGTCGATGAGGTGGCTGGAGAGGATCACCGTGCGGGGATGCTCGGTGTAGTCCTCCAGCAGCCGGTCGTAGAAGATCTGCCGGGCGACCGCGTCGAGGCCCAGGTACGGCTCGTCGAAGAACGTGATCTCCGCACGGGCGGCGAGTCCGATGATGACGCCGACCGCCGAGAGCTGGCCGCGGGAGAGCTTCTTGATGCGCTTCTTCACGGGGAGCTGGAAGTCGTGGATGAGCGACTGCGCGAGCTCTTCGTTCCAATGCGGGAAGAACAGCCGGGCCGTCTGGAAGGCGTGTGTCGGCGTCGCGTCGTCGGGGTACTTCTGGCTCTCCCGTACGAAGCACATCCGCGACAGCACGTGCGCGTTCTCGTACGGGTGCTCGCCGAACACGCGGATGTCGCCGCTCGTGGCGAAGTTCTGCGCGGTCAGCATCGACATGAGGGTCGTCTTGCCGGCGCCGTTGCGGCCGAGGAGGCCGTAGATGGTGTCCTGCTCGATCGTGAAGCTCACGTCATCTACAGCGAGCGTCTCGCGGTAGCGCTTGGTGAGTCCGGTCACTTCGATGACGGCGGTCATCGTGCGGTCCTTTCGGTGGGGTCGGATGCCGCATCCGGCGCCGCGGCGGCGCGTTGGCGGATGAGGCGGGAGAGATCGTCGGGCGAGAGGCCGAGCTTGCGGGCTTCCGCGAGCAGCGGGGTCACGAAACGGTCCGCGAACGCCGTCCTGCGCTCTTCCAGCAGGAGATCGCGGGCGCCGGCGGCGACGAACATGCCGATGCCGCGGCGCTTGTAGAGCACACCTTTGTCGACGAGCATCGCGATTCCCTTCGCGGCGGTGGCGGGATTGATGCGGTAGAACGCTGCAAGCTCGTTCGTCGACGGCGCCTGGCCCTCTTCGGCCAGGCTCGCGTCGATGATCGAGTCCTCGACGCTCTCTGCGATCTGCAGGAAGAGCGCCTTGCCTTCGTCCATCACATCAACCTCGTTCTATGGTTAGTTACTCAGGTAACTAACCATAGAACCGGGTCGAGTGTCAACCCACTTTCCCGGATCCCGCGCCGTGACTGGCATGCGGGCAGATTCACACGACCCCATCCCGAAGTCGGGCTTCGTCGAGGATCGCTCTCGGTTTGGCGAAGTGCATCTATCTCGTTACCGTGGAAAGAGGGCCTCACGGCCCGTCAACGACCAGTCCGCGATCGAAGCGTCTGGGCCGCGAGGTCCGCGCCGCGAGCGTATGGTCGATGGTCTTGGTGATGGATCCGAAATGCATCACCCCGAGCAGCAGGCGCGATGGAACCCACGTGCCGCCGCCGATGACTGTCACCCGGGCGTAACCGATGCTGCAGCTAGTGCGCTGCGCCGAGGTGATGCACTTGTCCGTTTCCCCTGCCCTTGAAGCGAAGAACCTGTACAAGGTCTTCGGGCGCCATCCGCAAGACGCCGTCCGCCGGCTCTCCGCCGGAGAGACGCGCGCCGACGTGAAGGACGCCGGAACCGCGGCCGTCATCGATGCGAGCTTCACCGTCCAGCCAGGCGAGATCTTCGTGATCATGGGACTTTCCGGTTCGGGGAAGTCCACCATCATCCGAATGCTCAACGGACTCCTGGAGCCCACCGCAGGCGAAGTCGTGGTCCAAGGCAGAAGCGTCACGTCGGCGTCGGCGTCGGAACTGCGGTCGATCCGACGCTCGTCGATGTCGATGGTCTTCCAGCACTTCGCCCTTCTTCCGCATCGCACCGTGCTCGACAACGCCGCATATGCGCTGGAGATCCAGGGCGTCGACAAGGCCGAGCGGATCGAGCGTGCGCGAGAGATCCTCGGCAAGGTCGGGCTCGCCGATCGGGCGGATGCGTACCCTGACGAGCTCTCCGGTGGAATGCAACAGCGCGTCGGCCTGGCCCGTGCGCTGACCGCCGGCACCGACATCCTGCTGATGGATGAGGCCTTCTCCGCCCTCGATCCCCTGATCCGCCGCGAGATGCAGGAGCAGCTGGTCGAGCTGCAGCACGAGCTCGGCCGGACGATCATCTTCATCACCCACGACCTGAACGAGGCGATGTTCCTCGGCGACCGCATCGCGGTGATGCGCGACGGTCGCATCGTGCAGAACGGGACGCCCGAGGAGATCCTCACCGACCCGGCGAACGACTACGTCGCGCAGTTCGTGCAAGACGTCGATCGTGCACGCGTGCTCACCGCCAGCGCGGTGATGGAGCCCGCCTACGCGACGGTGCCCGTCAGCGCCGGCGTGCGCGGAGCGCTCCGGGTGCTGCGCGAGCTGCAGGTCGCGTCGGCGTTCGTCGTCGAGAATCGCAAGCTGATCGGTGCCGTCAGCGATCGCGCCGTCATCTGGGCGGTCAAAGCGGGTCAGGGCGACCTGCGCGCCATCGCAGACCACGCCGTGCCGACCGTGGGCCCCGACGATCCGCTCACCGACGTGGTGGAGCGTTCGATCGAGAGTCCGCTCCCCGTGGCGGTCGTGGACGCCGATCGACGACTGCTGGGCATCATCCCGCGCGTCACGTTGCTGGCGGCGCTGGGCAACGTCCCTCCCACAACCCGGGAGCTGTCGATCATTCCGGCCATCTCGGTGGATCTCGTCGAGGAGCTCAGCCAACTGGTCGAAGCGCCCCGGCTCGAGACCGCGAGCGACGGAGGTGACCGCTGATGGATGGATTCCGCCTCCCCCTCGGTGCGTGGGTCAAGTCGTTCGTGGACTTCGTCATCGACACCCTCGGCTGGTTCTTCGACATCATCGCGGTGCTGTTCCGCGGACTCTACGACGGCGCCGAATGGATCTTCACGGCACCCCCGTTCTGGGTCGTCATCATCGCCCTCGCGGGTATCGCCTGGCTGTCGAAGGGGTGGAAGCTCGCCGTGGGTACAGCCGTCGGACTGCTCGTGATCGGCGGTGTCGCGCAGTGGGAGAACGCCATGCAGACCCTGGCGCTCACGTTCGTCGCCGTGCTCATCGCGATCGCGATCGCCGTTCCGCTCGGTATCTGGGCGGCGCGCTCCCGGACGGTGTCCGCTGTCGTGCGTCCGATCCTCGACTTCCTGCAGACGATGCCGGCCTTCGTCTACCTCATCCCGGCGATCTTCCTCTTCGGTGTCGGCGTCGTTCCGGGCATCGTCGCGACCATCCTGTTCGCGATCGCCCCCGGCGTGCGGCTCACCGAGCTCGGCATCCGCGGCGTGGACAAGGAGGTCGTGGAGGCGGGCAACGCCTTCGGCGCGACGCCCGGCCGCATCCTGCGACAGATCCAGCTGCCGCTCGCTATGCCGTCGATCATGGCCGGCGTGAATCAGGTCATCATGCTCGCCCTGTCGATGGCGGTCATCGCCAGCATGGTCGGTGCTCCCGGCCTCGGCAAGGACATCATCCAGGCGCTCAGCCGGACGAACATCGCACTCGGCTTCGAGGCGGGACTCGCCGTCGTGATCCTGGCGATGATCCTCGACCGGATCACGAGTGGATTCGGCGGGCGCAGGACACGCACCCGGTCCCGCGCGAGCTCGGCCGCAGCACCCCCTCGCGACGCCGCGCGCTCCACCGTCGCCGCCGCTCGCTGAGCTATAGACCGAGGCGCGCTTCGGCGTGCCGACGAGCCCACGGTACCCGTGGGCATCCCCAACGCCCGTGCCACAGCACACGGGAGGAAAGGAAGAATCCATGAACAAGCGACACCTCATCGGTGCCCTTGCACTAGGAACCGCCGCCAGCCTCGCGCTGGTCGGCTGCGCAGGAGGAGCCGGCGGTGACGAACCGGCGGAGGCATCGAAGGACATCACCATCGGTGTGTTCAACGGCTGGCCTGAAGGCGAGGCCGCGTCGTACGTGTGGAAGCAGGTGCTCGAGGAGAAGGGCTACAACGTCGAGCTCGAGTACGCGGACGCGGGTCCGGTGTTCGCCGGTCTCGCGAAGGGCGACTTCGATCTGGCCCTGGACGGCTGGCTGCCGACGACGCACGCCTCGTACTTCGAGGAGTACGGCGATGACATCGTCGATCTCGGAGCCTGGAACGAGGATGCCAAGCTCACCATCGCGGTCAACGCGGATGCGCCGATCGACTCCCTCGCCGATCTCGCGGCGAACGCGGACGAGTTCGGCAACCGTCTGATCGGCATCGAGCCCGGCGCGGGGCTCACCGAAGCCACCGAAGACGGGGTTATCCCCACCTACGGGCTGGAGGACATGGAGTACATCACGTCCTCCACGCCGGCGATGCTCGCCGAGCTGGGCAAGGCGCTGAAGGCCGGCGAGAACGTCGCCGTCACGCTCTGGCGCCCGCACTGGGCCTACGACGCGTTCGACATCAAGGACCTGGCGGACCCGGAAGGCACCCTGGGCGATGCGGAGTCGATCCACACCGTCACCCGCACCGGTTTCAGCGACGACTTCCCCGAGGTCGCGGAGTGGCTCACGGCGTTCACGATGGACTCGGATGTGCTCTTCTCGCTCGAGAACGCGATGTACAACACGGATGACGAGGTCACCGACTACACGGACATCGTGAAGACGTGGATGTCGGAGAACAAGGACTACGTCGACGCACTGACGTCGTAGTGACTCATCGAAGGGCGTCGGGGAGACCCGGCGCCCTTCGTCGTTCGCGGGTGGCCGGAGCGGGCCGGGTCAGTGCTTCGGCTTGATGACCCGGCCGGGGGCGGTGTCCGTCGACCGTGCGGGAACGGGCCAGGGCGACGGTGCGACGGTGTTGCGCGCACCGGTGCCGCCCGCAGTCCCGGTGGCGGGGGGAGGGGTCGTCGAGACCCGCGGGGTCGCGGCATCCGGAACCTGCGGGTGCGCGCCCGTCGTCAGCTCGAGCGCCACCTTCTCCTCGAGCACTTCGATGGCGCCGTCGGACAGCGAGATGAGCCCGTCCAGCTCCTGCCGTACGCGGCGATACGCCAACTGGCGCTCGGCGGGGGTCGCGGCCTGGTCGATCGCGACCGTGAGAAGCTGCTTGGCCGTGTCGAGGCGCTTGCGCTCGACATCTGTGAAGGACGAGTCCCGGATGCGGCGGGCATCACGCTCGGCGACATCGAACGCCACCTCGAAGTCGGTGACGGCATTGCGGTAGTCGGTCAGCTGCTCGCGCGTGAGCTTCGTCTTGGCCGACGCGGGCCGCAGTCCGTCGGCGAGCTTCTTGGCGCGCAGGAAGGCGGCCGTGAGCGGCTGGCGGCCATCGCTCATCGCGGGGAAGGCGATGAGCTTCGCGACGTCCAGCTCGTATTCGAGCCAGCGGGCAGTCACAGCATCGTGCGAGGCGAACAGGCGCTCGAGCTGCGTGCCCTGCGGCGCCGGCGCTGCCGCGGCTGCCACGGGGATCGCGCCGGTGGCGGATGCCGCGGCCAGGGCCGTGCCGTTCGCCGCGGCCTTCAGCTCGGCCTTCGCGTGCAGTACCTCGAGGCGCCGCGTGTGCCGGCGTCGCGCGTTCCGCTCCCAGGCGCCACCGACACTGCCCACCACACCCATCACCGGGAAGACGAGCCACCAGTATTGGCCGAGGAAGTCGAACAGGGGCTGCACCCTGCCATGGTACGCCGAGGCCGTGCGTGCTCGCCCGCGTATCGGCTCAGCGCGGGTGCTTGCCGGTGCCCGACGCGGGCGGGGGAGGCGGCGGAGGCGGGGGATCGTCATCCGCCGTCCCGCGCTGCGGGAAGCGCCACGAGGCGGATCCGGCGCCGTCCGAGACCCGCGCGATCGCCTCCGCCGACCAGGCGACCGCGCGCTGCGCGTTCGCGAGGAGGTCCTGGGCCGTGTCGACCCAGGTGCCGGTGAAGGGCGCTCGATTGGACGTCCGGCCGAGCACCTGGTCTTCGGCGGCGTCGAAGGAACGCTCCACGCGCCGCACCGCGTCGCGGTAGGCGGCGAAGTCCGCCGGCGCCATGCGCGCGTCGGCCGACGACGGGCGCAGCCACTGCGCCTGCGACTGCTCGTGCAGGAACTCCGCCATGACCGGAGCGGTGCCGTCGCTCATGGCGGGGTACGCAATGGCCTTGGCGGGGTCGGTGTCGTACTCCATCCACCGCACCAGCACCGCGTTGTGCGCGCGGAGGACTTTGGCCAGAGGGTAGTCGGACGGGTCGGCCCCGACGTGCGGCACCGTCGCCCGGGCGGCACGCAGGCTCGCCTGGCGGGCGCGCAGGCCGGCCGCTGCCGACTTGGCCGTCTGCCGTGCGTTCTGCAGGGTGCGGCGTGCGGCAGCGACATCCCGGTCCGACCCGTGACGAATCGATCGGTCCGCCTGTGCGCGCACCAGTTCGGCGTGCGCGACGGCGAGATCCGCCTGTCCGCGGGTCACGGCTTCGCGTGCTGCCCGCACATCGTGCTTGGCGGCATCGAGCTCGAGACGGCGGGCCGCGGCGGTGCGCTGCCCGCGCAGACCGAACCAGCCGAGCGTGCCCGCGCCGACGGTCAGCGGCACGATCCACCAGACCTCGGCGAAAAACGCCCAGAGCGGATCCACGTGTTCATGCTATCCGCGCACGGTGGCATGCCGCCTGGGAATCAGATCCCGGTATCGGCGCATCCGGCGCAGCGCGTCGGATCAGCCGAACAGAAGCGCCAGCACAGTGGCGCCACCGCCCACGAGAATGAGCGCGACGATCACCACCCACGCAATCACCTTGATGCGCTTCTGACGGGTCTCTGTGTAGACGCTGTACTCGTCCTCGTCGGCCATGTGCTCAGTCTAGAGGGAGGGCTCGGACACTGTGGCACCGAATGCTGCCGGGAGCGTCGCGGTCGACAGGTCGCGCAGCTCGCCGGCGGACACCGTGAAGACGTCCTGCACTTCGAGCACCGACTCGGCGCCCGCCGCAGCATCCGTGACACCGATGCGCAGCACGGGGTAGCCGCGGCCGTCGCACAGCCCGCGGAACTTCACGTCGTCCTCGCGCGGCACCGTGACGATGACGCGACCGGTGGACTCGGCGAACAGTGCTGCCGAGGCATCCACGCCGTCGCGCTCCATCAGCTCGCGCAGCCACACGCGGGCCCCGACGCCGAAGCGCATGACGCCCTCGGCCAATGCTTGAGCGAGTCCGCCGGAGGAGAGGTCGTGTGCGCTGGAGAGGAGGGACTGCTGGGATGCCGCGTGCAGCAGCTCGGCGAGCCTCTTCTCCTGGCCGAGGTCCACGGCCGGCGGGCGACCGCCGAGGTGGTTGTGGATGGTGCCCGCCCACGCCGAGCCGCTGAGCTCGGTGGCGGTGACGCCGAGGAGGTAGATGTTCTCGCCCGGGTCCTGCCAGCCGCTCGGGATGCGGCGGGCGACGTCATCGATGATGCCGAGCACGCCGACGACGGGGGTCGGGAAGATCGGCGTCGAGCCGGTCTGGTTGTAGAACGAGACGTTGCCACCGGTGACGGGGACGCCGAGTTCGAGGCATCCGTCCGACAGGCCTTCGACGGCCTGCGAGAACTGCCACATGACCTCGGGGTTCTCCGGGCTGCCGAAGTTGAGGCAGTCGGTCACCGCGGTGGGCACGGCGCCGGTCACGGCGACGTTGCGGTAGGCCTCGGCGAGGGCCAGCTTCGCGCCCTCGTACGGGTCGAGCTGGCAGAACCGGCTGTTGCAGTCGGTGGAGATCGCGAAGCCGAGGCCGGACTCCTCGTCGACGCGGACCATGCCGGCGTCATCGGGGAACGACAGGGCCGTGTTGCCCATCACGTAGTAGTCGTACTGGTTCGTGACCCACGCCGTGTCGGCGAGGTTGGGGCTGGCCACCAGCTGCGTGAACTGGCTGCGCAGCGTCTCGGGGTCGAGGGCGCGGGGCAGGGCGCTGGCAGAGTCGTCGCGGAGCGCGTCGATCCAGGTGGGGTAGGCGACGGGGCGCTCGTAGACCGGACCGTCGACGGCGACCGTGGACGGGTCGACGTTCACGATCTCCTGACCGTGCCAGTCGATGACGAGGCGTCCGTCGCCGGTGACCTCGCCCAGGACGCTGGTCTCGACGTCCCACTTGCCGACGACCGCGAGGAACGCGTCGAGCTTCTCGGGCGCGACGATCGCCATCATGCGCTCCTGCGACTCCGACATGAGGATCTCTTCGGCGGTCAGCGAGGGGTCGCGCAGCAGGACGTTGTCGAGCGAGACCTTCATGCCGCTGTTTCCGTTGGCGGCGAGCTCGCTCGTGGCACAGGAGATGCCGGCGGCGCCGAGGTCCTGGATGGCCTCGACGAGATCGTCGCGGTACAGCTCGAGGCAGCACTCGATGAGCACCTTCTCGGCGAACGGGTCGCCGACCTGTACGGCGGGGCGCTTCGTGGGGCCGCCGGCCGAGAACGTGTCGGAGGCGAGGATGGATGCCCCGCCGATGCCGTCGCCGCCGGTGCGGGCCCCGAAGAGCACGACCTTGTTGCCGGCGCCGGTGGCGTTCGCGAGCTTGATGTCCTCGTGGCGCATGACGCCGACCGCGAGGGCGTTGACGAGGGGGTTGCCCTGGTAGACCGCGTCGAACACGGTCTCGCCACCGATGTTCGGCAGGCCGAGGCAGTTGCCGTAGAACGAGATGCCGCTGGTCACGCCGTGCACGACGCGGGCCGTGTCGGGGTGGTCGATGTCGCCGAAGCGCAGCTGGTCCATGATCGCGACCGGGCGCGCGCCCATCGAGATGATGTCGCGGACGATGCCGCCGACGCCGGTCGCGGCGCCCTGGAACGGCTCGATGTAGCTGGGGTGGTTGTGCGACTCCACCTTGAAGGTGACCGCCCAGCCCTCGCCGACGTCCACGACGCCCGCGTTCTGGCCCATGCCGACCATGAGGCGCTCGCGCATCTTGTCGGTGACCTTCTGCCCGAACTGGCGGAGGTAGATCTTGCTCGACTTGTACGAGCAGTGCTCCGACCACATGACGGAGTACATCGCCAGCTCGCCGCTGGTGGGGCGGCGGCCCAGGATCTCGCGGATCTGCGCGTACTCGTCCGCCTTGAGCCCGAGGGCGCCGTACGGCTGCTCGCGTTCCGGGGTGGCGGCGGCGTTGGCCACGGTATCGATGGATGCCGTTGCCTGGGTGGTTTCTGCGGGGGTGGTCACGCGGCTCAACTCCAGGAAAAATCGGGGGATGCCGGACGGATCAAGTCTACGTGGGGGGCGGGCGAACCCGGCACGCTCCCAGGTGGTGACACTGGGTCGCACGTATACTGGTTCTCAGTGTCATCCTCGATGAAATCCAAGGAGCAGGTCATGGCAGAGTCGTCCCCTTACATCCCGCCGGTCGATGACTATGCGTTCCTGCTCAGCGAGGCATTCGGACTCGATCTGGTCGAGCGCGCCACGGGCGGTGAGCTCACCGCCGAGGACGCGGAGGAGATCCTCGCCGCCGCGGGTGAGTTCGCAGCATCCGTGATCGCGCCCCTTGAGGCCCTGGGCGACAGCGTCGGCGCGCGCCTGGAAGACGGCCAGGTGCATCTGCCCGCCGGGTTCGCCGAGGCCTATCGCGCGTTCGTGGACGCCGGGTGGATCACCGCCGAGGCGCCGGTCTCCGCCGGCGGCGACGGGCTGCCCGGCGCGGTGCGCGCCGGGCTGGGCGAGATGTGGAACGCGTCCAACGCGGCGTTCGCCCTGTGCTGGCTGCTCACGGCGGGGCAGATCCACGCCCTCAACGCCGCGGCATCCGATGAGCTGCGCGAGACGTACCTGACCAAGCTCGTCTCCGGCGAGTGGACCGGGACGATGAACCTCACCGAGCCCGAGGCCGGCACCGACCTGGGCGCGATCCGCACGATCGCCACCCCGCGCGACGACGGCAGCTGGGCGATCCGCGGGCAGAAGATCTTCATCACGTGGGGCGACCACGACATCGCGGAGAACATCGTGCACCTCGTGCTCGCGCGCACCCCCGGTGCACCCGAGGGCGCGAAGGGGCTGTCGCTGTTCGTGGCGCCCAAGTTCCTTGTGAACGAGGACGGCAGCCTCGGTGAGCGCAACGCCGTCACCACGGTCGCGATCGAGCACAAGCTGGGCATCCACGGCAGCCCCACCTGCGTGCTCGCCTACGAGGACGCGACCGGCTACCTCGTCGGCGAGGTCGGCGGCGGTCTGGCGGGGATGTTCATCATGATGAACGCGGCTCGCGCCGGCATGGGGTTCCAGGCGACCGGCATCGCGGACCGCGCGTACCAGCAGGCCGCGGCGTACGCCGCGCAGCGCCTGCAGGGCCGGGTGCTCGATCGCCCCGCCGGTGCGCCCATCGCCGAGCACCCCGACGTGCGCCGGCTCCTCCTGTCGATGTCGAGCAAGATCTTCGCCATGCGGGCCCTCGGCGTCTACGCCGCCGACCTGCTCGACCGCGCCGACACCGATGGCGCGGAGGCCGGGCTCGCGGAGTTCTTCGTGCCGATCCTCAAGGGATGGGCGACGGAGGATGCGGTCCAGGTGACCAGCGAGGCCATCCAGGTCTACGGCGGCATGGGGTTTATCGAGGAGACCGGTGCGGCCCAGCACTACCGGGACGTCCGCATCACCACGATCTATGAGGGCACCACGGCCATCCAGTCCAACGACCTCGTCGGGCGCAAGGTCGTCCGCGACGGCGGCGCCGTCGCCGAGGAGCTGCTCGCGCGCATCGATGCGACGGTCGCGCAGCTGCGTGGCTTCGACCACCCGATGGCCGTCCGCACCGCCGACCGGATCGAGCGGGCCGTCGCCGCGGCCCGTCGCGCGACGGCGGACCTGCTGGCGCAGGCGGGCTCGCCGCGCGACCTGTACGCCGTCAGCGTGCCGTACCTGATGCTGCTGGGCACCCTTGCCGGCGGATGGATGCACGCGCAGGCCGTGTGCGCGGTGCTCGCCCATGAGACTCCTTCGGCGACGGATGCCGCACGCCTCACCTCTGCGGACTTCTACGGCAGCCACCACCTGCCGCGCGTGCACGCGCTCGCCGAGACCGTGGCCGGCGGCGAGGTCGTCTGACCCGAGTCCTGTCGCGAGACTGCAACCGAGCGTCGAGACAGCGGGCTTCAGCCACAGTCTCGACCTCCCGTTGCAGTCTCGCGGGGCGGGGCGCCACCGGGGCGGCCCCTACGATGGGCACGTGGAATTCACCCTTGCCTTCACTCCTGACCTGATCGCTGTCTTCCTGACGCTGTTCGTCTTGGAGATCGTGCTCGGTGTCGACAACGTCATCTTCATCTCGATCCTCGCTTCCAAGCTCCCCGTCGAGCAGCAGGCCAAGGCGCGCAATCTGGGGTTGACGCTCGCCATGCTGATTCGCGTGCTCCTGGTCTTCTTCGCGGGGTGGATCATCACGTTGAAGGAAGACGTCGTGGTCTGGTTCGGCATCGGATTCTCGTGGAAGGACTTCATCCTCATCGCGGGTGGATTGTTCTTGGTCTACAAGGCCGTCACCGAGATCCACCACAAGCTCGAAGGCGCCGAAGAGGAGCATCCCGGCAAGAAGGTGGCGCAGATCACCTTCGGCTCGGTGATCGCCCAGATTCTGCTGCTCGACATCGTCTTCTCGCTGGACTCGGTCATCACCGCGGTGGGCATGACCGAGAACATGATCGTCATCATCACCGTCGTAGTGCTGTCGTTCGGCATCATGCTGTTCGCGTCGCGCTGGATCTTCACGTTCGTCAACACCCACCCGACCGTGAAGATGCTGGCGCTGTCGTTCCTCCTGCTGATCGGTGTCTTCCTCATCGCGGAGGGGTTCGGCGCGCACATCGACAAGGCCCTCATCTATATGCCCATGGCGTTCGCGATCCTGGTCGAGGCGTTGAACCTCTGGGCCGCCGCGCGCAAGGCCAAGCGCGCGCAGGTACGCCGCCAGGCCGTGCAGCTGCGTCCGACGTATCCCGATGTCGATGAGTCCGTCGCCGTCGGCGCCGCGCTTTCGAAGAATCCGGATGCTGGGTCGGTCGGGCTTTCGACCAAGCCCGTGGCGGGTGTCACCGACCTCGACGACGAAACGCGCGCGGGCCTGGGCTGAGCCTCAGTCGAGCGCGAGCCGGTAGCCCATGCCGGATTCGGTGAGCAGGTGCACCGGATGCGCGGGGTCGGGCTCGAGCTTCTTGCGCAGCTGCGACATGTACAGCCGCAGGTAGCCGGAGTCGCTGACGTGCTCGCTCGCCCAGATCTCCTTGAGCAGGGTCTGGCGGGTGACGAGGGCGCCCGGGTTGCGGGCGAGGAACTCCAGCATCCGCCACTCGGTCGGGGTCAGATGCACCCGCGCGCCCGCACGGGTCACGTCGTGGGCGGCCAGGTCGATCACGATGTCACCGAACCGCACGACGGGATCGGCGGTCGAGGTCGCCGTGCGCCGGCCCAGCGCTCGCAGCCGGGCCAGCAGCTCGTCGATCTGGAACGGCTTGGTGACGTAGTCGTCGGCGCCGGCGTCCAGGGCCTCCACCTTGTCGGCCGAACCCGTGCGGCCCGACACGACGATGATCGGTGCCTTCGTCCAGCCCCGCAGCGCCTCGATGACCTCGACGCCGCCGAGCCGCGGCATCCCGAGGTCCAGCAGCACGATGTCGGGATGCGCCTGCGCGGCCAGCGCGATGGCCGCCGCCCCGTCGGGTGCCGCGACGACCTCGTAGCCGTGCGCGGCCAGCGTGATCCGCAGCGCACGGACGAGCTGCGGATCGTCGTCGGCGATGAGCACCTTCACGAGGCGGCTCCTTCGATGGGGGCGGATGCCTGCACCACTGGCAGCGCGACGACCATGGTCAATCCGCCGCCGGGGGTGTCTTCGGGAGTCAGAGTGCCGCCCATGCCTTCGGTGAATCCCTTCGAGAGGGCGAGCCCCAGTCCGAGACCCGCCGTGTTGTCGGTGTCGCCGAGGCGCTGGAACGGCGCGAAGATGTCGTCGCGGCGCTCGATCGGCACGCCCGGTCCATGATCCACGATGCGGATCTCCGCCACGCCACCGAGGCGGCTGGTGGCCACGCGCGTGCGCCGTCCGTCGGGGCTGTGGCGGTGCGCGTTGGCGAGCACGTTGACCAGCACGCGCTGCAGCAGCACGGGGTCGGCGCGCAGCGGGGGCAGCTCGGGGTCGAGCGCGAGCTCCACCTCGACGGGACCGAGTCCCAGCTCGTCGACCGCGGCGAGCACGGCTTCGGCCGCGTCGACGGGGGAGAGCGAGACGGCCAGGACGCCGGCTTCGACCCGGCTGACGTCCAGCAGATCGGTGACCAGGGTCGACAGCGTGGCCAGGCTCTCATCGGCCGTCTCGAGCAGCTCGCGCTTGTCGTCGGCGGACAGGGCGGAACCCGCCGCGCGGAGGCCGCCGACCGCGGCGACGGCGGCGGCGAGCGGGCGGCGCAGGTCGTGGCTGACGGCCGAGAGCAGCGCGCTGCGCACCTGGTCGGTCTCGGCGAGAACGCCGGCCTCGCGGGCCGTCTCGGTCAGGTCGGTGTGTTCCAGCGCTGCCGCGAGCTGGGCGACGATCACGTCGAGCAGACGTCGCTCCGAGGCATCCAGGTCGCCGCCGTGCAGTTCGAGCGTGGCCCGGGGCGACGCGCTGTCGCCGACGGGGAGACGGATGACGCGGCCGTCCGGGACGGGCTCGCCGTCGGTGGCGAGCACGGCGCCGTCGCTGCCGATGAGGCGGACGCCTGTCATCCCGAACGCTTCGCGGGTGCGGCTGACGAGGGCCGGGACGGCGCTCTGTCCGCGCAGGACGCTGCCGGCTACCGTCGCCAGCAGTTCGGATTCGGCGGCGGAGCGACGGGCCGCGCGGGTGCGGCGGGCGGCCTGGTCGACGATCCAGCTGACGAGGATGGCGATCACGACGTACAGGATGAGGGCGAGGGCGTGCAGCGGGTCGGCGATGGTGACCGTGAACAGCGGCTCGACGAAGAGGTAGTCGAGAGTCAGGCCCGACAGGATGGCGGCGAACAGGGCGGGCCAGATGCCGCCGACGAGGGCCACCACGACCACGAGCAGCTGATAGGCCAGCACATCGGAGGTGATGGAGGCGTCGCTGCTGAAGGTGAACAGCATCCAGGACAGCAGCGGACCACCGATGAGCGCGAGGGCGAAACCCATGAGGCGGCGCTTCAGGCTCAGCGCCCCGCCGGTCACGCGCGGCAGGTGGAGCCGCCCGCCGGCGGCGGCGTGCGTGACGATGTGCACGTCGATGTCGCCGGATTCGCGCACGACGGTGGCGCCGATGCCGGGGCCGGTGAACGCCGTCGCGAGACGGCCGCGGCGGCTCACGCCGATGACGAGCTGAGTGGCGTTGACGCTGCGGGCGAAGTCGACGAGGGCGTGCGGCACGTCGTCGCCGACGACCTGGTGGTACGAGCCGCCGAGCGACTCCACCAGCGCGCGCTGGGCGGTGAGAGCCCCGGGAGCCTCGCTGCGCAGTCCGTCCTGGCTGGACACGTGCACGGCGAGCAGCTCACCACCGGCGGAGCGGGCCGCGATGCGGGCTCCGCGGCGGATGAGGGTGTCGCCCTCGGCGCCGCCGGTGAGAGTCACCACGACCCGCTCGCGCGCATGCCAGGTGCCCTGGATGCCGTGCTCGGTGCGGTACGTCTTCAGAGCGCTGTCGACCTCGTCGGCCAGCCAGAGCAGCGCCAGTTCGCGTAGGGCGGTGAGGTTGCCGAGCCGGAAGTAGTTCGACAATGCGGCATCGATGCGCTCGGCCGGGTATATCAGTCCAGCTGACAAGCGATCCCGCAACGACTGCGGTGCCAGGTCGACGACCTCGGTCTGGTCGGCTCCGCGGACCACGGCATCGGGCACCGTCTCGCGCTGCACGATGCCGGTGATCTGCTCGACCACGTCGTTGAGCGACTCGATGTGCTGCACGTTGACGGTCGTGATGACGTCGATCCCGGCATCCCGCAGATCATCGACGTCCTGCCAGCGCTTGGCGTTGCGCGCGCCGGGCGCGTTGGTGTGGGCGAGCTCGTCCACCAGCGCGATCTGCGGTGCGCGGGCGATCACGGCGTCGACGTCCATCTCGGTGAGTTCGACCCCGCGGTGGGACAGGACCTGGCGCGGAACCTCGACGAGGCCGGTCATCTGCGCCTGGGTCTCGGCACGGCCGTGCGTCTCGACGACCGCGATGACGACATCCCGGCCTTCGCCCTGGAGCCGCCGCCCCTCCTCGAGCATCTCGTAGGTCTTGCCGACGCCGGGGGCGGCGCCGAGCAGCACCCGCAGTCGTCCGCGCTTCATGCGCTTCACCCTACGACCTCCCCCGTCGCCGGCTCAGCGCTGCAGCGCGTCGAGCGCGAGGTTGAGCTGGAGGACGTTGACGCGCGGCTCGCCGAGGTAGCCGAGGTCGCGCGCCTGGATCTGCGACTCCACGAGCTCGCGGACGGATGTCGCATCCAGGCCCCGGGCCGCTGCGACGCGGTCGACCTGCAGCAGCGCGTAGGCGGGGCTGATGTGCGGGTCCAGGCCCGAGCTGGACGCGGTGACGGCGTCCGCCGGGATGGCTGAGACATCCACGCCCTCGAGGTCCGCGATCGCGGCCTGGCGGTCCTCGATCGCGGTGACGAGGTCGTCGTTCTCCGGCCCCCAGTTGCTGCCGCTGGAGGCGCCGCCGTCGTACCCCGCCCCCGCGGCGGAGGGCCGCGACTGGAAATACTCGGGCAGGGCGTTGCCGTCGGCATCGGTGAAGGACTGTCCGATCAGCGCGCTGCCGACCGGGGCCCCCTCCGTATCGGTGATGATCGAGCCGTTCGCCTGCCACGGCATCAGGACCTGGCCGATGCCGGTGATCAGGAGGGTGTAGCCGATGCCGAGGATGAGGGTGAAGGCGAGCATCGCGCGGAGGGCGACCCCGGCGGTGCGGAGGGTGGTGCGGGTGGGGAACATGGGTTCTCTCCTGGGTGCGGGCTCAGAAGCCCGGGATGAGGCTCACGACGATGTCGATGAGCTTGATGCCGATGAAGGGGGCGATGACGCCGCCCAGTCCGTAGACGAGCAGATTCCGGCTCAGGATCTGCGACGCGCTCGCCGGGCGGTACTTCACTCCGCGCAGCGCCAACGGGATCAGGATGATGATCACGATCGCGTTGAAGATGATCGCGCTCGTCACGGCGGATGCCGGGGAGCTCAGCTGCATGATGTTCAGCGCCGCGAGCCCCGGGAAGACCGTCATGAACATCGCCGGGATGATCGCGAAGTACTTCGCGATGTCGTTGGCGAGCGAGAACGTCGTGAGCGCCCCGCGCGTGATCAGCAGCTGCTTGCCGATGCGCACGATGTCGATGAGCTTGGTCGGGTCGCTGTCGAGGTCGACCATGTTGCCGGCTTCCTTCGCGGCCGACGTGCCCGTGTTCATCGCCACGCCGACGTCGGCCTGCGCGAGCGCCGGAGCGTCGTTCGTGCCGTCGCCGGTCATCGCGACGAGGTTGCCGCCCTCCTGCTCGCGGATGATGAGCGCCAGCTTGTCCTCGGGCGTCGCCTCCGCGAGGTAGTCGTCGACGCCGGCCTCCGCCGCGATGGCCTTGGCCGTCAGCGGGTTGTCGCCGGTGATCATCACCGTGCGGATACCCATGCTGCGCAGCTCGGCGAAGCGCTCGCGGAGGCCGTCCTTGACGACGTCCTTGAGGTGGATGACGCCGAGCACTCGGCCGTGGCCGGTGCCGTCCAGCTCGGCCACGACCAGCGGCGTTCCGCCACTCATCGCGATCGCGTCGGTCTCGCTCATCAGCTGTGCCCGCACACCGGTGGCGATGCGGACGCCTTCGGCCTCGAGCCATGCGGTGACGGCCGACCCGGCGCCCTTGCGCACGACAGTGCCGTCGGCGAGGTCCACGCCGCTCATGCGCGTCTGGGCCGTGAAGGGCACCACGATCGCGTCGCCGGGAAGATCCGCACGGATACCTCGGACCGCAGCCAGTTCCACCACCGAGGTGCCCTCGGGGGTGGGGTCGGCGAGCGAGGCCAGGGCCGCGGCCCGGGCGAGCTCGTGGTCGGGCACTCCCGGCATCCCGACGAAGTCCGTCGCGCGCCGATTGCCGTAGGTGATCGTGCCGGTCTTATCCAGCAGCAGCGTGGTGACATCTCCCGCGGCCTCGACCGCGCGGCCCGACATCGCCAGCACGTTGCGCTGCACGAGGCGGTCCATCCCGGCGATGCCGATCGCCGACAGCAGCGCGCCGATCGTCGTCGGGATCAGGCACACCAGCAGCGCCACGAGCACCGGGATGCTGACGGGGCTTGCCGCGTACGACGCGATCGGGTTCAGCGTCAGCACGACCACGACGAACACGATCGACAGGCTCGCCAGCAGGATGTTCAGCGCGATCTCGTTCGGCGTCTTCTGCCGGCTCGCACCCTCGACGAGCGCGATCATCCGGTCGACGAAGGTCTCGCCGGGCTTGGAGGTGATGCGCACGACGATGCGGTCGGACAGCACGCGGGTGCCGCCGGTGACTGCGCTGCGGTCGCCGCCGGACTCGCGCACGACCGGGGCGCTCTCGCCCGTGATCGCCGACTCGTCGACGGTCGCGATGCCGTGGACGATGTCGCCGTCCCCGGGGATCAAGTCGCCGGCGGTGACGATGACGACGTCGCCGAGCTGCAGCTCGGCCGAGGCGACCTCGACCAGCGCCGCGTGCTCGGCCGCGGCATCCGCCTTCGCGTCGTAGGAGGCGACGCGGTTGGCCATCGTGCTGGTGCGGGTCTTGCGCAGGCTCGCGGCCTGCGCCTTCCCGCGGCCCTCCGCCACCGACTCAGCCAGGTTTGCGAAGAGCACCGTGAGCCACAGCCAGACGGCGATGCCCCAGGTGAAGCCCATCGGCACCTCGCTGCCGCCGGACTGCTCGGCGCCGCCGAGGAAGGGCTCGGCCAGGGCGATGAGCGTTGTCAGCGCGGCCCCGACCCAGACCAGGAACATGACCGGGTTGCGCCACAGGGCGGCCGGGTTGAGCTTGCGCAGCGCGCCGGGCAGGGCGCGCACGAGCTGTGCCCAGCTGAAGGCGCGCGCCGAGGTCGGCGGTTTCGGTGTGTGCGCGTTGTCGACGGTGCCGGCAACGGGGGTGAGCGATGTCGTGGACATGATCAGACGAGACCTTCCGCCAGGGGACCCAGCGTGAGAACGGGGAAATAGGTGAGAGCCGTGATGATCACCGAGACGACGACCAGGAGGCCGACGAACTGCGGGCGATGCGTGGGCAGGGTGCCGACCGTCGTGGGACGGGTGGACTGGGCGGCCAGGGAGCCGGCCAGCGCGAGGGCGAGCACGATCGGGATGAAGCGCCCCAGCAGCATCGCGACGCCCAGGGCGGTGTTCAGCCACGGGGTGTTCGCGGTCAGGCCGGCGAACGCCGACCCGTTGTTGTTCGCGGCCGAGGTGAACGCGTAGAGCACCTCGCTCATGCCGTGCACGCCGGGGTTCCAGATCGAGACGTTCTCGACGTCGGACGCGATCGCGGGGATGCCGAAGCTGAGCGCGGTGCCCAGCAGCACGAGGGTCGGCGTGACCAGGATGTACAGGCTGGCGAGCTTGATCTCGCGTGGGCCCACCTTCTTGCCGAGGTACTCGGGGGTGCGTCCGACCAGCAGGCCGCCGACGAACACGGCGATCACCGCGAGCACCAGCATCCCGTACAGACCCGAGCCGACACCGCCGGGGGCGACCTCGCCGAGCATCATGTTGATCATCGGCATCATGCCGCCGAGGGCCGTGTACGAGTCGTGCATCGAGTTGACCGCGCCTGTGGAGGTTAGGGTCGTGACGCCGGCGAACAGGGTCGAGCCGAACAGACCGAACCGCTGCTCCTTGCCCTCCATCGGGGCGCCGGCGAGCTGCGGGGCGGTGCCGTTGCCGAGCGCCTCCAGCCACGTTCCCGCGACGACCGTGACCAGGAACAGGGTGCCAATGACGGCGAGGATCGCGTAGCCCTGGCGGTTGTCGCCGACCATCTTGCCGAAAGCGCGGGGCATCGCGAACGGGATCGCGAGGATCAGCAGCATCTCGAGCACGTTCGTCCACGCGGTGGGGTTCTCGAACGGATGCGACGAGTTGGCGTTGAAGAAGCCGCCACCGTTGGTGCCGAGCTCCTTGATGACCTCCTGCGAGGCGACCGGCCCGCCGGGCAGCACCTGAGTGCCCCCGGTGATCGTGGACACCTCGGTGAAGCCGTTGAAGTTCTGCACGACCCCGCCGATCATCAGCGCGATCGCGCCGATGACGGCGAGCGGCAGCAGGATGCGGGTGATGCCGCGCACCAGGTCGACCCAGAAGTTGCCGAGGGTGCTGGAGCCGCGACGGGCGAAGCCGCGCACGAGGGCGATCGCGACGGCGATGCCGACCGCGGCCGACACGAAGTTCTGCACCGCGAGCCCGGCGAGCTGCACGGTGTAGCCCATCGTCAGCTCGGGCGAGTAGGACTGCCAGTTCGTGTTGGCGACGAAGGATGCCGCGGTGTTGAACGCGAGCCCCTCCGGCACGGCGGGCAGGCCGAGGTTGTACGGGAGGACCGCCTGGAAGCGCTGCAGGGCGTAGACGAACAGGAAGCCCATGAGCGAGAAGATCAGCACCCCGCGGGCGTAGGCGCCCCAGGTCTGTTCCGCGCGGGGGTCGACGCCGACGATGCGGTAGAGACCGCGCTCGACGCGCCAGTCCTTCGCGCTCGTATACGTGCGGGCGATCCAGTCGCCGAGGGGACGGTAGAGCAGCCCGAGGATCAGGAGAAGGGTCGCGAACTGGAGGACTCCGAGCCAGATCGTCGCGGCATCCGGGCCCATCAGAACCGCTCCGGCTTCACGAGGGCGACCACCAGGTAGGCGATGGCGGCGACGGCGAGGACGGCGGCGACGATCGAGAACACGATCACAGTCGTTCGACCCCCTTCGCGATGAGCGCCACGAGCGCGAAAAGCGCCAGCGTGGCCACGAGATAGATCACATCGAGCACAGGAGACTCCCGTTTCGGCCGGCGCGAGCCGGCACGGATGCCGCACGACTGCTGTGGTGCGGATGCCACAAGGGGCACGGCATCCGATGCAACACCTCGTTCAGGCGCCCATCGGACGTCCTTACGGTTTCCACACGGGCCGGGAGGGAACCCATACGGGACCCTCACGGCGAGCCGAGGAACGCGCTGCTCAGTCGGCGGACAGCAGGCGGATGGCGTCCAGTACGGCGGAGTGCGTGCGGCGCGATCCGAGCACACGGAAGTGCCCGGACGTGGGGACGAGCACGTTCGTGGCCCCGTCCAGCGCGCTGCCGTCGGGGATATGCGGGTCGAATCTGCCGAAGATCGACACGATGCGACCGTTGACGGATTGCTCGCGACCGAGCGACACGATCGTCTCGTCGTCGGGGAGGAAGGCGCGGATGCTCGGCACGATGAACAGCCCGGCCAGTTTCGATCCGTGGAACGGGGTGCAGATGGCGACGAGTCCGAGCAAGCCGAGCGGATTGCCCGTCGGCGACGTGGCTGCGGCATCCGCCGGGTCTTCACCGCTGGCCGCGGCATCGGCGGCGGCCGCTGCCGCGCCGGAGGACACCAGCAGGTGCTTGCCGATGAGTCCGCCCTTGCTGTGTGCCACGAGCACACGGCCCGAGGGTGAGGCCGGCCGTTTCTCGAGGTCGCGGCCGAGACGCGCCGAGGTGTCGGGGATGTTGCGGCGGTTGGTGCCGAGACCGTGGACGACGCCCACGCGGTGGCCGGCGGCGTTGAGGGCGTCGCCGAGCGGGCGCAGGAACGTCCAGTGCTCGTAGACGCCGGGCAGCAGGATGACCTCCGGCAGCTCGTCGGACCCTGTGCGCCAGGCAGGGGGCACAGGCCGGGTGCCGATCCGCCACGGGCCGGCGAGGAACGCGAGCTGGCGACGCCCGGCGTACATGTAGTCCAGACCCCACCAGACGGCGCGCAGAAGGAGGTTCGGCCGCTGCTCGCCGGTGGTCATGAGACGCAGTCTACGAGTCGGTCCCCGAGCTCTCCGGTGGGCCTGCCGGCCGAGACACCCGCGCGTGGTGCGCGGCCTGGTTCTGCGGGAGGCCGGAGCGCTCCTGGCCGGGCAGCACGCGCGACCGGCGGCCGTAGATGAGCTCGGTCGAATCCAGCAGCCACGGCACGAGCGTGATCGACACCCCGTGCACGAGCATGAGGTCGTTCGCGATGCGCCGCGCGCGACGGTTGTGCAGCAGCGACTCCCACCAGTGCCCCACGATGTACTGCGGCAGATAGACCGTCACCACCGACGAGCCGTGCTTCTTGCGGTACTCCTTGATGAAGCCGGCGACCGGGCTCGCGAACGTCCGATACGGCGAGTCGATGATCATCAGCGGCACCGGGATCTCGTGCTCGGCCCACTGCTTCTGGAGGAAGTCGGTCTCCTCCGGCGTGGTCGACACGTGGACCGCGAAGGTCTTCTCGTGTTTCGCGGCCAACGCGTAGTCGATGGCCTTGATGACGGGCTTTTGCAGGCGGTTGACGAGGATGATCGCGACATCCCCCTCCGAGCCGAAGTGCGTCTCGTCGTCGACCGTGATCTCGTGCTCGACGTCTCGGTAGTACCGGTTCACACCGATCATCAGCGTCGCGAGGATCGGGATGGCGATGAACACCAGCCAGGCGCCGTGCGTGAACTTGGTGATCGTCACGATCAGCAGCACGAACACCGTCAGGGTCGCGCCCGCGGAGTTGATGACGAGACCGATCTTGGCGCTGCGTCGCGCGGACATCGCCGCCTCCTGAGCGGCCTCCTTCGGTGGGAGCGCCCGCCATTCGCGCAGCGCTCGCCGCCAATGTCGCACCATGCCGATCTGGCCCAGGGAGAACGAGACGAACACACCGATGATGTAGAGCTGGATCAGGGTCGTGAGGTTCGCCTGGTACACGATCAGGACGGCGATCGCGGCGAGGCCGAGGATGATCATGCCGTTGGAGTAGACCAGGCGGTCGCCGCGGGTGTTGAGCGCCTTCGGGGCGTAGCCGTCGCGGGCGAGCACCGAGCCGAGCAGGGGGAAGCCGTTGAAGGCCGTGTTGGCGGCCAGCAGCAGCACCAGGGCGGTGGCCGCCTGGATGATGTAGAACGGGATCGACCCCATCCCGAACGTCGCCGAGGCCACTTGGGCCATCAGGCTCGGCTGCGGATTGTTCGCGCAGTCGAAGCCGATGAGCGAACACGGGTTCTCGGCATAGTGCACGCCGGAGATCAGGGCCAGCGCCGTCAGGCCGGCGAACAGGCAGATGGCGATGCCGCCCATCAGCGTGAGGGTCATCTGCGCGTTGCGCACCTTCGGCTTGCGGAACGCGGGCACGCCGTTGGAGACGGCCTCCACACCGGTCAGAGCCGAACAGCCGCTGGAGAACGCGCGCAGGATCAGCAGGATGACGGCCGCTTGGCCGAGGCTCTCAGCCTCCACGGAGTACTGGGCGCTGGAGGCGACGGGCGGGTCGCCGAGGACCGTTCGGGCGATGCCGACGACGATCATCAGGAAGACCGAGCCGATGAAGATGTACGTCGGCAGAGCGAACACGAGGGATGCCTCGCGCACACCGCGCAGGTTCACGATGACGATGATGATGACGAAGAACACGGCGAGCTCGACGCGCAGGGGGTTCAGCTCCGGGATCGCCGAGATGATGTTGTCGACGCCGGACGCGACCGACACCGCCACAGTCAGCACATAGTCCACCAGCAGAGCGGATGCCACGACCACACCGGGCACTTCGCCCAGGTTCTTGGACGCGACCTCGTAGTCACCGCCACCGGACGGGTATGCCTTGATGAGCTGGCGGTAGCTGACCACGACCACGATCAGCAGCACGATCACCGCTGCCGCGACCGCCGGGCTGAACGACAGGAAGCTCAATCCGCCGATCATCAGGATCATCAGAAGTTCCTGCGGCGCGTACGCGACCGACGACAGTGCGTCCGACGCGAAGATGGGCAGAGCCATCTTCTTGGGGAGCAGCTGGTCGTCGAGCTTCTCCGACGTGAGAGGGTCGCCGATCAGGAGCCGTTTGGCGATCGGGGACGCATCTCCCGGTTCGCGACTGTCATTCGTCACGGCGGGCGACACTACGCCTGTCCCAGGTCCGATGCAACGTGACGGGCGGGCGTTGCGGGAACCGTGACCTAACGGATTCCTTGCGTTCCGCTTACGGGGTGTCCAGGAACTCCCGTGCGGCGACGACCAGCGCGTCCACTCCACGGCTCAGCGTGGGCTGGATCACCGGTGCGAAGAACGGCGAGTGGTTGGTCGGGATGGAGGTTTCGAGCGTGCCCGCGGCCTCGGCATCCGCGTACAACTGCACGTCCACCCCGCCCCAGAACCAGTACACGAGCGGGACGCCGGCCTCGCGGGCGAACCACGAGACGTCCTCGCTGCCGGTGAACATGCCCGGGTCCACGACCGCGCCGTCGCCGAACGCACCGTCGAACGCGGCGACCAGTCGCGCGGTCGCGTCGGCGTCGTTGATGGTCGGCGGCAGCGTGTGGTCGGTCACGATCACGGGCGGCCGCTCGGCTCCGGATGCCGCGGCCTCGGCGTGGACGATGCGCTCGACCTTCTCCAGCACACGGGCGCGTGCCTCGTCGTCGGGGTAGCGGAGGCTCAGCTCGAGCTTCGCCTCGGCCGGGATGATGTTGTTCTTGAGCCCCGCGTGGATCGACCCCACCGTCACGACGGCGACGTCGCGGGGGTCGACCTCGCGCGACACGATGGTCTGCAGGCGCATCACCGTGGCCGCGGCCATGACGACGGGGTCGATCGTGGACTGCGGGCGGGAGCCGTGGCCGCCGCGGCCGTGCAGCGTCACGGTGAGCCCGTCGGAAGCGGCCATCTGGGTGCCGGGGCGGACGCCGATCGTGCCGGCGGGCAGCGGCGTCACGTGCTGGCCGAGCACGATGTCGGGGGTCGGGAAGCGCTCCAGAACGCCGTCGGCGATCATCGCCTGTGCGCCGGCGCCGTACTCCTCGGCGGGCTGGAAGACGGTGACGATGGTGCCCGCCCACTCGCTCTTGGTCGCGACGAGACGCTCGAGCGCACCCAGCATCGCCGTGACGTGCATGTCATGACCGCACGCGTGCATGACGGGTACGTCGAGACCGGACGGGTCCGTGCCACGCGCGGTGCTCGCATACGCGAGGCCGGTGGCCTCGGGAACCGGCAGTGCGTCCATGTCGGCGCGGAGCCAGACGACCGGTCCTTCGCCGTTGCGGATGACCGCCGCCACTCCCGTCTTGCCGATGCCCTCCTCGAACTCGATGCCGAGGTCGGTGAGATGCTGCGCGATGACACCGGCGGTACGGGTCTCCTGGAAGGACAGCTCCGGGTGGCGGTGCAGGTCGATGTACAGCGCTTCGAGGTCGATGGTCATGCCCCGAGCCTAAAGCGTCCTCCGGGGACGAGGGTAAGAGGTGTTTCGGGACGAGCGGATGCCGCGACTACAGGTCGAGATGGCCGGTCGTGCCGCGGATGACGAGCTCGAACGGAAGCGTGGGGTGGGGCTCGACGGGATCTTCCGCGGTGCCCGCCGAAGCGGGTTCGAGCTCCGCCAGGATGGCGGCGACGGCCCGCTCGCCCTGGCCGAGCGGGAACTGGTCGACCGTCGTGAGCTGGAAGAACTCACCGAGCTCGTGGCCGTCGATGCCGATCACGGACAGGTCGGCGGGTACGCGGAATCCGAGATCCCGTGCGGCCAGCAAGGCACCGATGGCCATCTCGTCGGAAGCGGCGAAGATCGCGGTCGGGCGCTTCCCGGGCCGCTCCAGCAGCTGCATGGCCGCGCGGAATCCGCCCTCGATCGTGAAGTCGGCCGGCTCGTAGAGGGATGGATGGGCGGGGATGCCGGCATCCGCCAGCGCCTGCTCGAAGCCCTGGCGCCGTCGTGTCGGGATGTGGAAGTCGATGTCGAACTCGGGGCTCGCACCGATGTGGGCGATGTCACGGTGCCCCAGTCCGAGCAGGTGCTCGGTGGCCAGGCGGGCCACGGCCGTGTCGTCCACCATCAGGGTGGAAAGCCCCGGATTCGGTCCCCCGATCGCGATCACCGGCAGGTTGAGCTCGAGCAGCCGCTCGATCTCGGCCTCACCGAGTTCGATCGAGATCGCGATGATGCCGTCGACGCGCTGGCGGCGCAGGAACGTGTCGAACACGTTCTGCCGCTGCTCGCGGTCGGCGGTGAGGTTGTACAGCGTGACGTCGTAGCCGCGCTGCATGAGCGCGGCGGCCACGCCGCTGAGCACAGTGCGGAAGAACCAGCGGTCGATGAAGGGCACGAGCACCCCGATGCTGCGGTTGCGTCCCGACGCCAGACTCGACGCCGACGCCGACACGACGTACCCGAGGCTCTGCGCGGCCGCCTCGACCCGGGCGCGCGTCGCCACCGACACGTGTCCCCGCCCGCTCAGCGCGCGAGAGACCGTGGCGGTGGAGACTCCGGCATGCCGGGCGACCTCATCGATGCTGACCATGGCGGACGCGCTGTCAGTTCGCCGCGGTCAGCCACACGGTGACGTCCTGCGGCACGGCGGACCCTGTGAGGGGCTCGCTGCTGAGCACCACGCGCGCGCCCTCGGGCAGCTCGAGCGGCTTCTTGCCGAAGTTGGTCAGCACCGTCACATCGCCGTTGCGGAACGCGACGACCTTGCGCTTGTAGCCGTCCAGCCATTCGACCGACCCGAGTCCGAGGTCGTGCGCGTGGCGCAGTCGCAGGGCCTCGATGTACATCGCGAGGGTGGATGCCGCATCCGTCGTCTGCACGTCGCGGGCGAGTTCTGCCCACTCGGGCGGCTGCGGCAGCCAGGCCGCGCCGGTGGTGTTGAAGCCGTAGGCCGGGGCATCCGCTTCCCACGGGATCGGCACACGGCAGCCGTCGCGGCCGTATCGCTCGCCGTGCGTGCGGAACCAGGTCGGGTCCTGCCGGGCGTCGTCGGGAAGCTCGATGACCTCGGGCAGGCCGAGCTCCTCGCCCTGGTAGAGGTACGCGGAGCCGGGGAGGGCGAGCATGAGCGCCGTCGCCGCGCGGGCGCGGCGGAGGCCGAGCTCGGGGATCGGCTTGCCGGGGGAGTCCGGACCGATGCCGTGGCCCTGCGGGTTCTCGGCCGTCAGGGCGAGGCGGCTGGCGTGCCGCACGACGTCATGGTTGGACAGCACCCACGTGCTCGGGGCGCCGACCGCGCTGAAGGCCGCGATGGACTCGGCGATGATCCGGCGCTGCGTGTCCGGCTTCCAGTCGCTCATCAGGTAGCCGAAGTTGAACGTCTGCTGCATCTCCCCCGGACGCACCCACTTCGCCATCTCCTCGACGGTCGGCAGCCAGGCCTCGCCGCACAGGGCACGGTCGCCGTCGTACTCGGCGAGCACTTTATGCCAGTCGCGATAGATCTCGTGCACGCCCTCCTGGCCCCAGTAGGGCACGTCGTCGGTGTCGCCGCCCATGGAGTCGCCCGCCGCGCGCGGGAAGTAGTCGGGCAGTCCGTCGGCCTTGACCAGGCCGTGGGCCACGTCGACGCGGAAGCCGTCGACACCGCGGTCGAGCCAGAAGCGGAGGATGCGGCGGAACTCCTCCTGCACCTCTGGGTTGGACCAGTCGAAGTCGGGCTGCGAGGAGTCGAAGATGTGCAGGTACCACTGGCCGAGCGTGCCGTCGGCCTCGGTGATGCGCGTCCACGCCGGGCCGCCGAACACGGACTCCCAGTTGTTCGGCGCCTGCTCGCCGTGCTGGCCCTTGCCGTCGCGGAACATGTAGCGCGCGCGCTCGGGGCTGCCCGGGCCCGCGGCGAGGGCCGCCTGGAACCAGACGTGCTGATCGGACGAGTGGTTCGGAACGAGGTCGACGATCAGACGGATGCCGCGGGCATGGGCCGCGGCGAGGAGCTCGTCGAAGTCGGCGAGGGTGCCGAAGATCGGATCGACATCGCAGTAGTCGGTGACGTCGTAGCCGGCGTCCTTCTGCGGCGACACCATGAACGGTGAGAGCCAGAGCGCGTCGACACCGAGGGTGGCGAGGCTGTCCAGCCGCGCGGTCATGCCCCGCAGGTCGCCGATGCCGTCGCCGTTCGCGTCGGCGAAGGAGCGCGGGTAGATCTGGTAGATGACGGCGGAGCGCCACCATTCCGAGCCGGGGGTCGCGTTGCGGGAGAGCGCCGAGGTGTCGAGCGAAGTCATGCGGTCCAGGCTACTGCAAGCGCTTGCACAGGCGCCCATCGGTAGTGTGGGCGGGTGCCGTCACCCGAAGAGCTTGCCCGCGTCGAGTCCCTGATCGCGTCGATCCCCGACTACCCCGAACCGGGGGTGCTCTTCCGCGACATCACGCCGCTGCTGGCGGATGCCGCGGCGCTGCGTGTGGCGATCGACGCCATGATCGAGCCCTTCGCCGGCACATTCGACGTCGTCGCCGGAGTCGAGGCGCGCGGGTTCCTGCTCGCCGGAGCCGTCGCGGTCGCCGCCGGTGTCGGGCTCGTGCCGATCCGCAAGGCCGGCCGTCTGCCGCGGCCCGCGGCATCCGTCGCGTACTCGCTCGAATACGGCAACGCGACGATCGAGATCCACGACGACATGCCCGACGGCACCCGCGTGCTGCTGGTGGACGACGTGCTGGCCACCGGTGGCACGCTACGCGCGGGCCAGGAGCTCATCGCCACGGTCGGCTGCGTGCTGGCCGGCACCTCGGTGCTGATGGAGCTCGAGGCCCTCGGCGGCCGCGCCATCGCCGGCGACGTGCACGCCGTCTACCGGGTCTGAGCCGGGCAGGTCCGCGTTCGCGCTCGGACTCAGCGGTGGTCGATGACGATGTTCAGCGGCTGCTCGCCGGCCAGCATCCGTTCGATCTGCCTGCGAACGAGGCGCGCGATGCGTGGCTGCATGGCGCTGGATGCCCCGCCCACGTGCGGGGCGATGAGTACGCCGGGCAGCGTCCACAGCGGGTGATCCGCGGGCAGCGGCTCCGGGTCGGTGACATCGAGCGCGGCGCGGATCCGGCCGCGCTCGACGTGGTCGACGAGGGCGGCCGTGTCCACGAGTGTCCCGCGGCCGACGTTGACCACGAGGGCGCCGTCGGGCAGAGCGGTCAGGAACGCGTCATCGACCAAGTGCCGGGTCGCGTCGCCACCCGGCAGCGTGACGATGACGATCTCAGCTTCGGGGAGCAGCGCCGCCAGCTCGTCGACGCCGTGCACCGGCATCCCGTCCTCCTCGCGGGCGCGGCTGGCGACCACCGTCAGCTCGACCTCGAACGGCGCGAGCCGTGCGGCGACGGCCTTGCCGACACCGCCGTAGCCGAGCAGCAGCACGCGCCGATCGGCCAGGCTCGTGGCGAAGTCCGGGGCCCAGCGGCCCTCGTCCTGCGCGCGGATGTACTGCGGGAGATGGCGCTGCGCGGCCAACGTGAGGGCGAGCGCGAGCTCGGCGGTGGAGGTCTCGTGCACGCTCGAGGCATTCGCGAACACGAAGCCGGCCGGCAATAGAGCTTCGACCCCGTCGTAGCCGATGGACTGGCCTTGGACGAGCCCGACCTGCATGGTCTCGAGGATCGGCAGCACGCGCGCCAGGCTCATGTACGGCGGCACCACGATGTCGAGGCGCTCGCTCGGGGCGGGGTCCTTCATCGTCCAGACGTGCACGTCCACCCCCTCCGGGAGTGGCTGCAGTGCGGCCGCGAGCTCCGCGGTCGGAACGGACACGATGAGGGAAGGGATGCCGGTGGTCACCCGTCCACGCTATCGATACGGCGCGGAGCCGAGGTCGCGACGTCTTCCCGCGGTACGCTCCCCGCGCAGGCCTACAGCGAGGAGACGCAGATGATTCCCGAGATCAACTACTGGGCGGTGCTGCTGGCGACGGCTTCGAGCATGGTCGTCGGCTCGATCTGGTACACGCCGAAGGTCTTCGGCACGCGCTGGGCGAAGCTCGCCGACGTCGACATGAACCGGCCCGGAATGAGCGCCACCTTGCCGATCATCGTGACGGTGCTGGTCAGCTTCGTGACCGCGTGGGTGCTGGCCGGCGCGACCACCATCGCGTGGCACTTCTACGGCGGCAGCTACTTCGTGGCGGCGCTGGTCACGGCGATCCTGCTGTGGGCGGGCTTCACCGCGGCCCGCTTCATCACGCACGACGCCTTCGAAGGCCGGCCGACATCGCTGACCGTGCTGAACATCGCGCACGAGCTCGTCACGGTCGTGATCATGGCCATCCTCATCGGAGTCTGGCCGCCCGCCGGCACCGTCTGACCCCGCCCGGGTTCTCCCCGCGAGACTGCAACGGGACTTCGAGACTGCGGGCGATACCCGCTGGCTGGACGCGCGGGTGCAGTCTCGGCGAAAGCGAGCGTGCGGAAGTGCCGCGTACGAGCGCGTCCGTCGAGCGAGTCGTCGGGCGGATGCCGCGGCTCAGGCCGCGGCGCCCACCACAGCGGCGATCGCGGAGGTGAAGAACGCGAGTCCGTCGACACCGGAGCGCATGGCGTTGCGGGTGTCGGGGCCGAAGCCCTCTTCGACCGCGTGCTCGGGGTGCGGCATGAGGCCCACGATGTTGCCGCGCTCGTTGGTCAGGCCGGCGATGTCATCGAGCGAGCCGTTCGGGTTGATCCCGAGATAGCGGAAGGCGACGAGGCCTTCGCCTTCGACGCGTGCCAGAGTCTCGGCATCCGCGATGTAGCCGCCGTCCGCGTTCTTCAACGGGATGACGATCTCCTGGCCGACCTCGAAGTCGCTGGTCCAGGCGGTCGACGCGTTCTCGACGCGCAGTCGCTGGTCGCGGCGGATGAACTGCTGGTGCGCGTTGCGGATCAGACCGCCGGGAAGCAGGTGCGCTTCGACCAGCATCTGGAAGCCGTTGCAGATGCCGAGGATGGGCATGCCCTTGGCCGCGGCATCCTTCACCTCGCTCATGATCGGCGCGAGCGCCGCGATCGCGCCGGCGCGCAGGTAGTCGCCGTAGCTGAAGCCGCCCGGCAGCACGAGGGCGTCGACGCCCTCGAGGTCGTGCGAGCCGTGCCAGAGGGCGACCGGCTCGGCACCGGCGACGCGGATGGCGCGCTGCGCGTCGCGATCGTCGAGCGAGCCCGGGAAGGTGATGACGCCGATGCGGGCGGTCATTCGACCACCTCGACGCCGACCACGTCCTCGATGACCGAGTTCGAGAGGATCTCGTCGGCGATCTCGCGGGCCTTGGCCAGGACGTCCTCGCCGACCTCGCCCTCGACGGTCAGCTCGAAACGCTTGCCGATCCGCACGCTGGTGAACTGGTCCACGCCGAGCCGGGCGAGGGCGCCGGCGACGGCCTTCCCCTGCGGGTCCAGCAGCTCGGCCTTGGGCATGACGTCGACGACGATGGTGGGCATGTGAGACGCTCCGGATGTCGCGGGCAGGGGATCCCTCCCAGTCTACGTGTGCCCACGCAGAGCCCAGACCCCACCCGCGAGCTCACAAGAACGGCCCGGTCCAGCCCTGCTGAGCGTGCACTTCTTGTGAGCTCGCACGGGTCGCCTCGCGCGGGTCGCGGGTCGCGGGTGGCGGGTGGCGGGTGGCGGGTCGCGAGGGGTGGTGGTGGGTCGCGAGGGGTAGTAGGTGGTGCGTGGTGGATGGTGCGCACTCCGACCCCACCGCGAGCTCGCAGAAAGTGCACGCCGGCGCCCTCGTGGGCGCGCACTTCTCGTGACCTCGCGAGTGGGTGAGCACGCGGGAATCGGAGCGCGTCGGAGCGCGGGCGGCGACGGCGGTGGACGGCGGCGTGATCGAATCGTGACCCGGTCATGGGAGCGCTCCCTTGACAGTCGTGGGACCGCTCCCATATCGTACTGAGCGTCCGGTGAGAGCGCTCCCACCACGGTCGTCCGAATCAATCCGACGGTCGCGGCCCGGGGAAGCGGCCCACGCACACAGGCACCACCCCCACACCACAAAGGAGTGACACGTGAACTCACGCGCACTGCGGCGCACGGCGATCCTGACCGCTGCCGCATCCGTTTCAGCCCTCGTTCTCGCGGGCTGCGCATCCGGTGGCGGCACCACGCCGACCGCCGACCCGAACAAGGAGATCACCCTCACGGTCGCCACGTTCAACGACTTCGGGTACACCGACGAGCTTCTCGCCGAGTACACGAAGGAGCACCCGAACGTGAAGGTCGTGCAGAACAAGGCGGCGACCTCCAACGACGCCCGCGCGAACTACTTCCAGAAGCTCGGCAAGACCGGCCTCGCCGACGTCGAGGCCATCGAGGTCGACTGGCTGCCCGAGGTCATGAAGTACTCCGACCTGCTCGCGCCGGTTCCGGCCGACCTGACCGACCGCTGGCTGGACTGGAAGGTGGATGCCGCCACCGACCCCGACGGCAACCTCATCGGCTACGGCACCGACATCGGCCCTGAGGGCATCTGCTACCGCTCCGACCTGTTCGCCGCCGCCGGTCTCCCGACCGACCGCGACGAGGTCGCCGCTCTCCTCGAGGGTGACTGGGCGAAGTACTTCGAGGTCGGCAACACCTACACCGCAGCAACGGGCAAGGCGTTCTTCGACTCCGCAGGCGGCACCTACCAGGGCATGATCAACCAGGTCGAGGCAGCCTACGAGGACCCGAAGACCGGTGACATCATCGCCACCGAGAACCCCGAGGTCAAGGACATCTACGACCAGGTGCTCGACGCCAGCGCGACGCAGTCCGCTCACCTCGGCCAGTGGTCCGACGACTGGTTCGCCGGCCTGTCCAACGGCGCGTTCGCCACGATGCTGTGCCCGGGCTGGATGCTCGGCGTCATCTCCGGCAACGCCGAGGATGTCACCACGTGGGACATCGCCAACGTGTTCCCCAACGGCGGCGGCAACTGGGGCGGTTCGTACCTGACCGTTCCCGCCAACGGCGAGAACGTCGCGGCGGCACAGGAGCTGGCCGACTGGCTGACCGCTCCCGAGCAGCAGATCAAGGCGTTCACCAACGCCGGCACGTTCCCGAGCCAGAACGAGGCGCTCACCGACCCGACTCTGCTCGAGTCGACGAACGAGTTCTTCAACAACGCTCCGGTCGGGCAGATCCTCACCGACCGCGCGAACGCCGTGACCGTCGCTCCGTTCAAGGGCGCGTTCTACTTCCAGATCAACGACGCGATGCAGAAGGCTCTGACCCGCGTCGAGGACGGAACGCAGGACGCCGCGACCTCATGGGACCAGTGGGTCTCTGAAGTCAACGCGATCAAGTAGCAGTTCGGATGCCGCGGACCCGGGCCGAGACCCGGGTCCGCGGCATCCTCCCCCTGCCCGGGGACGATGAATCGAGGACAGTCGTGACCACGACCACCACCCCGCCGCGCGCACGCTCGGCACGAGCCGAGGACCGGCCCCCACGCGAACCAAAGCGGATCGGCTTCGGCCGCCGTGCCGCCTCGTGGGACATGAAGCTCTCGCCCTACCTCTATATCTCGCCGTTCTTCCTCCTCTTCATCGTGATCGGGCTGTTCCCGATCGCGTACACCGCCGTGATCTCGTTCATGGACTGGGACCTGGTGCGCGGCAGCGGCACGTTCGTCGGCTTCGAGCAGTACGCCTACGTGCTCGGCAACCCGAAGTTCTGGATCGCACTGCGCAACACGTTCAGCATCTTCCTGCTGTCGACTGTGCCGCAGCTGATCCTCGCCGTCTTCATCGCCGCGATGCTCGATCAGAACATCCGCGCCAAGACGTTCTGGCGCATGGGCGTGCTGGTCCCCTACGTGATGGCCCCCGTCGCGGTGGCGCTGATCTTCAGCAACATGTTCGGCGACAAGTACGGCATCATCAACACGCTGCTGGGCAACATCGGCATCGCACCGATCCCGTGGCACTCGAACGCGTTCGCCAGCCACATCGCCATCGCCACAATGGTCAACTTCCGCTGGACCGGGTACAACACCCTCATCCTGCTCGCCGCGATGCAGGCGATCCCGCGCGACTACTACGAGGCCGCGACCGTGGACGGCGCCGGCAAGATGCGCCAGTTCTTCGCCATCACCGTGCCGAGCCTGCGCCCCACCCTCATCTTCGTCATCATCACCTCGACGATCGGCGGCCTGCAGATCTTCGACGAGCCGCGCATGTACGACCAGTACGGCACCGGCGGCGCCAACTACCAATGGCTCACCATCACCCTGTGGCTGTACGACATCGGATGGGGCGAGTGGAACTTCGGCCGCGCCGCGGCGCTGGCCTGGATCCTGTTCCTGATCATCCTGGTGATCGGCATCATCAATCTGTTCGTCACGCGCGGCCTGGTCCGCGATGAAGGCGCCCGCGGCTCGCTGTCGCGCCGAGATCGGCGGTTCGCCGCCCGGGAGGCGCGTCGCGCCGTGGCAGCGGATGCCGCGTCCCGCAGCATCCCGGCATCCGATCCCCGTCCCCGAGAGGAGGGAGAGCGATGAGCACCGTCGCCCGCGTCCCGCTCCATGTCCAGGACGACCAGATCCCCGCCGAGGAGAAGCGTCGCCGCCGGCCGCGCCACATCCGCGGGTCGCGCCCCGGATGGTTCGTCTACAGCTCGCTCGCCGTCGTGCTCATCGCCGCGGTGTTCCCCTTCTACTGGTCGCTCTTGATCGGGTCGGGGGACGCCGGCACCATCCGTGACCCGAACATGTCGTGGCTGCCCGGCGGCAACTTCTTCGACAACGCCGCAAAGGTCATCAACGACCCCGCCGTGAACTTCTGGCAGGCCCTCGCGAACTCGATCTACAGCTCGGCGCTGATCTCGGCATCCGTGGTCTTCTTCTCCACCCTCGCCGGCTGGGCGTTCGCAAAGCTGCGCTTCCGCGGCAGCAAGTGGCTGCTCATCTTCGTCGTGGCCACCATGGCCGTGCCGATGCAGCTCGGAGTGGTGCCGCTGTACATCCTGTTCAGCGAGATCGGCTGGACCGGGCAGATCGGCGCCATCATCATCCCGGCGCTGACCAGCGCGTTCGGCGTGTTCTGGATGACGCAGTACCTGCAGCAGGCCGTGCCCGACGAACTCATCGAGGCGGCGCGCGTCGACGGCGCGAGCTCGTTCCGCACCTTCTGGACGATCGGCGTCACCGCCGCACGCCCGGCGGCGGCGATGCTCGGACTGTTCACGTTCGTGTCGTCGTGGAACAACTTCTTCTGGCCGTTCATCGTGCTCGACCGGCAGAACCCGACACTGCCGGTGGCGCTGTCGCTGCTGCAGTCCAACTACTTCGTCGACTACTCGGTCGTCCTTGCGGGCGTACTGCTGTCGACGATCCCCCTGCTCATCCTCTTCATCTTCGCCGGCAAGCAGCTCGTCAGTGGCATCATGGCCGGAGCGGTGAAGGGATGACTTCGATGACCGCCACCACCGAAAGGACCACCGCGACCGTGGCTGTGCCAGTTCGACCGTTTCCCACCGACTTCCTCTTCGGCGCCGCCACCGCCGCGTTCCAGATCGAGGGCGCGGCCTTCGAAGAGGGCCGTCGCGCCTCCATCTGGGATGCGTTCTGCCGTGTGCCCGGCGCTGTGATCAACGGCGACACCGGCGACGTCGCGTGCGACCACTACCACCGCTACCCGGAAGACGTCGCGCTCATGAAGAGCATGGGACTGCAGACGTACCGGTTCTCGACCTCGTGGTCGCGCGTGCGTCCGGACGGCGGCGACATCAACCCGCAGGGCGTCGACTTCTACAAGCGCCTGGTCGACGAACTGCTGGATGCCGACATCCTGCCGTGGCTGACGCTGTACCACTGGGACCTCCCGCAGGCGCTGCAGGACCGCGGCGGCTGGACCAACCGCGACACCGCCGACCGCTTCACCGAGTACGCGCTCGACATGCACGAGGCGCTCGGCGACCGGGTCAAGGTCTGGACGACGCTGAACGAGCCGTGGTGCTCGTCGTTCCTCAGCTACACCGCCGGGGTGCACGCGCCGGGTCACTACAGCGTGACCGAGGGCATGCTCGCCGCGCACCATCTGATGCTCGGCCACGGTCAGGCCGTGCGCGAGCTGCGCCGCCGCGACGCGTCGCTCGATCTCGGGATCACCCTCAACCTCACGGTGGCCGACCCCGCCGACCCGAACGATCCGGCGGACATCGCCGCCGCGCGCAAGATCGACGGCCGTTTCAACCGCTGGTTCCTGGACCCGGTGTTCCGCGGTGAGTACCCCTCCGATGTGGTGGAGGAGATCCGCGCGGTGGACCCGGCATCCGTCGCCGCCCTCGAGGAGGCGATCCGCCCGGGCGATCTCGAGACGATCGCGACCCGCATCGACGCCCTCGGCGTCAACTATTACCACGGCGAACTGGTCGGCGCGCGGCCGCCGGTCACGCCGCAGCGCAGTGGGGATGCCCCGACCGAGCGAGCGACCGCGTCGCCGTTCCCCGCGTCGGAGGGCATCTACTGGTACGACCGCGGTCTGCCGCAGACGGCCATGCACTGGGACGTGCAGCCCGAGGGCCTCACGCGACTGCTCGAGCGGGTCTGGGATGAGTACGCGAAGCCGGCCGGCACCGTGCTCTACGTCACCGAGAACGGCGCGGCATACGATGACGCGACTGTCGTCGAGGACGGCGAGACCCGGGTGCACGACCCCGAGCGCACCGACTTCCTGTGCGTCCACCTCGGTGCGATCCTCGACGCGATCGACGCCGGCGTCGATGTGCGGGGATACTTCTACTGGTCGCTCCTGGACAATTTCGAGTGGGCGTGGGGCTACGACAAGCGGTTCGGCATCGTGTGGGTCGACTACGACACGCAGGAGCGTGCGCTCAAGGACAGCGGACGCGACTACCGTCGGATCATCTCGCAGCGCGCGCTGGACGTGGCACCGGGACCAGCGGAGTAGGCCGAGAGACGAGGACCAGATGAGTGCGGGGGCGATCCACGGAGCCGTCACGATCGAGGAGGTCGCCGCGGCAGCGGGGGTCTCCCGCTCGACGGTGTCCCGTGTCGTGAACGGTTCGACGGCGGTGAGCCCGAACGCGCTGGAATCGGTGCGGCGGGCGATCTCCGATCTGAACTACGTGCCCAACCGCGCTGCCCGGTCGCTCGCGAGCCGACAGACGCACGCGATCGCATTGATCGTTCCGGAGGACACCACGAGGTTCTTCGGCGACCCGTTCTTCGCCTCCATCGTCTCGGGCATCAACGCCGGGCTGCGGCGCTCGGACTACGTCCTGAACCTGTTCATCGCCAGCGATGACCCCGGCGACAAGACCACGAGCTACGTGCGCGGGGGCAGCATCGACGGGGCGATCATCGTGTCGCACCACACCAGCGACAGCTTCATCGACCGGATCGCGGCCGCGGTGCCGGTCGTCTACGGCGGCCGGCCCGTGCGCGAGCGTGAGAACGCGTACTACGTCGACGTCGACAACGTCATGGGCGGTCGGGATGCCACGGCCTATCTGATCGCGCGCGGTCATCGCCGGATCGCCATGGTCACCGGGCCTTTGACGATGCCCGCGGGGGTCGACCGACTGGACGGCTACCGCGAGGCGCTCGCCGCCGCCGGACTCGAAGAGGGTCCGGTGGAGGACGGCAACTTCACGGCCGACGGCGGAGCCGCCGCGATGCGCCGCATCCTGGCGCGCGAGGACCGGCCGGATGCCGTGTTCGTCGCGAGCGACCTGATGGCGCGCGGCGCGCTGTCGGTGCTGGCGGCCGAGGGGCTGCGGGTGCCCGACGACATCGCGATCATCGGGTTCGACGATTCGCCGGTCGCGACCTCCGTCACGCCGCAGCTGACCACGATGCGCCAGCCGTCGTTCGAGCAGGGCGAGAAGATGGCGGCCGTGCTGATGGCTCTGCTGGCCGGAGGCGACCCGCAGCGTGTGACGATCCTGGAGACCGAGCTGATCGAGCGCGAGTCGGTCTAGCTCTTTCCCCTTTGCGAGCTCACAGAAACTGCCCGTTCGAGGCGTCGCGAGCGCGCACTTTCTGCGAGCTCGCGGGGCTGTGAGCTAGCGGCCCGGAGCCGTCGCCAGCATCGCGTTGTTCCACGGGTCGTCGAACATGAGCGTGCGGCCGTCGTCGCGCACGGCGATGCCGTGCCCGGCGAGACGTTCGGCGAGGGCGCCGAGCGAGTCCGCGTCGGGCAGGTCGAGGTCGACGCGGCCCAGCCCGAGGGCCGGCATCCGCGGACCCGCGCCCCGCGAGTTCCACACATTCATCGCCATGTGGTGGTGGTAGCCGCCGGCGCTGACGAACAGGGCCTGGTTGCCCATGCTGGCGGTCTCGTCGAAGCCGAGGGCATCGACATAAAACGCGCGGGCGGAGGCGACATCCCCGACTGACAGATGCACGTGGCCGATGGATGCCGCATCCTGCGCCGTCGATCCGGCAACGGCGGCCTCGGTCAGATGTTCGGAGAGGAAGGCGTTCGGGTCGAGGGCGAGTGTGCCCATCTCGATCTGCCCGTGCGTCCATGACCATTCGGTGCGAGTGCGGTCCCAGTACAGCTCGATCCCGTTGCCCTCGGGATCGGTGGCGTAGAAGGCCTGGCTGACGATGTGGTCGGCGCTGCCGGTGAACGTGCCGGGGGCGTGCCGTGCGACCGAGTAGAGCGCGGCGGCCAATGCGGTCTGCGACTCGAAGAGGATCGCGGTGTGGAACAGCCCGGCGCTGCCGGGGGTGGCGTGGCGCAGTTGCGGCTCGCGGCGCAGGATCACGAGGGGCCGGCCGGCGCGTCCCAGCGACACGGTCTCGCCGGCGGCGTCGAGCACCTGCAGCGTGACGACGTCGCGGTAGTACGCCGTCATCGCGTCGAGGTCGCCGACCAGCAGCGTCACCGCGCTCATCGCGGTGTCCGCCGCGAGCTTGTCGGTCCCCGTCACGAGCTTTTCATTCATGCGTATAGACAACGCTGCGGACGGGCATTCGATTCCCGAGCTGTGTCCTCCCCGATCCTCGCGAGATCACAAGAAGTGTCCGCTCACGTCGTATTGAGCGTGCCGTTTTTGTGAGCTCGCGAGGAGGGGGCCGGGTGCCAGGGGCTCGCGGGCGGAGGGGCGCTACTGGGGGTCGCCGCCGAGCTGGCCGATCACGGGGAGCGGGCCGCCGTCGTCGGCGCCGGTCTTGCGCCACCGGGCGATCGCGTTGCCCACGTGGTAGATCAGCAGGGCCGCCGCGGCACCGATGACGATCGCGCCGAGCTGGAAGTCGCCCCACTGCATGGTGAAGCCGGCGATCGCGATGACGAGGGCGACGGCGCCGGTGTACTGGTTGACGGGGCGCGAGAAGTCCACGCGGTTGTCGACCCAGATCTTGATGCCGATGATGCCGATCAGGCCGTAGAGGGCGGTCGTGACGCCGCCGAGCACCCCCGGCGGGATGGAGTTGAACACCGCGCCGACCTTCGGCGAGAGCGACAGCAGGATCGCGGCGATACCGGCGACCCAGTACGCCGCGGTCGAGTAGACGCGGGTCGCGGCCATGACGCCGATGTTCTCGCCGTACGTGGTCGTACCCGATCCGCCGAAGGTTCCGGCGATCGTGGTCGCGACGCCGTCCGCGATGAGTGCGCGTCCGGTGTGACGGTTGACCGAGGCATCCGTCATCGACGCGACACCGCGCACGTGGCCGACGTTCTCTGCGATGAGCACCAGCACGACGGGCAGGAACATCGCGATCGCGCTCCACGTGCCCGGCGATGCGAAGTCGGCGATGTGGAACTCGGGCAGGCCGATCCAGTCGGCCTGCTCGACCGCGGTGAAGTCCAACGTGCCGTTGACGGCGCCGATGATCACCGACGCGATGTACCCGACGATGACGCCGAGGAAGATCGAGATACGGCCGAGGAATCCGCGGAACACGACGCTGAACAGGATGACGGCGACGAGCGTGATGGTCGCTGTGAGTGGTTCGACCTGGAAGTTCGTCCACGCCACGGGGGCGAGGTTGAAGCCGATCAGGGCGACGATCGCACCGGAGACGACGGGGGGCATCAGCTTGTCGATCCAGCCGAGTCCGGCGAACTGCACGATGAAGCCGACGGCGGCGAGCAGGATGCCGACCGCGACGATGCCGGCCAGGGCCGAGCCCATGCCGGCCGATGCGGTGGCGGCCGTCACCGGCGCGATGAATGCGAACGACGAGCCGAGGTAGCTGGGCAGCTTGTTCTTCGTGATGATCAGGAACAGGATCGTGCCGATACCCGAGAACAGCAGCGTCGTGGGCACCGGGAACCCGGTGAGCACGGGAACCAGGAATGTCGCCCCGAACATGGCGATGACGTGCTGCACGCCGATCGCGATCGTGGCGCCCCAGTTCAGTCGCTCGTCGGGTCGCACCACCTTGCCGGGCTCAACGGTGCGACCGTTTCCGTGCAGGGTCCAAGTGGGCATGGGCGCTCCTTCGATGATGGTGCAGTCGGGGACTGCGAGGTGTCGCCTCGCGTCGTTGCGAGGCGGATGCGGCGGACTCAGCCGCCGGTGAGACGCTCCAGCAGCTCGCGGTAGCGGGCGGCCGTGCGCTCGACGATCTCGGTGGGCAGCTCGGGCGGCGTGCCCTGCTTGTCCCAGTTCGCGGCGAGCCAGTCGCGCACGATCTGCTTGTCGAAACTCGCCATCCGCGCCGCCGGGGTCGTGCCGATGCGCCAGGCCTCGGCATCCCAGTACCGCGACGAGTCGCTGGTGAGCACCTCGTCGCCGAGGGTGAGCACGCCGTCGGCATCGGCGCCGAACTCGAACTTCGTGTCGGCGAGGATCAGGCCGTGCGCCTCGGCGAGCTGCGCGGCACGGCGGTAGATCTCCAGCGACGTGTCGCGGAGGGCGGCCGCGACATCCGCTCCGACCAGCTCCACGGTCTGCGCGTACGAGATGTTCTCGTCGTGCTCGCCCATCGGCGCCTTGTACGCCGGGGTGAAGATCGGCTCGGGGAGGCGGTCGCCGTCGGTGAGTCCGGCGGGCAGCGGGATGCCGCAGACGGTGCCGTCGGCCTGGTACTCGACCCAGCCGCTGCCGGTGAGGTAGCCGCGCACGACGCACTCGACGGGGTACATCACCAGGGTCTTGACGAGCATGGTGCGTCCGGCGACCTCGGCGGGGATGACCTCGTGCGCGGAGTCGTCGGCGCCCAGTCGGTGATCGGCCACGAGATGGTTCGGGATGCGTCGACCGCCGTCGCCGCCGGCGAGCTGGTCGAACCACCACAGGCTCAGGGTCGTGAGCAGTTCGCCTTTGCCCGGGATGCCGGGTTCGAGCACGTGGTCGAACGCGCTCACGCGGTCGCTGGCCACGACGAGCAGGCGCGCGGCGTCGGCGCCGTCGGGGGTGTCGGCCGGTACGTAGAGGTCGCGCACCTTGCCGGAGTACACGTGGCGCCAGCCGGACAATGCGAGGGATGAAGTCACTCGCCCATTATCGCGGAGCGCGCGCTCGGGCGTGGTGCGGGGTGGAGGCGGTGCATTGGTGGAGGTATAGTCCATGTGGACTAGTCGGTCCGGAGTAATCACCGCTCGGCTGCGACCAGAGGAGCACCTGTGAAGGATGTTGTCGATCGGCTGACGCCGCTCGGACTCATGATGCTCGCGCTGCTCCGCGAGGGCGACATGCACCCGTACGAGATGATGCGGCTGCTGCGCCAGCGGCGGTCCGACCGTCTCGTCCCGATGACCAACGGCACGTTCTACCACACGGTCGCGCGGCTCGAACGGGCCGGCCTCCTCGTCGAGACCGGCGTCGATCGTGACGGCAACCGCCCCGAACGCACCACCTATGGCGTCACCGAGGCCGGCGGCGCCGCGGTGATCGAATGGGTGCGGCGCGAGCTGCCGCGCATCGATCGTCCCGCCGAGTTCCGCGTCGCCATCGCCGAGGCGCACAACCTCGACCGGGACGAGGTCATCGACCTGCTCGGCATCCGGCGGGCTGCGCTCGCCGCGGGGCAGGAGCTGCAGAGCGCAGGGCATCATGGCGCGCGCGCCCGCGGGGTGCCCGAGCAGTTCCTCCTCGAGCTCGAGCGGAACGACGTGCTGGTCGGGGCCGAACTCATCTGGCTCGACGGGCTCATCGACCGGCTCGAAAACCATGTCTTCGCTTGGGGGCCCGCCGAACTCGGTCCGCACTCCGAGCGCTATCTCGCTGACCGAAAGGCTGCACGGCAATGACCGAACAGACGACCCGGGCCGCGGCATCCGTCGCCCCCACCGCACGCAGTCCGTGGCCAGCCCTGTGGGCGCTGGTCATCGGATTCTTCATGATCCTGGTGGACACCACGATCGTCTCGGTCGCGAACCCGGCGATCAAGGCCGCGCTCGACCCGCACACGAACAACCTCGACAACGTGGTGTGGGTGACCTCGGCCTACCTTCTGGCCTACGCCGTGCCGCTGCTGGTCACCGGTCGCCTGGGCGATCGCTTCGGGCCGAAGAACATCTACCTGATCGGTCTCACGGTCTTCACGCTGTCGTCGCTGTGGTGCGGTCTGTCGGGGACGCTGGACATGCTCATCGCCGCGCGCGCCGTGCAGGGACTCGGTGCCGCGCTGATGACCCCGCAGACCATGGCGATCATCACGCGCACCTTCCCGCCGAACCGCCGCGGTGCGGCCATGGGCCTGTGGGGTGCGACCTCGGGTGTCGCGATGCTCGTCGGGCCTCTCGCCGGCGGCTTCCTCGTGGATGGCCTCGGGTGGGAGTGGATCTTCTTCGTCAACGTGCCCGTCGGCATCATCGGCTTCGTCGCCGCGTGGATCCTCGTTCCGAAGCTCGAGACGCACTCGCACAGCTTCGACATCCTGGGTGTCTTCCTCAGCGCGATCGCCCTCTTCCTCATCGTCTTCGGGCTGCAGGAGGGCGAGACATACGACTGGGGCGTGATCTGGGGACCGATCACGGTGTGGGGCATGATCCTCACCGGCGTCGCGGTGCTCGGCCTCTTCATCTGGCAGCAGAGCCGTCGCAAGAAGGAACCGCTGGTGCCGCTCGAGCTGTTCCGCAGCCGCAACTTCTCCATCTCCAGCATCGGCATCGCCGCGGTCGGCTTCGCCGTCACCGGGATGTCGCTGCCGATGATGTTCTTCATCCAGCTGGCGCGCGGGCTCACCCCCACCGAATCGGCCCTGCTGCTGATCCCGATGGCGGTGTTCGCCGGCATCCTGTCGCCGTTCGCCGGCAAGCTGCTGGACCGCACCGATCCGCGCCTGATCCTCGTGCCCGGACTGGTGCTGTTCGCGGGCGGACTCATCTGGTATTCGACACTGATGAACGCCGAGACGCCGATCTGGATGTTCCTGCTGCCCTCCGCGGTGCTGGGCATCGGCAGCGCCGGGATGTGGGGGCCGCTGGCCACCATCGCCAACCGCGACCTGCCGATCCAGCAGGCCGGTGCCGGCGCCGGGGTGTACAACACGACCCGCACGGTCGGCTCCGTGCTCGGCTCGGCGGCCATCGCCGTCTGGATGCAGTCCCGGCTCGAGGCGAACCTTCCGGGAGCGTCCTCGGCGCAGAGCGGGTTCGGTCATGGGCAGCTCCCCGCCGCCGTCGTGGACGGGTTCTCGACCGCGATGTCGCAGGCCCTGCTGCTGCCGCCCGTGGTGCTGCTGCTGGCCGCGGTCGTGATGCTGTTCCTGCGCGCGCCGCGGGGGTCGAGCAACGAGGACTGGCACGCGGCGAAGGTCGACGCGGGGGCCTGAGGGGCGGCCTCACGCGAGACGTGGCAAACGGTGCTTCCCGGACCTGGTTCGGGTACGTTGGCCACGTCTCGCGGGTGGGTTCGACCGTGCGTACTCCGCAGTGAGTCGAACGCCGCGCAGGTCAGTCCGGGTCGGAGGGGTCGACCGGGGAGTGGTGGTCGAAGCCGACGACGCCGCTGCGCCAGTAGCCGCTGACGGACGCCTGCTCCGACGGCAGCCCGAGCGTGCGGCGCAGGTGGCGACGCAGCGGAACGAGAGCGGATGCCTCGCCCGCCGCCCACACGTACGTGCCCGCGTCGATCGGATCCAGCGCGTCGAGCGCGGCCTCGGTGGCCTCGGGAGCGACGACGTGCACGGCCACGCGCTCTGACCCGGCCACGCCGAGGTAGTCCGCGACCCAGTCGCCCGAGCCGGGCAGGGCCGCGATGATGTCGATCCGGGCGGTCGGCGGGAGCTCGCGCACCCAGCGCGCGACCGACGGCAGCGAAGTCTCGTCGCAGATCAGGACGGCGCGGCTGACGCCTTGCGGCGCGGCCTTGGAGCCGCGGGGACCGACCACGACGATGCTGTCGCCGACGGATGCGCGCGCTGCCCAGCCCGAGGCCGGTCCGGCATCGGCGTGCAGGAAGAAGTCGACGTCGACCGCGACGGCGCCGTCCGGCAGTGTGTGGATCGCGAGCGGGGTGAAGTCGCGCGAGAAGGTCTGCCCCTCGGGCCGGATGATGCCGTCCTCGTCGGGTCCGACCGGCGCCGGTGCGACGAGCTCACCGGTCGCGGGGTCGGGCAGGAAGAGGCGGATGTGGTCGCTCGGTCCGCCCGAGACGAAGTCGGCGAAGTCCGGTCCGGTGAGGGTCACGCGCACGAAGTCCGGCGCCGGTGTGCTGACGGCGACGACCGATGCGGGGCGCGCCGTGAACCGGTTGCGCCCGCCGGCACGGAAGAACGGCGATGTGGTGTCGGCGGGGGGCCGACCGGCTCGACCGGCGCTCACGGGAGTGGTGGCGGCATCCGTCATGGTGTTCCTCCTCGCGGACGCCGACACGGAGCGCCCCTGTCCAGCCAACCACGCTGTGGCTAGGCGAGGTCGTCGCGTCCCGCTCGGTGAGCGCGAGCGACGCGGTCCAGGCTGGCCTCCTCGGCACCGCAATGCCCGGATCAGCGCGGGCTGGGCGTCAGGTAGTGCTCGATGACGAAGTCGGCGATCGCGATCGATGAGGTCGCCGCAGGCGAGGGGGCGTTGCGCAGCAGGGTGACGGGGCCGACCTGATCGACGGCGAAATCGTCCAGCAGCTCGCCGCTGCTGCCCCAAGCCTGGGCGCGGACGCCGGCGCCGGTCTTGTGCGCGAGATCCGACATCTTCAGCTCCGGCACGAACCGTCGCGCCTTCTGGAAGTACAGCGGCTTGATCAGAGAGCCGGAGATCTCATCGACGCCCATGCGCCAGTGCTCCTTGGCGAGCGGCCATGCGCCGGGCCAGCGGAGCGATTCCCAGGTGTCCTTGACCGAGATCGTGAGCCATTTGTAGCCTTCGCGCGCGAGTGCGGGGACCGCGTTGGGGCCGACATGCACGTTGTCGTAGACCCCGCGCGTGAAGTGCACGCCGAGGAAGGGGAAGCGCGGGTCGGGGACCGGATAGATCATGCCGCGCACCAGGTCGGTGCGCTCCGGGGCGAGCTCCCAGTACTCGCCGCGGAACGGGAGGATCTTCGGCGACGGGTCGGCCCCGATCAGGCGGGCTACCGCATCGGACTGCAGCCCGGCGCACACGATGACGCGGTCGAACACGTCCTCCGACACGGGCGTGGTCACCCGCACCGTGCCGTTCTCGAGCCGGATCCCGGTGACTTCGTGGCCCAGCAGGACCCGACCACCGGCGGCCCGCACGTCCTGTGCCATCGCCTCGGTGATGGAGGCGTAGTCCACCACCGCGGTGTGCGGCGAGTGCACGGCGGCGACACCCGCGACGTGCGGTTCGATCTCGCGAAGCGCGGCCACGTCGTCGATGCGGGCGAGATCCGGCACGGCGTTCTCGATCGACCGCCGTTCGATCTCGGCGAGGGCACCGAGCTCGGACTCGTCGACCGCGACCACGAGCTTGCCGACCTCGCGGTGGGGCAGGCCCTTCTCCTCGCAGAACTCGCGGATGGAGACGCGGCCCGCCGCGCACAGCGTGGCCTTCAGTGATCCGGGCTTGTAATAGAGGCCCGCGTGCACGACGCCCGAGTTGTGGCCGGTCTGATGCTGGGAGAGTCGGGTCTCCTTCTCCAGCACCGTCACCTCCGCGCGGCGCGCGCCGAGTGCACGGGCGAGTGCGATGCCGACGATGCCGCCGCCGATGATGCCGATGCGCTCGGTCATGCCTCCGACCTTAGCTGCGCGGTGCTCGGGGCTCCGCCGACCTCGAGTACGTCACATGCTCAGGGTGAACCTTCTGCTCTCCGGCTCACGCCGCCGAACCGCGTTCACTGAGCGACCGGTTGGGACGAACCGTCTCCTGACCCGACCGGTGAGCGTCTACTCCCGGACGCGGGCGGCGATGTCGGTGCGGTACTGGGCGCCGTCGAGGGAGACCTCGGCGACGGCGCGGTAGGCGCGGGCGCTCGCCTCGGCGAACGTCGTGCCGAGCGCGACGACGTTGAGCACGCGGCCCCCGGTCGCGACCAGCGCACCGTCGCGCTCCGCGGTGGCGGCGTGGGCCAGGTGCACGCCGTCGACGGCGGCCGCCGCATCCAGTCCGGTGATCTCGCGGCCGATGATCGGCGCCTCGGGGTAGCCCTCGCTCGCGACGACGACCGTCACGGCGACGGCCTCGGCGAAGGCGGGCAGCGGGTGGTCCTCGAGGTTGCCGGATGCCGCGGCGAGCAGCAGTCCGGACAGCGGGTCGAGCAGCCGGGGCAGCACGGCCTGCGTCTCGGGGTCGCCGAAGCGGGCGTTGAATTCGATGACCTTGATGCCGGCCTCGGTGATGATGAGGCCGGCGTAGAGGAGGCCGATGAAGGGCGTGCCCTCGGAGTCGAGTTGGCGGATGACGGGCTCGGCGACCTCGCGGGTCACGAGCTGCACGAAGTCGGCCTCGCCGCCGAAGCGCTCGGTCAGCCAGGGGAGCGGCGAGTACGCGCCCATGCCGCCGGTGTTGGGGCCTTCGTCGCCGTCGCGCAGGCGCTTGTAATCCTGTGCCGGGCTCAGGGGCAGCACGTGGTCGCCGTCGCTGAGGAAGAACAGCGAGACTTCGGGCCCGGCGAGGAACTCCTCGATGAGCACCGGCCCGGACGGGAGATAGGTGTCCGCGTGGGCGAGAGCCTCGGCGCGGTCGGCCGTGACGATGACGCCCTTGCCGGCGGCCAGGCCGTCGGCCTTGACCACGTGCGGACTGCCGAGCTCGTCGAGCGCGGACTCGACCTCGGCGCGGGTGTGGGCGCGCACCGCGCGCCCGGTCGGGACCCCGGCGGACTCCATGATCCGCTTCGCGAACGCCTTCGACCCCTCGAGCTGCGCGGCGGCCTTGCCGGGGCCGAACACCGGAATGCCGCGCTCGCGCAGGGCGTCGGCGACGCCGGCGACGAGCGGCGCCTCGGGGCCGATCACGACGAGGTCGATGTTCTCGTCGTTCGCGTACTCGGTGACGGCGGCGGGATCGGTGCCGTCGAGCGTCACGAGGGTCGCGTCGTGCGCGATTCCGGCGTTGCCGGGGGCGGCGAACAGCTCGTGTCCGGCCTCCTCCGCCTTCAGCGCGAGGATGATGGCGTGCTCGCGCGCGCCGGAGCCGAGGACAAGGATTCGCACCCCTCCAGCCTATCGGCGGCGGTGTCGCCGCGCCCCCGGTCTCCGCCCGCCCGACCCCAGCGCCTGATGCCGGCACCGCCGCGTCTCCGTCACCTCTCCGTCACCGAGACTGCAACGGAGCCTCGAGACGGTGGGAAAAGCCCGCAGTCTGGAGGCTCGACTGCAGTCTCGAGGGAAAGCTCGACTGCAGTCTCGAGGGAAAGAGGGGCCGGCCCGCGGTACCGTGAGGGCGTGGCACGGAAGATCCTGACCGACGAAGGACGCACCGCCCTGGCTGCCGTGCGGGCAGCGGATGCGGCATCCGTCGCTCCTGCCCGCACCGACCTCGCGACCGCGGTGCGCTACCTCCTGCAGCTGCTCGCCGAAAAGGCTCCGGGGCACACGGTCGAGGTTCGCGTGCCTCCGTTCGGGGCGGTGCAGGTGCTCGAGGGGCCGCGCCACACGCGCGGCACCCCGCCGAACGTCGTCGAGACCGATCCGGCGACCTGGATCGCGCTCGCAACCGGCGCCGAGCAGTGGACGGATGCCGCGGCCTCCGGTCGCATCCTCGCCTCCGGCACCCGTGCCGACCTCACCGAACTGCTCCCGCTGCGCCCCTGACCTCGCCCACCATCGCGTGTTTCTCGGCATAGCGAAGCCACCCCACCCCGCCCCGCGCGGGACCTACCGCCGCGGCACGATGACCGGCGCACCTGTGATCGGATGCGGGAACACGTCCACGGCCTGGCCGTAGACCTCCTCGATCCGCTCGGCGGTCAGCACCTCGGCCGGCGGCCCTGACGCCGCGACCCGGCCCTGCGACAGCAGTGTCACCCGATCGGCGTAGGCCAGAGCGGCGCCGAGGTCGTGCAGCACGATCGCCACCGCGGCTCCTTCCCGCGCCCGGCGCTGGACGATGCGCAGCACGTCCTCCTGATGGCGCAGGTCGAGCGCGGCGGTGGGTTCGTCCAGCAGCATCACATCCGTGCTCTGCGCGAGCACGCGGGCCAGGGCGACGCGGGCGCGCTCGCCGCCGGAGAGCGAGGGGATGCCGCGGCCGGCCAGGGGCGCGACATCCGTCGCCTGCATCGCCGCCGCCACGATCCTGTCGTCGTCGTCCACGGCGGGCGTCCGCGCCCACGGTGCTCGTCCCATCCGCACGACGTCCTCGACGGAGAACGGGAAGCTCACCGCGTTGTGCTGCAGCAGCACGGCACGCAGGCGCGCCAGGTCGCGCGACGGGAAGCCCCGCAGGTCTCGGCCATCGAGCTCGACCTGCCCTGACGAGGGGGCGACATCCCCGGCGAGCACGCCGAACATCGTCGACTTGCCCGCGCCGTTCGGTCCGACCAGGGCGTGGACCTCCCCGGCGGCCACGGTGATCGAGGCATCCCGCAGGATCGTGGTCTCTCCCACGGTGACGGTGACCGTCCTGGCGTCGAGTCGGACGTTCATCCCCAGCCTCCCGCCTGCTTGCGCGTGCGCAGCAGCAGCCAGAGGAAGAACGGCCCGCCGATGAGGGCTGTGATCATGCCGATCGGCAGGTCGGCGAGCGGCACGGCCGTGCGGGCGACGAGATCGGCCCCGGCCAGCAGGAGCGCGCCACCCAGCGCGCTCGTGATGATGAGCGGCCGGTGCGCCGGCCCGATCGCCATGCGCATGAGGTGCGGCACGACGAGTCCGACGAACCCGATGATGCCGGCGAACGCGACGGCAGCGCACACCAGCAGGGCGACCGTCACAATCACGCCGATGCGCAGCGGCTCGACCCGTACGCCGAGGTGCCGCGCGGTGCGCTCGCCGAGTGCGAACAGATCGAGTTGCCGGGCGACGAGGATCGCCACGACGAGCCCGACGAGCACGAGCGGCGCGACCAGCGCGATGTTCTGCCACAGGGCGCCGTTGAGGCTGCCGAGCTGCCAGAACACGATCTGCTCGCGGGTGGCGCTGGTGCCGAGGAAGGTGAGGAACGCCAGCCCGGCCCCCGCGATCGCGTTGATGGCGATGCCGGTGAGCAGGAGGGTCACGACCTCGGTGCGCCCGCCGGTGCGGCTGATGAAGTAGACCGACAGCACCGCGACCAGACCGCCGACGAACGCGAAGGCCGGGGTCGTCCAGAGGCCGAAGACGGTCAGGCTGAAGGTGAGGCTGGCGGCCGCACCGAGGGCGGCGCCGGAGGAGACGCCTACCACGGCGGCATCGGCCAGCGGGTTGCCGAAGATCGCCTGCATCAGCACGCCCGAGACAGACAGGGCGGCACCGACGAGCAGGCCCAGCACGATGCGGGGGAGTCGGATGCCGAGCACGACCCCCGCGGCCGTCGGATCCGCGACCGCCCAGGGGCTGTCGATGCCGACGGCGCCCAGCAGCACTCCGACGACCTCCGACGGGGAGAGCGCGTACTGCCCGAGCCCGAGCGAGACGACGACGGTGGCGACGAGGGCGACCGCGAGCACGATCGTGACGATGATGAACCGCCCGCGTCGGTGGCGACTCGGGGTGGGGACGACGACTTCCGAGGTCACGGTGCTGTCGTGGGGGCAGGAGCGGCGGGGGAGTCTGCGGGGGCGTACACGGCCCGGGCGAGCGCGCGGACGATCTCGGCGGTGCGGGGGCCGAAGCTCAGGATGTCGGCATCCGCCATGTCGACCACGCGCCGGTGCTGACCGGCAGGGGTCTGCTGCAGCGCCGGGATGCGCTCCAGCAGTCCGTCGATCCCGTTCACCGAGGCGAGTCCATCGGTCATCATCACGAGGATGTCGGGGGCCGCGGACACGAGCGCCTCGGCGGTCATCGGCTTCATGCCCACCCAGCCGATCTCGCCGGCGACGTCGACCCCGTCGACCGCCTCGATCAACGAATCGGCTCCCGAGTCCTTGCCGAAGATGTAGTAGATGTTGGCGCTGCCCCGCACGTAGAGGAACAGCATCCGCGGTCGATCCGTCTCGGCGGCGGGTGCGATCGCGTCGACCTCTGCGGTGGCGGCGGCCAGCTCGGCGTCGAGTCGTTCCGCCAGGGCGGCGCCGCGGCTCGGCACGCCGAGCGCCGCGGCGATCTCGTGCACGAGGTCATCGGCGGTGTCGAGGCGGCGTTCGGCGGTGACGACGATGATCGGGATGCCGGCATCCCGCAGCTGTTGGCGCACTTCCTTCGGACCGATGGAGGTGTCGGTCAGCACCACGGTCGGTGCGAGCTCGAGGATCGCCTCGGCGTTGAGGGTGTGCCCCGCCTTGGTGACGACGGGCAGGTCGGCCGTGCCCGGGAAGTCGGTGGACGAGTCGCGGCCGACGAGGTTCTCGCCGAGGCCCAGCCCGACGACGGTGGCGGCGATCGTGCCGGAGATGTCGATGGCGAGGATGCGGTCGACGTCGGTGACCTCGACGCTGCGGTCCTCGGAATCCGTGACCGTCACCGGCAGCTCCGGTGCGGTGGCGTCGTCGACGGGGGTGATGGCCCGGTCCGGAAGGCACGCGGTCGCGCCGCCCTCGTGCGTGCGCACGTCCTCGGCCAGCGCCAATGAGGCGAGCGGGGCATCGGAAGCCGCGCAGCTCGAGTCGGCCTGCGCGGTCGGTGCGGCGCATCCGGTGAGCGCGAGCAGCGCGATGAGAAGCAGGGCAGAAGCACGACGCATTAGGCAAGGCTAACCTAAAACTTGACGTTGGCTGTGAACGTGCCCTACGGTCGAGAGCGTCGCGACTTAGCTAAGCCTAACCAAATTCGCGACATCCTTCACTCGACTGCATCGCTGCACGGGACCGGCGCTTCGGCGCGCGCTTCCGGCCGCACACCCGGAGATGACTGTGTCCACGCACCTTGCCCTCGACCGAGGAAAGGCCGTCATAGCGGCCCTTCTCGCCTTCCTACTCGTCCTCGCAGGCGCCGCGATCACCCCGGCCGCGCAGGCCGCAGACGGGCCGTCGGTGTCCGCCGGAGCCGTCCCGCGCGCGGGTGGAACCGTCACGGTGACGGGTTCCGGGTTCTCCGGAGTGAGCCCGGGGGTCTATCTCGCAGTGGGTCCCGCGGGGCTGCCCGGCTTCTACGCCGGCTCGTCACAGCTCGGCGACACCGTCTGGATCGCTCCCGGCAACGAGTCCGGCGGCGAGGGCGCGGCACGGACCGCGCCGATGGGGGCGGACGGCACGTTCAGCGTGCAGATGTCGGTACCCGCGTTCGCGGACGGCAGGCAGTACTCGATCTACACCTCGAAGGCGCACGGTCAGGGCTTCTCTGACCCCAGCCAGAACACGACGACGGCCCTCGCGTGGGAGCCGCTGCCGGCCGTCGCGACCACCACCACGCTGATGGTGGATCCGGCCGGCTCCAGCCGTGCAGGCGAGACGTTCACGCTCGGCGCGACCGTCGAGCCCGCGGCATCCGGATCCGTCTCCTACTTCCGAGGCGATGCGAAGGTCGGCGAGGCTGCCGTGGGCAGCACCGTGACCACGAGCGTGGCGGATGCCGGAACCGTCTCGCTGTCGGCGGTGTTCACGCCGGCCGATCCGGCTGCCTTCGTCGGATCCACCTCGGCCGCCGTCTCCTACGAGATCACCGCGGCGTCCACGCCCAGCCCCACACCGACGCCCACGACCACTGCTGGGGTCCCGACGGTGACTGTTTCGAAGACGGCTGGGTTGGATGCGGCGGGTGAGACGGTCACGGTGACCGGTACCGGCTTCGTTCCGAACCCGCCGGCGACCTCGGGCACGCGTCCTCCTCTCCAGGGGAAGTTCACGGGCTCGTATGTGGTGTTCGGCAAGTTCCTCGACGAGTGGAAGCCCTCGACCGGTGCGCCGAGCAGTGCGCGTACGTCGATCGCGCAGAAGTGGGGCGTGCTGGAAGCGGATCTCGCCACGATCGGCGGCTCTGCTGCCGGCGGCATCGTGATCGGGGCGGACGGCTCGTTCCAGACGGAACTGACGGTGTCGGCATCCGAGGTCAACGACCTGCTCGCCGGCAACTACGGCATCTACACCTACCCGGGCGGTGGCGCGAAGTAYGCACCGTTCGAGACCTACACCCCGATCACCTTCGCCGAACCCGCCCCGGTCCCGACGGTGACCGGCTCGGTCACCGATGTCTCCAAGGCTGCCGGCGCGACCGTGAAGACGGTCGCGACCAACCTCGGCCCGATCACCGGCGCCTATGCCGCCATCATCGAGAAGGGCACGGAGGCCGACGTCACCGCCAGCAGTGGTTTCGTCGCGATGAGCTACGTCATGGGCATCACGGGCGGCGCGTTCGAGAAGAACCTGATCGCGGCAACGGCGAACCTGGATCGCACGAAGCAGTACGAGGTCATCGTGTGGAAGCAGCACACGATGCCCGACTCGCTCACGATCTACACGCGGTCGGACATCGCCTTCACTCCGGCCCAGTGGGACGTCCTGTTCCCGCCGACCGAGCCTGAGGTCCCGGCCACGCCCGAGGTGCCGGTCGTGACCCCGACGGTGCCGGGCGGATCCCTGCGCTGGGCCATCTCGTCGTCGTTCACCTCCTACGTCACGGGCAGCATCGCGCACGGCAGCGTCTCGGTGTCGGGCGGAGCAACCCGTTCGGGCGGCCTGTTCCAGTTCGGTCAGGCCACGGGCAGCACGTACTCCGCAGCCTCCGGCACCGGCACGGTCTCGTACGTCGGCGCCGCGCGGTTCACCGGCCACAACGGCATCCTCGACGTGACCATCGCGAACCCGCAGCTGCGGATCACCTCGCCCACGGCGGCGACGCTGTACGTCACCAGCGGCGGCGCGCAGGTCGCCTTCGCCACTGTCAACCTCGGTGCGGCCGCCCGCACCGAGAGCAACGGTGCGGTCACCTTCGCCGGTGCTCCCGCGAGCCTCACGGCCGCCGGGCAGAATCAGGTGCTCGGGGGCTTCTCGACCTCGCTCGACCCGCTCACCTTCACGGTCGGCACCGCGTCTGCCGCGCCGAGCGGCTCCACCGGGACCGTCGCGACCACCGCCGCGGCCGCGAAGCCGACAGCACGTGCGCTGCCGACCACTCCTCCGGCCACAGCCGGCATCGAGGTCGACGACGCCACGTTGACCGCCTTGCAGGCGGGCGAATCGGCGACGGTCTCGGCCTCCGGATTCGCACCCAACGAAGCCGACATCGCGGTGGTCGTGTACTCGACCCCCGTGCTGCTCGGGACGGTGACAGCGGATGCCTCTGGCACCGCCACGTGGACCGGTTCGCTGCCCGCGACGCTCGAGGACGGCGACCACACGCTGACCTTCCAGGGCGCCTCGGTCAGCCGTGGTCTGACGTTCTCGCTGCAGCGCGCGGCATCCGCCCTGGGCGCCTGCACCACGCAGGGCGCCGAGCTGGCGTGGGGCTTCAAGGAGTCCTTCCGCACGTACATCGAGGGGATCGCCGCCGGCGGCTGGGAGCTCACCGACGTCGCGTACGAGTACCCCTCCTATGTGTGGGCGAACGGCACCGGATCGTTGGATGTCGATGACCACACCGGCCTCGTGACGTACGGCGGGGCGATCCGGTTCACCGGGCACGCCGGTGCGCTGGACACCACGCTGTCGGACTTCCGGCTCGAACTGGCCGGCGACACGGGCTACATCGTGGTCGACGTGGCGGGCACCACCCAGACGGGTGAGCCCATCTCCGCGGCCGGCGTGCGACTCGCCGAATTCGCGGTGCCCGACCTGGAGATCACCGACGGCGCCCTCGTGCTCGACGCCCTCCCGGCGACACTGACCGAGGCCGGCGCGGCCGCGTTCGGCACATACCCGGCGGGCGAGGCGATGGACCCGGTGTCGGCCGTCATCCCGGTCGACGGGTGCGAGGTCACCGCCGCCGCTGCGGAGAACGAGAAGCCGGTCGCCGCCGAGCAGACCGCAGTCGTCGAGGACGAGGCTTCGGCCCCGGTCTGGCCGTGGATCGTCGGAGGCGGAGTGCTGCTGCTGATCGGAGCCGCCGCCTGGATCATCGTGGCGCGTCGCCGCGCCTCGGCGCACTCCGCGTCGGAGACGCCGGTCGAGTGACCGCAGCCGAAGACTGAGCCGGTCACCCGACCGGTTCGCGACCGACACCCCCGCGAGGCTTCCGCGGGGGTGTCGGTCGTTCGTGAGCCCGGCGCCCCGACGAGTGGGACAATGGAGACATGGCCGATACGGCGAACACCCCTGACGAGACGTCCACGCAGCCGAGTGCTCCGACTGCCGAGGCGGCACCGCACATCGTCATCGACGATGAGCTGGTGACGGTGAAGGTGCGCCGCGCACCGAAGTACGCCGTCTTCATGGGTCTCGGCGCGATCATCGGCATCCTGGTCGCACTGATCCTCACCTTCGCCTTCAACGGCAGCGGCGAGGAGAGCCCCAACACCGGGATGGTCTACTCGCAGACGCAGGTCTTCGGGTTCCTCGCGCTGATCTTCGTCGTCGTCGGCATCGTGGTCGGCGGCGTCGTGGCGCTGATCCTCGATCGCGTCATGAGCAAGCGTGCACGCGACGTCGTGATGGACCGCGAAACCGCGCACTACGCGGAGTGACGCCTCAGGCCAGTTCGGCGATGATCGGATGGATCGCCGCGTCGAACGCGACCACATCGCCGCGCAGACCGTCGGTCACCGCGATCGTGAGTGAGCCGATCCACCACACCCCGCGCTGACTGAGCGGCAGCACCTGCACATTGAGCTCGAACGAATGCGCCCGCCGCCCGACCTGCCGCTCGTGCTCCGCGATCGCACTCGCGTAGGCGCGGTACGAGACGCCGGGCTTGGCAGACGCGTCCTTGCGGTATCGCTCGTGCGCCGACTGCGAGTACGCCAGCGCCTCGGCCGCGTGAGGACGCATCGCCGTGATCAGCTCGGCCGAGCCCTCGGTGGGCAGGGCGACCTGGGTGTCGAAACCCTCGACGAGATCCAGCGGCACAGGGGACGGATGCGCCTGCGGCTCGACAGTCATCGCCCAGTACTCGCGCCACTGACGCTCGAGCAGAGCCTGCGCCGCCTCGGAGCGGTCATTGACCCGCGGTGCGATGCCCCGCAAGTGCGGCAGCTCGTCGGGAGAGCGGATGCCGAGCACCTGGCGCAGGTAGAGCGCGAGCAGCACGGGTTGACCCGCGTCCTCGCGGATCACCCATTCTGGAGCACCGACGCCGCCCATGCCCGTCATTCTACGGCGGCGCGGGTCCGGTGCGCCCGGCACAACCGCGGATGCGGCATCCGCCCGTCCCGCCCGCCGGTAGGCTGGACGTGTGGCCTCCTCCGCCCCCAATCCCTATACCGAAGCCGGCGTCGACACCGCTGCGGGTGACCTCGCAGTAGAGCTGATGAAGTCGGCCGTTCGTCGAACCCACGGCCCCGAAGTGCTCGGAGGTGTCGGCGGCTTCGCCGGTCTCTTCGACGCCAGCGCGCTGCGTGCCTACGAACGTCCGCTGCTCGCGACCAGCACCGACGGCGTCGGCACCAAGGTCGCGATCGCCCAGGCGATCGACAAGCACGACACGATCGGGCTCGACCTGGTCGGCATGGTCGTGGACGACATCGTCGTGGTCGGCGCCAAGCCGCTCTTCATGACCGACTACATCGCGTGCGGCAAGGTCTTCCCCGAGCGCATCGCCGACATCGTCGCGGGCATCGCGCGCGGCTGTGCCGAGACGGGCACCGCGCTCGTCGGCGGCGAGACCGCCGAGCACCCCGGCTTGCTGGGCCTGAACGACTACGACGTCGCGGGCGCCGCGACCGGCGTGGTCGAGGGCAGCCGCATCCTCGGCGCCGACCGCGTCCGCCCCGGCGATGTGGTGCTGGCGCTGGCCTCCAGCGGCCTGCACTCCAACGGCTACTCGCTGGTGCGCCACATCGTCGCCGGTGCCGGCATCCAGTACGGCGACCGTGCGACCGATCTCGCGAGCGACGGTACGACGTGGGGCGAGGCGCTCCTGGAGCCCACCCGCCTGTACACCGCTCCGCTGCTGCGCCTCATCGCGCAGACCGGCGACGCCGTGCACGCCCTCAGCCACGTCACGGGCGGCGGCATCGCCGCCAACCTCGCGCGCGTGCTGCCGCAGGACACCTGGGTCGAGCTCGACCGCTCCACGTGGTCGCCGCCGCCGGTCTTCCGCGTGCTCGCCGACCTCGGCAACCTCGAGCTCACCGCCACCGAAGGCACCTGGAACCTCGGCATCGGGTTCCTCGCCGTCGTGGCCGCCGACAAGGCGGAGGCTGCGGCATCCGCTCTCCTGCAGGATGGCATCGCCACCTGGCAGGTCGGCGTCGTCGGCGACGGTCCGCGTCCGGCGGGCGAATTCGAACAGGGTGCGAAGGGGGTCGACGGCGGCGCCGTGCGACTCGTCGGACAGTACAGCGACCAGGGAGCGAAGTAACCCCCAATGTGCGGCATTGTCGGCATGGTGGGCCGTGGGCCCGTCAACCAGGAGATCTACGACGCCCTCCTCCTTCTCCAGCACCGCGGGCAGGACTCCACCGGCATCGCCACGGCGGAGGCCAACGGCGTGTTCCACATCGCGAAGGCGAAGGGGCAGGTCCGTGAGGCGTTCCGCACCCGCGACATGCGGGCGCTGCTCGGTGAGATCGGGCTCGGTCATGTCCGCTACGCGACGCAGGGCACCGCGGCCAACGAGGAAGAGGCGCAGCCCTTCTACGTGAACGCGCCCTACGGCATCGTGCTGGTGCACAACGGCAACCTCACCAACACGCGTGAGCTGACCAGCGAGCTGTTCCACACCGACCGCCGCCACCTGAACACCACCTCCGACACGGAGCTGCTGGTCAACGTGCTCGGCAGCGAGCTGCAGTCCGAGATCGCCGGGCTCGAGCTCGATCCCGAACAGGTCTTCCAGGCCGTCGCCCGTGTGCACGAGCGCGTCGAAGGCTCGTACGCCGCTATCGCGCTGATCGCCGGCTACGGTCTCCTCGCGTTCCGCGACCCGTTCGGCATCCGCCCCCTCATCCTGGGCACGCGCCCGGCGGACGAGGGCGGCTACGAGTGGGTCGTGGCATCCGAATCCCTCGTGCTGGAGAACGCCGGCTTCGAGGTCGTCCGCGATGTGCTTCCCGGTGAGGCCGTGTTCATCGACCTCGAGGGTCGCCTGCACACCAAGCAGTGCGCCGCGAACCCCGTCCTGGCGCCGTGCTCGTTCGAGTACGTCTACCTCGCCCGCCCCGACTCGGTCATGAACGGCATCGCCGTGTACGAGTCGCGACTGCGTATGGGCGAGCGCCTCGCCGACACCATCGCCAAGCACACGCCGGTGGACACCATCGACGTGGTCATGCCGATCCCGGACTCCTCGCGCCCCGCGGCGATGCAGGTCGCCCGCAAGCTCGGCATCGAGTACCGCGAGGGCTTCTACAAGAACCGCTACGTCGGCCGGACGTTCATCATGCCCGGGCAGGCCGTGCGCAAGAAGAGCGTGCGCCAGAAGCTCAATGCGATGTCGAGCGAGTTCAAGGGCAAGAACGTGCTGCTGATCGACGACTCGATCGTGCGCGGCACGACGAGCCGCGAGATCATCCAGATGGCACGGGATGCCGGGGCCAAGACCGTGACGTTCGCCTCGGCCGCGCCGCCGGTCCGCTACCCGCACGTGTACGGCATCAACATGCCGTCGCGTCAGGAGCTCGTCGCGCACGACCGGACGATCCCCGAGATCGCAGCGGAGCTCGGCGCCGACTTCCTGGTCTACCAGGAGGTCGAGGATCTGAAGGCCGCGATCCTCGAAGGCTCCGACCTCGATGACCTCGACATGAGCTGCTTCGACGGCCGCTACATCACCGGCACCGTCAGCGCGGAGTACCTCGCGTGGGTCGAGGGCTCGCAGGAGTCCTGACCCCCCGTTTCGTTCGCCCGGGCTGCGGGCGGCACCTAGGCTGGAATGATGCACTCCAGCCCCGCCCGCCCGCTCTGGCACGGCAGGGCTCTCGCGCTGCTCGGGATCGTGCTGTTCGCCTTCTCTGTGCGGGTGGCCGTGGCATCCCTCTCGCCGGTCATCGACCACATCGCCGTCGACTTCGCCATGCCGGCCTGGGTGATCGGCCTCATCGGCACGGCGCCGCCGGTCTGCTACGCGATCTTCGGCATCCTCACCCCGCGGATGGAGCGGCGGTTCGGACTGGAGCGGCTCGTGATCGCGGCATCCGCCGTCGCCACGATCGGGCTACTGGCGCGCGGGCTCGCCGATTCGTCCGTCACGCTGCTGCTGGCGACGGCGACCATCTTCGCCGCGGTCGGTGTCGGCAACATCCTGCTCCCGCCCCTGGTCAAGAAGTACTTCCCCGACCGCATCGGTCTGATGACCACGGTCTACTCGACCACTATGGCGGTCGCGACATTCCTGCCGCCGCTGATCGCGGTGCCCGTGGCCGACAGCGCCGGATGGCGCTTCTCGCTCGGCATGTGGGCGGTGTTCGCCGCGGCCGCGATGATCCCCTGGATCACGATGCTCGTGCGCGAGCGCGCCTCTGCCGGCGACAAGGTCGATGTCGAGACCGCCAACCCGCAGATGTTCGGACGCATGTGGCGACTGCCGCTGGCCTGGGCGATCATGGCGGGCTTCTCCGTCTCGGCCACGATCGCCTACACGTCCTTCGCGTGGCTGCCGACGATCCTCATCGATGTCGCCGAGGTCACCCCGGCCACCGCGGGTGTGCTCCTGTCGCTGTTCGCAGCGATGGGTTTGCCGGCCTCACTGCTGATCCCCGGCCTCGTCGCCCGCTACGGCGCCATCCGCCCGCTGTTCGGAGTGGCTGTCGTATCCGGCCTCGCCGGCGTGGCCGGGCTGCTGTGGTTCCCGACGGCAGCACCGTGGCTCTGGGCAGCCCTCCTTGGCATCGCGCCGCTGCTGTTCCCGCTGACCCTCGTGCTGCTCGGCCTGCGCGCCCGTACGCACGAGGCCGTTGTCGCGCTGAGCGGATTCGTGCAGAGCGTCGGGTATGCCATCGCCGCGGTCTTCCCGTTCGCGATCGGGCTGCTGCACGACGCCACCGACGCCTGGACCCTGCCGCTGATCGTCCTGGCCGGCGTGATCGTCGTGGCCATCCCGGCGGGCGTCGTCATCGCCCGCCCGCACACGATCGAGGACGACTGGGAGCGCCGTCACGGAGCCTGGTGACGGATGTCGAGGCGCACGCTCGACGTGTGTCCCGACCGGCCGACTCTCAGGATAGTCGCGATATATCGTGTTATCTTCGGTGCATGAGTCGCGAACCGCTTCCCAGCAACGCCGAGCAATCCGCCGTATGGGGTGGAGAGCACCTCTCCGATGACCTCGAACGCACCGTGCGTGCGGAGATCGTCGCGGCCGAGCGCCCTGATCGCCCGATCCGGCGCATGCTGCGGCAGGTACGCGACTGGGTGTCGCGGCATCCGCGGCTGAATGTCGCCTACCGTGTCGCCGTCGGCGTCTTCGGAGGGCTGCTCAGCGTCGCCGGACTGCTCCTGGTGCCGCTGCCGGGTCCGGGGTGGTTGATCGTGTTCCTCGGGCTGGCGATCCTCGGCACCGAGTTCCACTGGGCGCGACGGATCGCCGCGTGGCTCAAGCGGCAGCTCGACCGATTCTGGACCTGGTGGCGCGCTCGTCGCGCGCGCAGGGCCTCGGCGAAGGCAGCCGCCTGAGCGTCAGGCCTTCTCTTCTTCGTACTCGTCCTCGTGCTCGTCGGCCCACTTGTCGACGTAGAGGTCGCCTTCCCCCTGAGGGTGCAGCTCCCGTTCGAGGGCAGAGTAATTGACGCTCGGGCTGTAGGACTTCAGCTCCCGCGCGATCTTGGTGTGTTTCGCCTTCTGACGGCCACGCCCCATGCGAGACCCCCTCATTTCTGCGACGCGGGCTTTGCGTCACCCGCTACGTTCACGAAACCGGCCGCAAGCCGGTAAGAGTAACATTCAGGATATCACGGAGCCTCTGCCCACCCGCGGCCAGTGGCCCATTTGAGAGGGGCTGCACAGAGTATGTCCGAAGAGGCATCCGCCATTCCGGCGAAGGATCCCGCTTTCGATGAGGCGGCCATGCACGGCGCCGTCATCGTGGGTGTCATCCCCGGGCAGTCCGGCCGTGTCCTGAAGGAAGCTGCGCGCTACGCGCGGCTGCTGCACGCACCGCTTCTGGTGGTGCACGTGGACGTGACACGCTTCGTCACCTACGAGGATCCCGACGGCTACGTCCACTCGGCACCCATCGATATCAACGGGGCCGTGGGTGAGAGCGACCTGGCCGAGGTCGACGCGGCGGCGAAGGAGCTCCTCGACGGGCACGACGTCCAGTGGGCGGTCCATCAGCTGGTGGGCGACCCCGCTCTGGCGATCAAGCACCTTGCGGAGCAGGTGGACGCGAAGCTCCTGGTCGTCGGCACCCGCAAGCGGGGAATCGGCGAATCCATCCGCGAGTTCTTCACCGGTGCGGTCGCCGCCCGGCTCGCGCACCGTCAGCACCGGCCGATCCTGGTCGTGCCGCTGGGGGAGCCGGTCGCCGACGACGAAGACATCTGGCCGGACCAGGCCTAGCCCAGCGGCCTCAGCACAGGACCCGGATGGGTCCTGTCGTGCGGCGTGGGCGCGCATCGTGCTCCTCGCGCCGAGCCTGTACGTCGGGCGACGCGTGACGTGCAGGCTCGGTCCCGCCCTTGCTCGCGTCCGTGCGCATGTCGTTCGCGTCGCCCGACGAGTCCATGTCAGCCCCGCAGTCCGCGGGTGAGCGCGCCGGCGACGTCGTCCAACGCCGTGGTGAGCGTGTCGATGAGCGAGGCCTCCAGCGACCCGCCGCGCGCGACATGCGTGCGCAGGTCGCTGCGCACGCGGGCGCGGAACTCGTTGATCGCGGCATCCGCCCGGTGGAGCTGTTCGCGACTCTGCGTTCGCGGGTCGTCCTGCGGGGGTGTGTACGTGCGCGTCGCGCTCGCGCGCTCGTCGCGGGAGGCGGCGGCGAGGTCGGCGCGCAGACTCTTCATCGCATCGCGGACGCTGCCGCGCACCTCGTCGGCGATCAGGCGGACCGAGTCGGTGAGACCCGCCTCGATCCCCTCGAGGTCGGCCGAGCGCAGCGCCACTTCGGCGCGACCCGCATCCGTGATCTCGTAGACCGTCTTGCGGCCGTCGACCGACTTCGTCACCAAACCCTCTTCCTCGAGCTTCGCGAGCCGGGGGTAGATGGTGCCGGCGCTCGGCGTGTAGGTGCCGCCGGTGCGGTCCGAGAGTGCCTGCATGATGTCGTAGCCGTGCCGCGGACCCTCGTCGAGGAGGTTCAGCAGGTACAGGCGCAGATCTCCGTGGGAGAAGACGGGGCTCATGACCGGTCCTCCTGGCCGAAGTCCTTGCCGAAGTCGGTACCGAACCCGCTGGCGAAGCCGCCGGAAGCGTCGTCGCCGAACGCCTCTTCGCCGGGATCGACGGCCGGCGCGGGCGCCGGGGCGGGGATCGGGGCTCCGGCGCGGCGCACGACGGTCACATCGCCCGACACCGAGTTGGCCCGCAGGTCGACGAACGAGCCGCTGAGCTCGCCCACCGAGCCGGCGTAGTTGGTCGTGGGGCTGCCGCCGGAACGGACGATGCCGTCCAGCTGCACGCGCCCGCTCACGCTGCGCACGACGTAGTTCGCGGGCAGGCCTTCGTCCAGCCGCATGGTGGCGTTGCCGCTGACCGTGTTGAGGTTGATCTGGCCGATCTCGCCGACCGAGTCGACGAACATCGCGCCCGAGACCGTGTCGATCGTGGCCTTGCGGATCTCTCCGGTGGCCGCGACATCCCCCGACACGCTGTTCGCGTTGAGGGCGCCGACCAGCTCGCGCACCTGTACGTCGCCGGAGACGGCGTTGACCGTGAGGTCGCCGATGATTCCGTCGACGATGATGTCGCCGGACACCGTGTTCAATCGGGCGTCGTTGCGGATGCCGGAGACGAGCGCGCTCGCACTCACGACACCGAGGGTGAGAGCGATCGCGCGGGGCACGGCGACGCTGATCTCGGCTTTCGCGCCGCCCGAACCGAAGTTGCGGAACACTTCGAGGAAGTTGTCCCAGCGCAGTTGCGGGTGGTCGATCTCGACGACGTCACCGGTCACCTCGATCCGCAGATCTTTGACGGTGACGTCGTGCACTTCGATCCGCATGCCGGGCTCATCGTGCGCGATGACGTCGATCTGGCCTCCGACGAGGCCGACTTTGAGCTTGCGCACGGTCTCGATGTCGATGACGCGCGTTTCGCCCGGGTGGATGATCCACTTCTCGAGGGTCATTGTTGCTCCTGGGTTCTGAGATAGCTCGCGATATATCGCGATAAGGAACAATAACACGATATATCGCGAGTCTGTCAAGTCTGCCGTCGCAAAAGTCGGATGCCTCGGGCTTGACATTGACGCCACGTCAACCTTTACCGTGGAAAACACGAAAGGAGGTGGCCCATGGAGTGGTCCATCCAACAGATCGCGAAGCTCGCCGGAACGACGAGTCGCACTCTGCGTCACTACGACGACATCGGCGTGCTGCGCCCGTCGCGCATCGCCGGAAACGGCTACCGCCACTACGACCAGGACGCTCTGCTGCGGCTGCAGCGGATCCTGCTGCTGCGAGACCTCGGACTCGGACTGCCGCAGATCGCGGAGGTGCTCGATCGCGGAACCCCGCAGGAGGACGCGCTGGCCGGCCACCTCGCGTGGCTGCAGCAGGAACAGGACAGGCTGGCGCGGCAGATCGCGTCGGTGCAGAGCACCATCGAGGCATTGAAGGGAGGTGAACGACTCATGGCAGAGAACATGTTCGACGGCTTCGACCACACCCGGTACAAGGAGGAGGTCGAGGAGCGCTGGGGCAAGGCCGCGTACGCGCGCAGCGATGCGTGGTGGCGCTCGATGAGCGCCGACGAGAAGGCGGCGTGGCAGCAGCGCGTGACCGACCTCGGCCGCGACTGGGTCGCGGCGGCCGAGAGCGGCCTCGCGCCCGACAGCGCGGCGGCACAGGCGCTCGCGGCCCGGCACGTGGACTGGCTGACGAGTGTGCCCGGCACGCCCGCGGCCACCCCCGGGGGCGATGTGAAGGGCTACGTCATCGGCCTCGGCGAGATGTACGTCGCCGATCCGCGCTTCGGCGCGAACTACGCGACGGCGGCGGGCGGAACGGCGGGCGCCGAATTCGTCCGCGACGCCTTGCGCGCGTACGCGGAGGACAGCCTCTAGAAACAGCGGATGCCGCGGGCTCAAGCCCGCGGCATCCGCTTCGTCGCTTCTCGGGCTACGTCCGGTTGCGTCCGCTGATGACACGGAAGAGGAAGACGATCAGCGCGATCACCGCGGCGATGATCGCGACCCAGAGGAGCCAGTTCAGCGCCGAGTTCAATCCGCCGATGATCGCAAGGACGATCGCGACGACGATGACGATGATGAGGGCTAGGTTCATGGAGGGTACTCCTTCTCCTTCAGCCGGGCGCGAGTGATGTTCCGCACACGGGTGCCGAAAACGTTGGCACGCAGGAGATACTGCCACCATCGTGCCCGTCCGGCTACGGGGTTGACAGGCCCAGACCCCGCCGCTAACACCCGCGCGTCGTACCGTCAAGCCCTGTCCGTGCCGCAGCGGGCGATCTACCGTCGCAGGCGAGGGCGGAAGGAGCACACGATGCCGGGTGGACGCGGATCGAACAGTCTGAAGGATCCCCAGCTCTACGAGGAGCTGCGCGACGAGGGAGCCTCAAAAGAGAAGGCGGCGCGCATCTCCAATGCTGCCGCGCGCGACGGTCGGGCCACCGTCGGTCGCCGCGGCGGGGAGGCGGGGGACTACGACGAGTGGACCGTGCCGAGACTCCGGGCGCGTGCGAAGGAACTGGGGATCACGGGATACTCGGGTAAGCGCAAAGGCGAACTCATCTCGATGCTGCGCAACCACTGACAACGGCCGGCTCTCGGCGCGAGGAGGACGACATCGTGCCGAAACTCATCCGTGTGCACCCCGCGGAGGACCCCGGCTACCGCCGCGTCCGTGCCGGCAGGGGATTCCGCTACCTCGACGATCACGGTGCCGCACTCCCGGAGGCGGAGCGCGAACGCATCGATGACCTCGTGATCCCGCCGGCCTGGACCGACGTGTGGATCTCGAAGGAGGCGATGGGCCATATCCAGGTCGTCGGCACGGATGACGCGGGCCGTCGTCAGTACATCTACCACCCCCGCTGGACGCAGCGTCGCGATCGGGGGAAGTACGCGCGTGCCCTCGCGCTGGCCGATTCCCTGCCGCGCGCGCGAGCCAAGGCGACGACGGCTCTGCGGCGCGAGGGTCTGGGGCGCGAACGCGTGCTCGCGACCGCCTTCCGACTGCTGGACCAGGTCGCGCCGCGGGTCGGATCGGCGAAGTACTTCACTTCCCACGGCAGCAGAGGACTGACCACGCTGCAACGGCGTGACGCGGTGGTCGAGGCATCCCTGATCACCCTCTCCTATCCCGCCAAGAGCGGGAAGCGCGCGCTGCTGACGATCGAGGACGAAGATCTCGCCACCGTCGTGACGGAGCTCGCGATCGGACGGCCGCGCTCGGCGCTGCTGTCGTACGAACGGGGCCGACGGCGGGTGCCGTTGTCGCCGAGTGATGTGAACGCCCACGTGCGCGCGCTGACCGGCGGGTCGTTCACGGCCAAGGACTTCCGAACGCTGCGCGGCACGATCCTGGCCGCGGAGGCGCTTGCGCAGATCGGCGTCGTCGACACGAAGAAGGATCGCAAGAGGGCAGAGACGCTCGCGGTTCAGGCGACCGCCGACGGTCTCGGCAACACGGCGGCCGTGGCGCGCAACTCCTACATCGATCCGCGCGTGTTCGACCGATACCGGCGCGGGCGGCTGCTCTCGCTGGACGGATCGAGAGATGCCGCGATACGTGCTCTGCTGCTGGACTGATCGGTCGTGGACCCCCGTGACGGCGACCCGGCCGCTCGCTATCCTGGCGACATGACGGCCGTCGAGCACGTGCAGGACAGCGCCCCGAAGCATGTCAGACCGGCCTTCGCGCAGTGGCAGCTGATCCTGCTCGTCTTCCTCGGAGGAGCGATCGGCACCTCCGGCCGCGAAGGCCTGTCCCTGGCCCTCCCGGCGAACGGCGGGGTGCCCTGGGCGGTTCTGATCGTCAACGTGCTGGGCGCGCTCCTCCTGGGGTTCCTGCTGACGGCGCTCGGGCGGGTGAAGCCGGAGACCCCGCGACGCCGCGATCTGCGACTGTTCGCCGGCACCGGGATCATGGGCGGCTTCACGACCTACAGCTCGCTCGCCACCGACACCGCGACGCTGTTCGAGACCAACGCCGCGCTCGCCGTCGGCTACGCGCTCTTCTCGGTCATCGCCGGTTTCGCCGCCGCGGCCCTCGGGATCTGGCTGGGCGGCCGACTCCCGGCCCGAACGACGGAGGGCCAGGCATGAACGGCCTCGTCTTCCTCGCGGCCGTCGTCGGCGGCGGCATCGGCGCGAGTCTGCGCTTCGTCGTGGACGGCCTCATCATGCGGCACGTGAAGAGCGGCTTCCCGTGGGGCACCGCGATCATCAACGTCTCCGGCTCCTTCCTCCTGGGGCTGCTCACCGGTCTCGCTGCGTCGTCGGTGCTGGATTCGGAGTGGCTGTTCGTCATCGGCGGCGGAGTGATGGGCGGTTACACGACCTTCAGCACGGCGATGGTCGACACCGTGCACCTGTTCCAGAAGGGGCGGCACCGCGACGCGTGGATCAACGGCCTCGGGATGATCGTCGTGACCGTCCTCGCAGCCATGCTGGGACTGGTGCTGGGCCGCTCGTTCTAGCCGATGTCCGCAGGGTTGTGCGGCTCACGCGCATGGGATACTGAACGCGTCGAATACAGCACCGTATCGGCGGTGCCTCTTGAGTGCCGTCGACCACTCCTCCACTGAGAGACACCGTGTCGAAACTTGCCGTTCTGAGCCTGCGCAACCGCGCGCTCATCGCATTGATCACCATCGTCGCCGCGATCTTCGGCGGTCTCGCACTCACGAACCTCAAGCAGGAACTGATCCCCTCGATCGAGTTCCCCGCGCTGATCGTCGTCTCGACCTACCCGGGCGCCTCGCCCGAGGTGGTCGCGAACGACGTCTCGACGCCGATCGAGACCGCGATCCAGGGTGTACCGGGGCTGGAGTCCACGAGCGCCACGAGCACGACCAACGCCTCGATCATCCAGGCGTCCTTCACGTACGGCACCAACCTCGCCACGGCCGAGCAGAAGATCACGCAGGCGATCAACCGCATCAAGAGCCAGCTGCCGGAGGGCGTCGACCCGAACGTCATCTCCGCGAGCATCGACGACTTCCCGGTGATCCAGCTCGCGGTGACCGGCTACGACGACCAGGAGACGATCCAGGCGCAGCTCGAGGCGAACGTCGTCCCCGAGCTCGAGGACGTCGCCGGGGTCAACGCCGCGCAGATCGTCGGCGGCGTCGGCCAGCGCATCACGATCACCCCCGACCAGGCCAAGCTCGCCGAGGCCGGGTTCACCCAGCAGGCGATCCGCGATGCGCTCGACCAGAACGGCGTCCTGTTCCCGGGCGGTGAGATCACCGAGAACGACCAGACACTGACGGTGCAGACCGGCGTGAAGATCACGACGGTCGATGACCTGGCGGCGCTGCCGCTGGTGCCGACGGATGCGGCGCAGTTCCAGTCCGGTCCCGTCACGATCGCGGATGTCGCGACCGTGGCCTCCGACACCGATCCCGTCACCTCGATCTCCCGCGTCGATGGCGAGCCCGCTCTGACGATCGCCGTCACCAAGCTCCCGTCCGCCAACACGGTGGACGTCTCGCGCGGTGTCCTCGCGGTGCTGCCGGATCTGGAGAAGAGCCTCGACGGCGCCACCTTCACGGTCGTGTTCGACCAGGCCCCGTACATCCAGCAGTCGATCGAGGCGCTCGCGCAGGAGGGCATGCTGGGGCTCGTCTTCGCCGTGCTCGTGATCCTGCTGTTCCTGCTGTCGGTGCGTGCCACGCTCGTCACGGCCATCTCGATCCCGACCAGCGTGCTGATCACCTTCATCGGGATCCAGGCGTTCGGCTACTCGCTGAACATCCTCACGCTGGGTGCTCTGACCATCGCGATCGGTCGTGTCGTGGACGACTCGATCGTCGTGATCGAGAACATCAAGCGGCACTACGTCGGCGATGCCGACAAGATGGCGTCGATCAAGCGCGCGGTGCGCGAGGTCGCCTCGGCCATCACCGCCTCCACCATCACCACCGTCGCGGTCTTCCTGCCCATCGCGTTCGTCGGTGACGTCACCGGCGAGCTCTTCCGCCCGTTCGCGATGACCGTGACGATCGCCATGACGGCGTCGCTGTTCGTGGCCCTGACGATCGTGCCGGTGCTGGCGTACTGGTTCCTGCGCCCCGGCAAGCCGATCCTCGACGCCCACGGGCAGGAGATCGACCCAGAGGACCCGGCATCCCCGCCCAGCCGCCTGCAGAAGGCGTACCTGCCGGTGCTGCGCTGGACCCTCAAGCACTCCTGGGTCACGCTGCTGATCGCGGTGCTGGTGCTCGCGGGCACGGTCGCGATCGCGCCGCTCATGAAGACGAACTTCCTCGGTGACTCGGGCCAGAACACGTTCACCATGACGCAGGACATCGGCCCGGCGCCGAGCCTGGACGCCGAGGACGCCGCCGCCGCGCAGGTCGAGGACGCGCTGCAGGGCATCGACGGCATCCAGACCGTGCAGGTGTCGATCGGCTCCAGCGGATCCGCGCTGCGCGACGCCTTCTCCGGCGGCGGGAGCGGGATCACCTACTCGATCACGACCGACCCGGACGCCGACCAGGTAGCCGTCCGCGAGGACGTGCAGCAGGCCGTCGCCGATCTGGACGACGCCGGCACCATCACCATCGCCTCCAACGGCGGCGGGTTCGGCTCGAGCGACATCGCCATCGACATCACCGCTCCGGACGGCGACACGCTGCAGACCGCGACGGATGCCGTGGTGGAATCGGTCACCGGCCGCGACGGCGTCGGGCAGGTCTCCAGCAACCTCTCGGCATCCCTCCCGTACATCGCGGTGACCGTCGACCGTGACAAGGCCGCCTCGCTCGGCCTGTCCGAGGTCGCCGTCGGCGCCCTCGTGTCCAACACGATGCAGCCGCAGCGGATCGGTGCCGTCGAGATCGACGAGACGCAGCTCACGGTGTACCTCGCCGCGTCGCAGACCCCGGCCACGATCGACGAGCTGCGCGCCCTCACCGTGCCCAGCGCCGCCGGTCCGATCCCGCTGTCGGACGTCGCCACGGTCGAGCAGAGCGAGGGGCCGACCTCGATCACCACCGAGCGCGGACAGCGCACGGCCACGGTGACGGTCTCGCCGTCTACGGATGACCTCGCGACGGCTTCGGCCAGCGTGACGACCGCGCTCGCCGACGCCGACCTTCCCGCGTCGGCGGATGCCTCGCTGGGCGGCGTCGTCTCCCAGCAGGAGGACGCCTTCTCGCAGCTGGGTCTCGCGATGCTCGCCGCGATCCTGATCGTCTACATCGTGATGGTCGCGACGTTCAAGTCGCTGCGCCAGCCGCTGCTGCTGCTCGTGTCGGTGCCGTTCGCGGCGACGGGTGCGATCCTGCTGCAGATCGCGACCGGTGTGCCGCTGGGCGTCGCGTCGCTCATCGGCGTGCTGATGCTGATCGGCATCGTCGTGACGAATGCGATCGTGCTCGTGGACCTGGTCAACCAGTACCGCGAGAAGGGGCTGTCCGCGCACGATGCGACCATCGCCGGTGGCGCGCGCCGTCTGCGACCGATCCTGATGACCGCTCTCGCGACGATCTTCGCCCTCACGCCCATGGCGATGGGCCTCACCGGGCACGGCGGCTTCATCTCGCAGCCGCTCGCGATCGTCGTGATCGGCGGACTCATCTCCTCCACCGTGCTCACGCTCCTCGTGCTGCCGACGCTGTACAACCTCGTCGAGGGTGCCCGCGAGCGTCGCGCCGCCCGCCGGAAGGGACAGGACGGCGTCGTCGCAGAGCCGGAGCCCGCGCTGGCTCTCGCCGGTGTCGCGGCGGCCGAGGCGGCCCCGATGGTCTTCGAGTCGCGCCGCGCCCGTCGCGCCATGAGCGAGGCAAACGGCGAGGTGCCGACCGACACCGGCATCATCGATGTCCCCGCGTCGGCGCAGGTCGTTGCCGGTGCTGCGGCTCTCGAGTCCGCGACGGTCGAGACGGATTCTGCGGATGCCGCAGCCGCCGCGGCTGTGGAGTCCGACGCCGATGCGGTCGAGGTCGAGGCTGACGTTGCAGAGGCCGGGGATGCCGAGTCTGATTCCGACACCGAGTCGGGCGCCGAGACAGACGTCGACGCCGAGTCCCTGGCCGAGGTGGAGCCGGATGCTGAGGCGGATGCCGCAGTCGCGACCGACGTGGCCACGGATCAGCCGGAGTCGGACGAGACCGCATCGGACGAGCCCGCGGAGGAGTCCGCGAGCGACGAGCCAGACGAGCCTGCGGAGGAGTCGGAGTCGGACGAAGCGACCGATGAGCCCGTGGAGGAGTCCGCGAGCGACGAGCCAGAGGCCGACGAAGCCACGGTCGAGCCGGCCGAGGAGTCCGCGCCCAGCGCGGACGCCGATACCGCCGAGGCGGAGTCAGCGGAGGAGTCGCCGGATCAGGCCGAGACGGATGACGAGCAGACCGGGGATCGCGAAAGCCGGCCCGACGACACGGTCTGACGCAGCACCGGTGGGAAGAGGCTCCGCGTCGGACTGATATCCGACGAACGTCCGGATGTCGCCGGCGCGGGCCCGTGCCCACCCTTCGGGTGAGCGCGGGGAGCCGAGGAGACGCTGATCGCACGATGCGGGAGCGGTGTGAGACACGACACGGTCGCGCCGCCATCTCCGTCAAGGGAGCGTGAGGTCACGAGGGGCGCGAAGGAGAGACCGAGCGCGGGGCCCGCAAGCCGGGCGGCGGAAGCAACCGCGTGGTGTCCGTCGATCTCCCGCATCCGGCCTGCGGGGGCGGTCTCGGGAGCGGACGCCGCGGCCCGCGGCACGAGGCATCCGAGGAACATGGTCATCCAGACGAACATCGCGGTGAAGCCGATCAGCTCGAACGCGGCGAGGTTGATGAACCCCAGGTTCATCACGACGTAGGCGCCGACAAGAGCCCCGGCCGCCGGGATCGTCCGCTTTCCGAGCGGACGCCCGGTCCCGCGCAGGAGGGCGGGGGCGGCGATCATCATGGCCGCGACCGAGATCGGGATGCCGAATGCCAGGCCTTCGTGCAGCGCGGTCAAGGTGTCGATCGGAACGAGCCCCACGCCCGTCAGATGCAGTCCCACCGACGCGGTGAGCGTCGACAGCACGATCGGAGAGCGGCGGTGTGAGCGGGATCGCGCGACATGCGCGCGAAGCTCGATGTAGACGCGCCGCGACAACAGGGCGATCAGGGTGCCCGTCGTCATGATCGTCGCGTTGAAGATCGCGCCGGAGAGCACCGGGAAGGTGCCCAGGTGGCTGAAATGCAGGTGCCACCACAGCGGGTCGGGAGTCGTCAGGATCGCCAAGGCGACGCCGATCGCGAGGAGACCGGCGATGGTGGAGAACGCACGCGCGCTGGCAACTCGGGTGATGCCGTGCGGCAGGCCGGTGAGAGACGCCAGGAAGCGTCGCGGAGTGACAATGGTCGGAGCAAGGGTCATTTTTTACGCAGGTTCGTTCGTAGCGCCCCCGACCGGGTTCCCCTACGACGTGACCGCCGCCCCCACGGATCGGGAACGCGAAGCCTTAGTCGTCCCCAGATGACTCTTTCTCGCTGATCGTATCCTGATCGGGACGTGATTCGCGCAATCCGGGTATTACGGGTGAATGAAGACTCTCGCCAGTGGCTACAGCGAGAGCGAGGATGCGATTCCCCAGCGCAGCTCCCACGACTCGCCTGACGCGAGCCAGCGCAGACCCTGACCGGAGTTCAGCGCGTCAGGAGGGGCGGTCATCGGCTCGACGGCGACCGCCAGCGCCTGGCCTGGATATGCATCCATCGTGTACACCTGCACGTAGTCGAATCCCGGCCCCTGCCAGAGCTCGACCGAGCGCCCGTCGGCCGCGACGAGTGTCGTGCGCACGCGTCCGTCGGCGGACCGACCGAGCGAACCGTAGGCGTAATTCAGGGTCACGTCGCCCAGCCGAGCGCCCGCGCGCAGGTCGACGTCGGGAGTGACGGCGACCTCGTCCACCGGCAGCAGCCGCTCATCCAGCACGAACCGTGTCGCGCCCGGAACGGTCAGGGTCAGGTCCGCGGTGGCCACGTCGCCGAGGCACACGTAGGGGTGCGTGCCGAGAGCGACGGGTGCATCATCCGCTCCGATGTTCGTGACGCGGTGGGTGACCTCGATCCCCGACGCGGTGACCGCGTAGGTGACCGTCGTGTCGAGGTGGAACGGGTAGCCCGAGCGCGGGACGACCGGCGCGCTCAAGCTGACCGCATCCGCCGACTCGTCCACGATGTCGTACGACGCGAACCGCAGCAGTCCGTGCGAGGCGGTGCCCGTCGGGATGTCGGTGATCGGCAGACGGTGGCTCGCACCGCGCTGCGTCCAGGCGCCGTCGCGGACCCGATTGGGCCACGGCACCAGCACGACACCGGAGGCGGCGGGCGTCATCGTGCCCGCCGGGTAGGGCGGGACGAGGTCGATCCCGGTGACCCGCAGACCGCGAAGGGAGGCCCCGACCTGCGCGATCTGGGCGGTGACCCGCCCATCGGCGGTCGCGAGATGCACCTGCCGTCCGGTGGGATCGGCGGGAAGCGTCGTACTCATCATCACCTCTGCAGCCACGGCCGCAGCAGCCGCGTCACCCAGGGTAGGACGAAGTAGGTCATGATCGGCGTCAGCAGCACCGTGGTCAGCAGCACCCGCAGCACGAGCGGCCAATCCCCCAGCCCCGGCACGTAGCTCAGCAGCCACGTCGCCAGGAGATTCGTCGGGAAGAAGCCGAGCCAGATCGTGACCGCCTGCTTCCACCGGGGTGGGGCTGCCGGGATCGGCTGCAGGATCGGACCGGTCGGGGTCGCGGCATCCGTCTCGCCCATCGATTCGATGTGCGTCGCGAACGGGGCGTCGAACCATCCCTCGATCCCGGTGCGCCGCTCGACGCGGACCTCGTGGGCGAACGGTCGACCGGAGTCGAGCCACCATTCGCGCTGCGCGGACTGTTCCCACGCCTCGAGCGTGGGGATGTCGCGGAAGCGGTACAGCATGTACCAGAGGTCGCTGCCCTCACCCGCCCGGACCCAGCCGGAGCCGAGGAATCCGTCGAAGGTGGTGGCCAGGTCGGTTCCCGCCTGCATCCAGCTTGTGGCCACGGATGCGCGTGCGGGATCGATGCGTCGCTCGATCGCGACGGTGATGGGTTGGTCCGTCATGGTCCTATTCCACTCGATCTTCCTGTCCGTCGATGCCGGCGGGCGAGCGGCGGCCGGCTCAGTCCTTCTGGCCGGTGACCCCGAGGAAGCGGATGAAGAAGGAGATCCAGCCGAAGATCAGCGCGAAGACGATGATCTCGAAGGCGGTGAGCGTGAAGTAGGTGACGATGAACAGGATGACCGAGGCCACGGTCGCGGCCAGGAACACCCAGGATGCGAGGAAGTAGGTGCGCGGCATCCCCTTCAGCACCCTGGGGCCGCTGATCAGGAGCGCCAGGAACATCGCTGCCATTCCGGACGCCGAGAGGTTGTGCAGCAGCAGGTTCACGTTGACGGGGAAGATCCCGACGCAGGCGAGCATGACTCCCATGATCACGAACAGCACCGAGACGGTGCGCGGGGCACGGGGGTTCGTGAGCACCCCGGCTTCGTGGAGCGCCTGCATGTCATGGGCGAGGTAGACCGCGAACGTCGTCACGAGCAGGCCTCCGGCGATCAGCGTGCCGTTGAAGATGAAGCTCGAGAGCGACGTGAACGAGCCGAGGTGGCTGAAGTGGATGGTCCACCATGCCGGGTCGGTCGTGGTGACCATCGCGGTGAGCGTCCCGATCACGATGAACGCCATCAGCAGTGACGACATGCGCTGCGTCGTCATGCGCGAGACCGAGAGGTACACGAAGTACACCGTCAGGCCGAGGGCGACCGCCATCAGCACGACGGCCCAGAACGTGATGACCGGGAGTCCGACGAATCCGAGGCTCAGCACCCGGAAGATCGCGAACGTGGCGAGGAACGCCAGGGCGGCATGGACGATCACGACCGAGATCGTGTTGACGGTGAACTTCCACGAGGGGAGCGCGCGGCGCCATTCCTGGCCGGGGCGGTTCCGCGTGCGCCAATAGCCGATCGTCGCGGCGACCACGGCGATGACCCCGGCCCCGATCGCAGCGGCGAGCCCGAAGGACCCCCCGGCGGTGGACAGCGGCTGGTCGGGGGCCAGGAGGGACACGACGAAGCCGTATAAGGCTCCGAGGATGCCGCTGGCGCCGGCCGCGTAAACGGCCTCCGACTCGGCGCGCAGATTCGGTGCTGGCACGGAAATGTCGGTGCTTTGCCCGACCTGCTCGGATCGCATGGCGTCAGTGTAGGGCCGGAAGCCTCCGTCGTGGCGGTTTCTCAGGGTCGGATTGACCGCTGCGCTAGACTGAACCCAGTCGGCTCTGGACACCGCGATGGTTCGCGGTTGGGTTTGTGAGTCCAAGGGGCCGATGGTGGGGATGATTCCATCCCGACGACCATCACGTGAAATGGCCCCCGGCCGACAGTGTCCGGGTTACTCCCTTGCCGCATGTTGCGGCGTTGCCTCCGTATGTCACGGAGCGCTCTGGAGTGCTGTCCTCACATCGAGACAACCCAGAAAGACACCAGCATGCCCAATAACAAGAAGAAGCCCTCCAGCTCGCGCCCGAACTTCGAGCCGCGCTACGGCGAGAAGAAGACGTCGTTCCACGACCGCCAGCACCGTCCCGCCACGGGTGCCGCCAAGGCCGGCAGCCGCAGCTCCGGACACCGCGGCTACCGCGCACCCGAAGAGGGTGCTCCCGCGGCCAAGGGCCGTTGGACCTCGACCCAGCGCGCCGGTCGCGATGAGTCCCGCGGCATCCGCGACCATGCCCCCCGCTCCGACCGGGCCCAGGGCGAGCGTCCCGCACGCTCGTTCAGCGACCGTCCCGCGCGCTCGTACGACGACCGTCCGGCTCGCTCCTACAGTGACCGTCCGGCGCGTTCGAACGATGACCGCCCGGCCCGTTCGTACAACGACCGCCCGGCGCGTCCGTACAGCAACGACCGTCCGGCCCGTTCGGATGACCGGGGCGCCCGTTCGTACAATGACCGTCCGGCCCGTTCGGATGACCGGGGCGCCCGTTCGTACAATGACCGTCCGGCTCGCACGGACGACCGTCCCGCACGTTCGTACAGCGACCGTCCCGCGCGTCCGTACAGCAACGACCGTCCGACCCGTTCGGATGACCGTGGTGCCCGCTCCTACAGCGACCGTCCGGCGCGCACGGATGACCGTGGTGCCCGTTCGTACAGCGATCGCCCGGCCCGTTCGGATGACCGTGGTGCCCGTTCGTACAGCGATCGCCCCGCGCGTCCGTACAACGACCGTCCGGCGCGTTCGGATGACCGTCCGGCTCGTTCGTACAGCGATCGCCCGGCGCGCTCGAACGACGACCGTCCCGCGCGTTCGTACACCGAGCGTCCGGCTCGTTCGAACGACGACCGTCCCCGTCGTGACTTCGGTGACCAGAACCGCCGCCCCGCGGCATCCGGGAACCGTTCCGACTGGAACGCCGAGACCAAGGCGAAGGCGCACCACGACCACGTGGACGTCGTGCACGAGCGCCTGCAGGCAGAGGCCGTACAGGCCGACGAGGTCGGCTCGACCACGTGGTCGGACCTCGGCCTCGGCCAGAACATCGCGAACACCCTGATCGATCTCGGCGCCCCGTCGCCGTTCCCGATCCAGGCCGCGACGATCCCCGAGGTGCTCGCCGGCCGCGACGTACTCGCACGTGGCCGCACCGGCTCCGGCAAGACCATCGCCTTCGGCGCCCCGCTCGTCGAGCGCGTGCTCAAGGCTCAGGCCGGAAAGAAGCGCGAGTTCGCCCGCGCTCCGATGGCCCTGATCCTCGCCCCGACGCGCGAGCTCGCGCTGCAGATCGACCGCACCATCCAGCCGATCGCCCGCAGCGTCGGCCTGTTCACGACCCAGATCTACGGCGGCGTGCCCCAGGGGCGTCAGGTCGGCGCACTGCGCAAGGGAGTCGACATCATCATCGGCACCCCCGGCCGCATCGAAGACCTCATCAACCAGGGCAAGCTCGACCTGTCCAACGTGATGATCGCCGTGATCGACGAGGCCGACCACATGAGCGAGCTCGGCTTCCTCGAGCCCGTCCAGCGCATCCTGCGCGAGACCGCCGTCGGCAGCCAGAAGCTGCTCTTCTCGGCGACGCTCGACCGCGAGGTGGCCGGCGTCGTGGACGAGTTCCTGGTCAACCCGGCCGTCTACGAGGTCGCCGGCGAGACGCAGGAGACCGGCACGATCGAGCACCGCGTGCTCGTCATCGAGCACCGCGACAAGGCCGAGATCCTCGACGAGCTCGTCGACCGTGAGGGCAAGACCCTGGTCTTCGCCCGCACCCGCGCCTACGCCGAGATGCTCGCCGAGCAGTTCGCCGACCGCGGCATCCCCGCCGTCGCGCTGCACGGCGACCTCAACCAGGCCAAGCGCACGCGCAACCTCGAGCGGCTCACCTCCGGTCGGGTGCGTGTGCTCGTCGCCACCGATGTCGCCGCGCGCGGCATCCACGTCGACGACATCGACCTGGTCGTTCAGGCGGATGCGCCCGATGAGTTCAAGACGTACCTGCACCGTTCCGGCCGCACCGGTCGCGCCGGTGCCCAGGGTCGCGTCGTCACCCTCATCACGCGTCAGCGTCGTCGGAAGATGACCGAGATGCTCGAGCGCGCCGAGATCGACGCACCGTTCGAGGACGCCCGCCCCGGCGACGACCTCGTCGCCGAGATCGCCGGCGCTCTGCCGACCAACGCCGAGCTCACCGCGTAGTTCGGGTCTCGCACATGCCCGTTCGGCTTCGGCCGAACGGGCATGTCGCGTCTGCGGGCCGTCCCTTCCTGCGGACATCCCGTCCGACGCGCGGATCGCCCGGCTTGAACAGGCCGCATGTCGCGGTCGATGTCCGCACGACGGGACGGATGCGGGACGTCAGAGCAGGGTTTCGAGCAGCTCGGCCGCCCGGTTCGGGCCGCCGAGCTCGTCGAGCTGACGCCCGACGCGTGCCGCGGCATCCCGGAACGACGGATCCGCCAGCACGCGATCGACGCCGCCGGCCACCTTCGCCGCGCTGGGCGTGCCGGTCTTCAGGTTGAACCCGGCGCCTGCCCACGCGACGCGCGCCGCGATCTCGGGCTTGTCGAGGTCGCCGCCCGCGATGACGAGCGGGATGCCGTGCGCCAGAGCGGCGAGGGTCCCGCCCCAGCCTCCGTTGGTCACGACGAGATCGACCTGAGGGAGCAGATCGGCGTACGGCAGGAATCCGGCGACGCGCGCGTTGCGCGGGACGGGGAACGGCAGCTCGTCACGGTCGGGCACGCCGGTGGAGACGACGACGATCATGTCTCGGTCGGCCAGTGCGTCCAGGGTCGGGCGGATCAGGTCGGACGGGTCGATGTTCTGCGTGCCCTGCGTGACGTGGACCACGGTGCGTCCGTCGAGATCGGCCCACCAGGGCGGCAGCGCGGATGGTGTCGGTGCGGGGCGCAACTGCCCGACGAAGTGCACGGATGCCGGACGGTCGGTGCGCTCGTAATCCAGCAGCGGTGCGCCGCTGGCGACGAGCAGCCGGGCGGAGAACGCGACCCGGTCGAAGGGCGCCTTCGACGGCGGGAGCCCGATCTCGGCACGGGCGGACGCGAGCGGCTTCGACAGCGGACGCGCGATCAGCGGCACCGCGGTGCGGAGGACGGCATCGCGGAGCCTGGTCACCGGATTGCGCCCCGGTGTCAGGCCCATCCCGCTCGGCGGCCCTTCCCGGCCGATCAGGTTGAGCGGGAGCACCGCGACCGTCCCCCACGGGCAGGCGGTCTTCTCCGCGTAGAGCGCCGTCCCGATCGACATCTCGTCCCCGGCCAGCGCCTCCCACGGCTCGCGCTCCCACTCCGCCGTGAGGTCCTCGAGCTGCGCCGGCGCGGTCTTGATGAAGACGTCCTGCACGTTGATGAGCAGCTGCCCCAGCCCCTTCTTCCCGACGAGTCGGGGGAAGGTGGCCGTGAGATCGTTCTCATCGAACTCCGGCGCCTTCGTCCACGGCACGTGCCGAGCACCGGATGCCTCGACTCCGGGTCTGAACGCCGAGCCGGTGTAGAACCGCACGTCGTGTCCGCGCGCGACGAGCGCGGCCGCCACGGAGAGCATCGGCGTCACATGCCCGGTGAAGGGCATCGCCGTCAGCAGGAGCTTCGCCATGGTCACATCGTGGCCCATGCTGCGGCATCCGTCACCCGTGCTGACCCCGATATCGGGGGCGGGCGGCGGTCAGTACCGCTTTCCCCGGCCCGATAGGCTTCAGGAAAACTGAAGGATGGAGTCTCTGCGTGACAATCCGCCGCGTGCCCTTGCTGTTCGTCTCGTTGGTCGCCGCGGTCGCACTCGTCGCGACTGGGTGCTCGGCGGAAGCCGATCCCACCACGGCCACCACCGCGCCGCCACCCGCCGACTCCGTCGCAGGCGTCACCGTGCCGGACGCGTTCACCGCGATCACGGTCATCCCCATCGGCAACGCACCGCTGCCATTCCGTGGCTCGGACGGCAAGTACCACGTCGTCTACGACCTGCAGCTCACCAACGCGACGGCCGAACCGGCCACGCTCGAGCGCATCGAGGTGGTCGATGGCCTCAAGCCGACGAAGATCATCGCGAGCTTCTCCGGTGCCGCGCTGGTCGACACCACGTGCACGTTCGGAGACTGCAACCGGCTGCGCTCGCTGCCCGCGGGCTACGTCGACACCGCCGTGATCGCACCGCAGGAGAGCCGGGTGCTGTTCATCGACTTCACCCTCGATTCGCTCGACGACGTCCCGACGGCGCTGCTGCACCACCTCTACGGAACCGGCGCCGCGTCGCCGGCATTCGGCACGCCGGGGCCGATCGACTACCTGACCACGCCCGTCGCGATCTCCACCGAGACCGTGCCGGTCATCGCGCCCCCGCTGCGCGGCGACAACTGGATCGCTCTCAACGGCTGCTGCGAGCCGGGCTTCCCGCACCGCAGCTCCGTGATGTCGGTCAACGGCAAGCTGAACAACAGCCAGCGCTTCGCCATCGACTGGAAGCGCACCAACGATGCGGGCGAGTTCTACTCGGGCGACAAGACCAGCAACGAGAGCTACGTCGACTACGGCACCGAGATCCTCGCCGTCGCCGACGGCACGGTCGTCTCGATCCTCGATGGCATGGAGGCCAACGCTCCCGGCACGCTGCCGGCCCACAACCCCGAACTGGCCGCGAAGCTCACGGTCGAGAACGTCGACGGCAACCACGTCGTGCTGGACATCGGCGGCGGCGTGTACGCCATGTACGCCCACATGATCTCCGGCTCACTCACCGTCAAGCCCGGCGACAAAGTGACCGAGGGGCAGGTCATCGGCAAGCTCGGAAACACCGGCAACGCGAACGCCTCGCACTTGCACTTCCAGCTGATGGATGGCCCGAGCCTGCTCGAGGCGGACTCGTTGCCGTACGAGTTCAAGAGCTTCGACTATGACGGCCAGGTCGATCCGTCGGCCATCGCCGACGCGGACGACTATCTGTCGGGGACGTTCCTGCAGGGCAAGCTGCCGAAGTCGGAGTCGCGGACCCTCGAGCTGCCACTCAACCTCGCGATCGTCGACTTCCCCTAGAACAAGCGGTCGGCCTCGAGGGCGGCAGCCACCGCGCGCCCCCTCGAGGTCGTGACGACGGTGGACCGCACTGCAAGACCCGGCGGTGCGGACCCGCGCGGCGGGTCCTCCTCGTCATGACCGTTCAGGCCGTGGACCCGGAGGAGCGGCCGCATCCGCTTGCTCAGCCAGGACCGGTACGGCTTCGGTGCTACAGACGCCATGCCGGGATACAGCCCGAGGTAGGACGACACCAGGTCGGGTCGCTCGCGACCCAGCCACCGCATGAACCAGGACTTCGCCCCGGGGCGAAGATGCAGGGCGCCGTAGACGACGCGGCTCGCGCCGGACGCCTTGATCTGCGCGAGGGCGTCATCCAGCGCCGCGATCGAGTCGGTCATGTGGGGGAGGATCGGCATCAGGAACACCGTCACGCGGAACCCCGCGTCGGCCGCGGCGCGCACCGTCGCGAGGCGGGCATGCGCGGTCGGAGTCCCCGGCTCGAGGGAGTGCTGCAGCGATTCGTCGAACACGGCGATCGACATCGCGATCGAGATGGGGACGGATGCCGCGGCCTCCTGCAGCAGCGGCAGGTCCCGGCGCAGCAGCGTTCCCTTCGTGAGGATCGAGAACGGCGTGCCCGATTCGGTGAGCGCCGATACGATTCCCGGCATGAGCCGATACCGCCCCTCGGCCCGCTGATACGGATCGGTGTTCGTGCCGAGCATGACCGGCTCGTGCTGCCACGACCCGCGCCGCAGCTCCTTGGTCAGCACTTCGGCGACGTTCACCTTCACGACGACCTGCGAGTCGAAGTCGCGCCCTGCATCGAGGTCGAGGTACTCGTGCGTCCCGCGCGCGAAGCAGTAGACGCATGCGTGGGAGCAGCCGCGGTACGGGTTCACCGTCCAGTCGAACGGCATCGCCGATGCACCCGGCACGTGGTTGAGGGCGCTCTTGCACATCACCTCGTGGAAGGTCATGCCGGCGAACTCCGGAGTCGTGACCGAACGTACGAGACCGTCGAGGCGTTCGAGTCCGGGCAGGGCCGCGGCATCCGCCACACCCAGTTCCTGTCCTTGCCACCGCATTCACCAATGGGAACATAGATACGAAACTCTGTCAAGGTGGGCGATGCGTTCCTCGAACGGGTGGCTCACCAGTCACCACGAACACGCGCACGGGGGTGGATCGATCGGGGGCTTCCGGGACAGAATGGGCTGGTGACGGGTCCCGAACCGCACGAATCCCCCCTTACTCGACGCGCCCGCCGATCGCCGCGTGCCGAGGCGATGCCTGCTGCCATCGACACCGCAGGGTCGAGCACCCACGCGGCCATCAGCCGCAGAGCGCTGCGCGAGCACCACCCCGTCGAGGGTCATGCCGAGCAGCCGTCCGCGATCCCCGCGACCAGCGCCCTGCGCGCCCGCCACCACAGATCGACGCCGTCGCCGCTCGTCCCGCTCGACTTTCCGGCCGCAACGAACCCCACGGCTACGACGGCGCCCGCGGCCCCGGCGCCGGCCGCTGCCACGGTCCCGACCATCGACCCGGCAACCCCCGAGTCCTTCTCGCCGCCGGTTCCGGTGCGGCGGAACCACGCGGCATCCGGTCGCCGAGTCGATGCGCCGATGGTGCCGGACCTCGCGCTCACCGAGGCGGCGGACGCGCACGCCGTCGATCTCGTCATCCCCGACCTCCCGCTCGACGAAGACCCGCATTACCTTCCGCCGCCGATCATGCCGGCACCGGCGAGAGCGCTGGCGTCTGCGACCGAAACCCCGCCGATCTTCCATCCGCGCTGGACGCCCACGACCTCGGTCCGCCCGATCGTGCCGTCGCGGGGACAGGCACCCGCCGTCTCGATCTCGGTCCGCCGTGCCGCGCGCGGCGGTGACCTGATGGCGGGTGCCGCCGCTCCCGTGCGGCACGCCCGGCAGCGTCGGGCCGCACGCATCCGGGCCGTCTTCGTCATCGCTGCGGCGGGGGCCCTGGTGTTCGGAGGCGCAGCCGCCGTGACCGCCGCCGTCACCGGTTCCCCCGTGTCCGACAGTGCGGGTGCGCTCGCCCTGCTCGCCCCGGTGCCCCAGGTGGCCGCGTCGATCGCCCCGCCGCCCGTGCCGCCACCGGCGCCCTCCGCCGTCGCGGAGCTCGCGGCCATCAGCCCGTGCGACACACCGGAGGTCACCGCCGCACTGACGGCCGGCGACGACGCCGCGACCATCGCCGCGATGGGCGGCGCCACCGAGTTCCGGCAGGCCGTGGCATCCGGCATGGCGCCATGCGTCTCCCTGGCCGATCCGGCGCGCGTCTGGGTCGTCATCAACAAGGTCCGCCCGTTCGTCCCGCTCGACTACGCCCCGGCGTCGGTCGCGATGCCGGAGGGCGTCCGCAGTCTCTCCGGTGGGGCTCTGCGATCGGATGCCGCAGCCTCACTCGCCGCCATGGCCGCTGCCGCGGCGACCGCCGGTGTCGGTGAGATCGCGCTCGAGAGCGGCTATCGGTCGTACACGACCCAGGTGACCTCGTACGGCAACCAGGTGGCGGCCCGCGGTACGGACGGGGCCGATCTGGTCAGCGCGCGACCCGGCTACAGCGAGCACCAGAGCGGACTCGCGGCCGACGTGGTGGCGTGCGCCGGCGGGTGCGGAACGCTCGACGACCTCGCCGCGACGGCGCAGGGGCAGTGGGTCCTTGCGCATGCGTTCGAGTACGGCTGGATCGTGCGGTACGAGGACGGGGGGACCCCGGTGACCGGCTACCTCCCCGAGCCGTGGCACCTGCGGTACATCGGGCCCGATCTGGCGCGTGAGTATCACGACGGCGGCTGGCACACGTTCGAGGAGTTCTTCGGACTCGAACCCGCCAGCGGCTACATCGGATAGAGGCATCCCACAACGCGGTACCCAGTTCCATCGTTCGCGGGATGCGATGTCACAGGGGTTCAGCGCGCGCCCATCCCGGTACCCTACAATCGCAGCGGCGACGCGGCTCCACGAACCGTCGCCTCGACACGGACCGCGCGACGCGGACAGGGAAGGACCGGCACATGGATCGCCAGATCTACGACGAAGACCACGAGGCGTTCCGCGACGTCGTCAAGGAGTTCCTCAAGCGCTTCGCGAGCGAAGAGAAGCGCAAGCAGTGGGAGGTCGACGGCGAGATCGACCGCGCGACCATGCTCGCCGCGGGCGAGGCGGGCATCATCGGACTCTCGGTTCCCGAGGAGTTCGGCGGCGCCGGGATGCTGCAGGACTACCGCTTCCGCTCGATCGTGCTCGAAGAGGTCATCGGCGCCGGCTACGGCTCGCTCGCCGGGGCTTTCGGCATCCAGGACGACCTCGCCGTGCCGTACATCGCGCACATGGGCACGCAGGAGCAGAAGGAGAAGTGGCTCCCCCGCATGGCCACGGGCGAAGTGCTCGGCGCGCTCGCGATGACCGAGCCCGGCACCGGGTCCGACCTGCGCGGCATCAAGACCACCGCGAAGAAGGTCGACGGCGGCTACATCGTCAACGGCGCCAAGACGTTCATCTCGTCGGGCGCGACCGCCGACATCGTCGTCACGTTCGTCAAGACGGGCGAGGGCAACAAGGCCGACGCCTTCAGCCTCGTCATCCTCGAGGACGGCATGGCCGGTTTCGAGCACAGCAAGAAGCTCGAGAAGATGGGCTTCCACGGCTGGGACACGGCGGAGATGTCGTTCGTGGACGTGTTCGTGCCGGACGAGAACCTCATCGGCGGCAAGGAGGGGCTCGGCTTCATCCAGCTCATGATGAACCTGCCGCTCGAGCGCCTCTCGATCGGTGTCGCGGCTGCCGCCGCGGGCGAGGCCGCGTTCGTCTGGACGCGCGACTACACGCTCAGCCGCGAGGCGTTCGGCCAGCCGATCGCCGACTTCCAGAACACGCGCTTCAAGCTCGCCGACATGGCCACCACGGTCGACGTGATGTGGGCCTACGTCGACCGCGCCATGATGCTCTACACCGAGAAGAAGCTCACGGCTGAAGAGGCCGCGAAGGTCAAGTTCTGGACCACCGACCGCGAGTGGGAGCTGCTCGACACCGGCGTGCAGCTGCACGGCGGCTACGGGTACATCACCGAGTACCCGATCGCCCGCGCGTTCCTCGACGCCCGCGTGCACCGCATCTACGGCGGCACCAACGAGATCATGCGTGACCTCGTCAGCCGCCAGATCGTCGGCAAGCGCTGACCGTTCGCTGAACCGGTGTGAGACGTCTGTAAAGGTGCGACTTCACGGCCTTTAAGTTGATCCTCGGCTTTCAACCTGAGCTCAGTTGCGTGAGTTGATCCATGAAATCGATGAGATGTTGCGGCGGGGCGGCCTCGGAGGACTGAGCCGACCCGCCCAACATCTGCGTCGTCGACGAGCAACTGGCCGGACGATAGGGCTGGATGCGAATGTCGGTCGGTCGGCGGACACGTTCGGAAGGCGCATCAGGAATGTGGGCGTCGTTCGCGCGTGACGTCGATCGGGGTGAGGCCCGCCTCCAGTGCGTGGACGTCGTCCGAATGACACAGTTCGGTTCCCGGCAGCATAGCGGTGGCGCCGCCAGAGGCGACCGCCGTGCGGAATGACGTGGTCACGTCATTCCCCTGAGCGAGCCGAAACACGAATCCCCCGAGGAAAGAATCGCCGGCCCCGACAGTGCTCTTAGCCTCAATCGGTGCCGCGGGCAGGCGCAACGCCTCGTTTGCGGTGACAACCAGTGCGCCGTCGGCCGCCATGGTGAGAGCCACCACTTCGCACCCACCGGTATGCACGAGTTCGCGAGCGGCCTCCTGCATTTCGACCTCATCATGGAGTTGGGCACCGACCAGTTCGCCCAGTTCGCGCCGGCTCGGCTTGATCAGGTACACGCCCTCGTCGAGTGCAGCGCGCAAGGCCTCACCGGACGTATCGATGACGCACCGTGTCCCTTTCTCGCGGGCGAGCCGCGCGATGCGTGCATAGAGGTCCACCGGGGCGCCGGGAGGCAGGCTTCCGCTCGGCACGATGTATCCGCCGATGGGCATGTCGTCGGCCACCGCAGACAGGAGGGCCCTCCACTCAGGCTCTCTCAGCTCGGGACCGGGCAGCACGAACCGGAACTGCCGGCCAGTGTCAGTCTCATCGACGGTGAAACTCGAGCGCGTGTTGGCGGCGACACGAACGGCACGGCCGACGATGCCTTCTCGCTCGAGCAAGTCGCGGTAGGCCTGGCCGGTCGGACCGCCGACCGTGTACACGGCGATCGATCGGCCGCCGAGGTTGTGTATGACACGCGAGACATTGATCCCGCCGCCACCCGGATCCAACCGGGTGGGCCCACAGCGCATCTTATGCTCGGGCACCACCTGAGCAGCGGTGGTTCCGATGTCGAGCGCGGGGTTCGGGGTCACCGTGACGATGGGATCGTGATGGAGCGGGTGCTTCCCATGTGCTGCCATGGGGTCAGTGTACGAGCCCGAGGGCTCCACGCCGAGGGGCACGTAGTTTGGGTGTTGCCCACCAGACGCGTTGCGGGGCGCTTGTGGTCGCAACGGCGAATCACGCTGATTCCCGCACTACATCTACGGCGGGAATCTGCCCCCGGCACGGCTGATCTCAGTTGACTGACTCGGCGTCACGCGTCAGAGTCAGCTTCCGCTCGTCTCGTCCTCTGCGCTCTGGGCCAGTTGCGCCTGCACGGCCCGGTGGACGTTGCCGTGAACGTGGTCGGTGCCGATCCGATCGAGGATGCCCTCGGCCTTCAGCACGGCGAGGACTCGTGATTTGATTCGGGCCAGTCGCAGCGTGACGCCCTCGGCGTCCATCAGGTCGACGAGTTCGGTGAGTTTCGCTGCGCCCTGCGAGTCGACGAACGCGACGCCTTCCAGATCGATCACCAGTGCCGTGAGGGGCGGGTCCGTGGAGATGATTTCGCGGATGCGCTCATCGAGTGCCTCCGCGGTGGCGAAGAACAGGCCGCCGTCCAGACGTATCACGGCGATCCCGGGGAAGGTCTCATCGGCAGGGTTGAGGTCGATGTCGCGGAAGACCTGGGTGCCGGGCTCGCGGCCCAGAAGAGGCATGGCGGGTCGCGTCGAGACGTAGATCAGCCACCCGAGCGACAACGCGATGCCGATGACGATCCCGAACAGCACGCCCGCCGAGAGCACCCCCACCAGCGCCGCCACAGCAATCCAGAAATCGAATCTGGACACGCGCCGCAAGCGAGCGAACTCCTTCACGTCGATCATGCCGAACACGACCGCGTCGATGATGATGGCTCCCAGCACCGCCTTCGGCAGTTCCGAGAAGAGAGGCGCGAGGAAGAGCAGTGTCAGAATCACCAGCCCTCCCGTGGTCAGCGATGCCACGGGCGTGCGCGCGCCGGCGGAGTCATTGAGTGAACTGGCCGACAGGCTCGTCGAGACCGGCATCCCCTGGAACAGACCGGCGCCGACGTTGGCCATCCCCTGGGCGACCGCCTCCTGGTTCGCATCGATGCGGTAATGGTGCCGGGTCGCGAAGGACCGGGCGTCGCCTGCCGTCTGCGAGAACCCGATCAGCAGCAGCGCCAACGACGCAACCACGATCTCAGGGACGTTCCGCAGCACGATGTCGAGGCTCGGCAATTGCGGGACGGGCAGCCCGCTCGGCACGGCGCCGACCAGCGCCACGCCTCGTGCGCCTAGGTCGAGCAGGGAGGAGGCGAGGAGACCGCCGAAAACCAGCACCAGCGCGCCAGGGACCTTCGGCGCCCAGAATCGCAGAGCCAAGATCACCGCGAGGGCCCCCGCGCCGACCACCAATGTCGGGACGTGGATGGCGCCTAAGCCGACGATCCACGACGCGAACTCTCGCCAAACGTTGTCGCCCTCGCCGGAGGTGCCGGTCAACTTGGGCAGCTCGCCGACGACCACGTCGACCGCGGCCCCGGCCAGGAACCCGGTGACGACGGCCCTCGAAAGGAACTGGGCGATCCAGCCCATTCGGAAAAGCGCGAGAAGCAGCAACAGGATGCCGGTCACCAGCGTGATCGCGGCCACGAGCTGTGCCGCATCACCGCCGGTGACACCGGTCACGATCACCGCACCCCCAGCGACAGTCGCCAAGGCCGAGCTCGGTCCGGTGGAGATTTGACGTGACGTGCAGAACAGCGCGTAGATGATCGCGCCGGCCGCCGCTGCGTACAGGCCGTTCTGAACCGGGATGCCCGCGATCTCGGCATAGCCGAGGTTCTTCGGCACGATCATCGCGACGACGGCCACTCCCGCGATGATGTCCGCACGCAGCCATCGCGCCTCGTACCGGGGCAGCCAGCGCAGGATTGGAAGAAACCCCCCGGAGCGGCTCTTCGCCTCTGTCCGCACAGTTGCCTCCGACCATCGCCGCGTAAGGGAGCCCGGCAAGGTTGGGGACGCGCTTCGCCGGCACCGTGGACCGGTGTTCCCGAAATTGCCCTGACGGCATGATACGTCGCGGTGACTCGCCGGTCACGATGCTCTCGTCGCACGCGATCCAGCTCGCGCAGACCTGTCTTTGCCGTACGGCGGGCTCTCGGGGCTTTCCGGATGCCGCGACCTCTGGCCTCGATGGGCGGGGGTCGCGGCATCCGTTGATTCGAGCGGCATTTCCTGGATGCTGTCGATCCGGGGCGTGCTCGATCGTCATGGTGGTGCAAGCATGAACCGACGAGAGGAACGCGATCATGCGCTACACCCTGTTGTTGCACTACCCCGAGATGAGCCCCGACGAGCTCGGACCCGAGGCGATGGCCGAGGGGATGCGGGCCTTCGACCTGTACGCCAAGGAGCTGAACGACGCAGGCGCCCTGCAGTCGGCCGAGGTGCTCCAACCCTCCGCGATCAGCACGACGGTCTCGCTCGCGGGCGGCGAACTCGTCGTCCAGGACGGACCCTTCGCGGCCACGAAGGAGCAGCTCGGCGGCACCTTCGTGATCGACGTGGCCGACCTGGACGCGGCGATCGCCTGGGCGGCCAAGGTGCCGTCCGCGCAGTACGGCACGGTGGAGATCCGCCCGACCGCGACGCGCTTCGTCGACGGCGAATGGACGGCGTTCGCGGGGATGTGATGCCGCCGCACGAGGGTCCGGATGACGCACGTGCCGCCGCCGAGCGCGCGGCGCGTGCCTCGTACGGCCGCCTCGTCGCGCTGCTCGCGGCGCCGACGCGCGACATTCCACTCGCCGAGGACGCACTCGCGGACGCCTTCGAACGCGCCCTCACGGTGTGGGCCGAGCAGGGTGTGCCGGCGAACCCCGAGGGCTGGCTGCTCACCGTCGCACGCAACCGACAGCGCGACCTCCTGGGGTCGGCAGCGCACCGCACATCCGCCGTACTGGAGGAGGAGGCATCCGTCATGGCCGTCCTCGACGATCTCGATCTCGACGCGATCCCCGACAAACGGCTCGAGCTGCTGTTCGTGTGCGCGCATCCGGCGATCGACGCCGCCGTGCGCACCCCGCTCATGCTGCAGGTCGTGCTCGGCATCGGCGCGGCCGAGATCGCCCGCGCGTTCGCGGTGCCGCCGGTGGTCATGGCGCAGCGGCTCGTGCGGGCGAAGCGCCGGATCCGGCACGCGGGCATTCCGTTCGCCGTGCCGACGCGGGCCGACATGCCGGCGCGGCTGCCCGCGGTGCTCGAGGCGGTGTACGGCGCCTACGCGGTGGCGTGGAGGGATGACGCCGACCTGTCCGGCGAGGCGCTCTACCTCGCGGTCACCCTCGCCGAGCTGCTGGGCGACGAGCCCGAAGCGTACGGTCTGGCCGCGCTGGTCGCGCTCTCCGCCGCGCGGGGCTCCGCCGCCGGCGGCGAGTTCGTCCCGCTCGACGAGCAGGATCCGGCGGGGTGGGATGCCGCGCTGATCATCCGAGGAGAGCAGATGCTGCAGACGGCATATGCGTTCCACCGTCCCGGACGGTTCCAGCTCGAGGCGGCGATCCAGTCCGCCGTCACGGCGCGCGCATCGGGAGAGGCGGTGGACGCCGCCGTCGTGGAGCGCCTCCATGTCGCGCTCGTCGCGGTGGCCCCGACCCTCGGCGCACGGGTCGCGCTCGCCGCCGCGACCGGCGACGCCCGTGGCGCGGCGGCGGGTCTTGCGGCCCTCGATGAGATCGATGGCGCGGGGAGCTTCGGTCCGTACTGGGCCACGCGGGCGCACCTCCTCGCCGCCGCGGGACGGCGGGCCGATGCGGCCGCGGCTTACGACCGCGCCATTGCGCTCGTCGAGGGCGCGTCCGAGCGGCGGTGGCTGGCTGCCCGCCGCAGCGCACAGCGCCTGATCTAGTGCTGCCCTGCGGGCCCGTCGCCGCGGCCGAGGCCCCGGCTTGCGAGGCCGCGCCTTCGGGCGAGCCGCGCCACACCGGTGGCACGAAGCCGGTCGCCGATCAGGATCCCGAGGAACGTGCCGGCGAGGCAGCTCGCGAGTGTCAGCGCGAAGAAGCCGACCTGGGTCCAGAAGGGCATCGACCACAGGTCGAACGACACCGCCGCGAGAATCGGGTACACGATGCCGACGAACGCGGCCCCGGCGAAGTACTGCCACGTCTTCCAGGACCGGTACAGCGCCAGGAGGAACGGCAGCTCGGCGAAGAACGCCCACCACAGGTTGGTGGCTAGGAACGGGAAGACCACGAGGCCGGAGATCAGCCCGACGAGCAGTCCGGCAAGTGGGCGTTCGAGCAGCCGGAGCGCGACGACGGCGGGAAGAAGCCAGAGGCCCGCGATCATGACGGAGAAGAACGGCACGACGGCGAACAGGGCGGTCGACAAGGCCGTGGCGCCCCACAGCAGCACACCCCCGGCCACGCCGATCGCCGCGCACGTGAGCAGGTAGGCGGTCGAGACCCGGCTCACCGCACGGCTCCCTCGATCGAGCCGGCCTGTTGCGACTTCGGAGCGGGGGAGGCGGCGCCGACGCGCCAATAGCCGCAGAAGCTCACGTGGTGCTTGTCTACCTCGCGCTCGGCCACCAGGTAGCGGCGGGCGCCGGTCGGCAGCGCCTGCTCGCCGGCGATGTAGGCGTGGAAGGGGGCATCGGGCAGCGTGGCACTCCGCAGGGCCTCGAGGGCGAGCACTCCCGGCTTGGCATCGTGGTCATCGCGCACCAGCCATTGCACATCGATGCCCGCCGGCGCAGTGAACTCCAGCACATCGGCGACGGAGGGCGCCTCGAGGATGACGACGCCCGAGGCGTCCGTCGGCAGGCTCGCGCAGATCGCGGTGATGGCGGGCAGCGCCGTCTCATCGCCGACGAGCACGACGCGGTCGGTCCCGCGCTCGGGGTTGAACGTCAGCCCCTCGTCGATGATCACGACGCTCTCGCCGACCTCGCACGACTGCGCCCAGCGCGAGGCGGGACCGGCAGAGCCGTCGTCCATCGAGCCGTGCAACACGAAGTCGACGTCGATCTCTGGCCCGCCCGAGGGGCCACTCTCGCGGTAGGCGCGCACGGAATAGTTGCGCATGACCGGCCGCATCCCGTCGGGAATGCGAAGGTATTTCAGGTAGCCGAAGATCTTGTTCGCCTTCGCCGGGATGCGGTCGAGCCCCTCGTCGCCGCCGAGCGGCAGGAAGATGCGGAACCACTGGTCGTAGCCCATGTAGTCGAATCGGTCGATCTCGCCGCCGCCGAGGGTGATGCGTGCCCAGTGCGGGCTCAGTCGCTGCGTGCGCAGGACGCGCAAGTGCAAGAGTTCCTGGTGGGCGGGCTTGACGAGGCTGCTGAAGCGCGGCATCGGGGTCCTCTCGAGCAGAAGGGGTGCGTCAGGTCAGGGTCCACGGGAAGAAGGCGACGAACAGCCCGGCGGAGACGATCCAGAACGCGAGGACGAACACCACGTCGCGCGCCCGGAACGGAACGAGGTGCCGCTCGGTGCGGTCGGGGTAGGCACCGAAGGCGCGGGCATCCATCGCCAAGGCGACGCGCTCGGCGTGCCGGATGGCGCCAGCCAACAGCGGCACCATGTAGCCGCCCCAGCGCGCGAGGGCGGCGAACGGGCCGCGCCCGCCATGTGCGCCGCGCACCCGGTGCGCCTGGCGGATCACCTCGAGCTCGTGGCCGAAGCGCGGCACGAAGCGGAAGGCCGCGAGCGCGGTGTAGCCGATCCGGTACGGCACGCGCAGCTGCTGCACCATCGAGCGCACCAGGTCGGGCCCGGTGGTGCTGAGGCCCGCGAGCAGCGCGAGCGAGGTGATCGCGGCGAGGCGCAGGGACGTGGCGAACCCGATCTCGAGGGCGCCCTCGAAGAGGGTCCAGCCGCCCACCTGTACGAGGACCGGGGTGTGGTCGACCTGCCCGGCATCCACCCACAGCGAGAAACCGATGCCGATCGCGGCCACGGCGACCGGGATGGCGACGAACAGCAGCAGCGCGATGCGGCCGGTGAACCGCACTCCGACGAGCACGAGTGCGTAGGCCAGCGCGAGGAAGGCGAGCGGTGTCGCCAGGTCGCGCACGAACACGAGGAGCAGCATCGCCGGCGCGGGGCCGGCGAGCTTCGCGAGCGGGTTGAGGGCGTACAGGAACCGCGCCCGCGAAGCCGGAGCGGTCCGTGCATAGGGATCGAACACGGAACGCGGCGCGGGCGCCTGCGCGGGGGTGGACAGGGCCGGCGGCAGCGCGGTCATGCGACGCCTCCGGGAAGGTCCGCGAGGCGGGTCGCACGCGCGAGTTCGGGATGCCGCGACAGTCCGTGCAGCGCGGTCTGCAGGGGCGGCGGCCGTAGTCCGGCCCGTGCGATGAGAGCGTGATCGGCGAAGATCTCGCTGCTCGGACCGTTGCCGATGATACGGCCGTCGTCGATGACGATCACGCGGTCGGCGTACTCGGTGACCAGCTGCATGTCGTGGGTGACGACGAGAATCGTTGTGCCCTCGTCGTTGAGCTCGCGCAGCAGATCGAGCAGCTCGTCGGCGCGCGCACGGTCCTGCCCGAACGTGGGCTCGTCCAGAACGAGCACCGGCGCGCCGGCGACCAGCGCCGTACCGACCGACAGCCGACGCTTCTGCCCGCCGGAGAGGAGGAACGGATGCGACCCGGCCTTCTCGGTGAGGCCGAAGCGGTCCAGCAGCTCCTCGGTGCGAGCGCGCACGTCGGCGTCGGGCAGGTGCCGGAGCCGCAGTCCGTGCGCGAGCTCGTCGAACACGGTGTGCGCGATGAACTGGTGCTCGGGGTTCTGGAAGACGAACCCGACGCGCGACGACAGGGTGCGAGCGTCCGCGCGACCGACGTCGAGATCGCCGATCGTGACCGCGCCCCGCGGCGGCGCGATGACGCCGGCGATCGCCTGGATGAGTGTGGTCTTGCCCGCGCCGTTCGCGCCGACGACGGCGACGAACTCTCCGGTCGAGATGTCGAGGTCGATGTCGTGCAGGATGGTCGAGCGGCCGCGGCGGAGTGTGAGGTCGCGCACTCGCACGAGCGGGGGCGTTTCGTCTCGCTGCGCCGGCTCAGCGACCGGGGAGGGCTGCGCCGCCTCACCCACCGGGGAAGAGTCGGCAGGCGCCACCTCCGGCCCGTTCTCGGCCTCGAGCGCGGCACGCAGTTCGAGCGGAGTCAGCGGCAGCGGATTCAGCATCCATCCCGCTCGGCGCAGTCGCAGCGCCGCGAGGGTCGAGGTCGGCAGCCACACGCCGAGCTCGTGCAGTTCGTCCGCCCGTCCGCGCAGGATGTCGTCGACCGTTCCGTCGGCGACGAGGCGCCCAGACTGGTCGAGCACGACGACGCGGTCGACGAAGCCGATGGCGGCATCGAGGTTGTGCTCGACCAGGACGATCCCGCGATCGCCGTCGGCGACGAGCTCGGCCAGCGCCGCATAGACCTCCTCGATGCCCTGCGGGTCGAGGTTCGCGGTCGGCTCGTCCAGCACCAGCAGCGGCGATCCCATCGCCAGGGCGCATGCGATAGCGAGTCGCTGGCGACCGCCGCCGGACAGCAGGTCGGGGTTCTGCGTGCGCCGCTCCCAGAGGCCGACGCGGCGCAGCGCGCTCTCTGCGCGAGCCAGGACCTCATCCACCGGGATGCGCAGGTTCTCCGGTCCGAAGGCGACCTCGTCCAGCAGCGTGCCCGTCACCAGCTGTGCATCGGGGTCTTGGAACACCATCCCCACCCGGGTACTGAGCTGCGCGACGGTGGAGGCGGATGCCTCGGCATCGCCGACCCAGACCGTGCCGGTCACCTCGGCCGGAACCGCGTGCGGGATGAGCCCGTTCAGGGCCAGGGTGAGCGTGGACTTCCCCGAGCCGCTCGGTCCGAGGAGCAGTACCACCTCGCCCGGAGACACATCGAAGGTCACGTCCACCGGGGTCGGGGCATCCGCTTCCTCGTGCGTGATCGAGAGTTCGCGGACGCTCAGGAGGGGTGCCGCAGCGGCCGCCCTGACAGAGGGGGCGGAGGCGTCGCGGTCGATCACGGTCACGGGGGTTCCAGGCTGGAGGGGACTTAGCTCCTCCTAACTTAGTCCACCCTTACCGTCGGAGAACCTCGAGCGTCGCGTCAGTCGCGGCGACTCGTGCGCGCCACACCCGCCCGGCGCAGAGCCGAGCCGATCGCCAGGCCCACCGCCGTCCAGATCACCGGGCCGAGCACGAACAGCGACAGATAGACGATCTGGCCCCACACCGGGAAGCGCGAGACATCGGCGGCGAACCAGATCGCGCCGCCGATCACGACACCGACGATGATCGCCGAGATGAAGAAGCGCCACGCCTCCCACCTCTTGTAGCGGGTCAGAGCGGCAACGCCCTCCTGCAGCCCGCCGATCAGCAGTGCGGTGCCGATGTAGCGCCCCGCCCACAGCGGAACCACGGCACTGGCCACCAGCGCGGCCACGAAGTGGGTGATCAACGCCACCCACGGACGACGCAGCAGCTCCTGGGCCACGACGCCGGGAAGGACGTGCACGCCGAGGACGAGTCCGTAGAGGAGCGGGACCGCCGCGGAGACCGGTCCGCTGATCGCCCCCGCACCGGCTTGCAGGGCGCCCGTGGCGACACCGATCGCCGCGCAGGTGAGCAGAACGCTCGTCGAGATTCGGGATGACGGTGCCACATGCCCAGCGTAATGGCCGTCAGTCATCGATTTGCCCGCGAACCCCTTGGCTGGGAACGACCTGTGAGTTATGTTTTGCGTGGCAGATCGCAGGTGACCTGCCTCTTCGCTCGGCACACCCCCATGTTTGGAGCGCACTATGAGTCGCATCACCCTGAGGGCAGCAGCGGTCGTCACACTCGCCGCACTGTTCACCGGTTCCGCAACAGCAAGCTTTGCTGCGACACCCGGAGGGGAGTTGCCGCCGCCGACACCGATCGACTCACCCACAGGGTCCTACATCGTGCTGCTCGACGAAGACCCGGCAGCGACATATGCCGGCGGGGAGGCCGGGCTCGTGGCGACGCGACCCGATGAGGGCGAGAAGCTCGACACGCAGTCATCCGCCGTGAAGAAGTACGAGGCGTTCCTTGCGAAGCGCCAGAAGGCGGTCGCCGCCGAATCCGGCGTGACCGTCGATGCGACCTACCAGACGGTCCTCAACGGCTTCAGTGCCCAGATGTCGCCCGAGCAGGCGGCGAAGGTGTCCGCCAGCGAAGGCGTGCTCGCGGTCTACCCCGACGAGATCTACCACCCTGACGCCACACCTTCCACCGAGTTCCTCGGGCTCGAAGGCCCCGGCGGCGTCTGGGAGTCCGTCGGCGGCATCTCCGAAGCGGGCAAGGGAATCGTCGTGGGTGTCGTGGACACCGGCATCGCCCCGGAGAACCCGTCGTTCGCCGGTGACGCGCTTGGCACGACCGCGGGCGCGGCGCCTTATCTCGACGGCAACACCGTGGTATTCGACAAGGCCGACGGGACGCAGTTCCGCAGTGACCGTGTGAGCGGGGCCCAGTGGAGCAACGACGCGTACTCGACCAAGCTCATCGGCGCCCAGTTCTTCTCCACCGGTGCCGCAGCGGCAGGGTTCGACTTCCAGTACGACATCCTCTCGCCGCGTGATGGCGCAGGCCACGGTTCGCACACCGCGAGCACGGCGGCCGGCAACAACGCCGTCACGGCCTCGGTGGGCGGTGTCGACTTCGGCGCGATCTCGGGTGTGGCCCCGGCCGCCAAGGTCGCGGCGTACAAGGCCTGCTACGACGGCCCCGACCCCCTCGACAACACCGACGACATCTGCGCCGGCAGCGACCTGATCGCGGCCATCAACGCGGCCGTGTCGGACGGCGTCGACGTCATCAATTACTCGATCGGCGGCGGCGCAGCCACCACGACTCTCGCGGCCGACGACATCGCGTTCTTCAACGCGGCTGTCGCGGGTGTGTTCGTCGCGGTCAGCGCCGGCAACGACGGCCCCGGTGCCTCCACGGCCGACCACGCGTCGCCCTGGTACACCACGGTCGCGGCATCCACGATCCCGACCTACGAGGGAACCGTCGAGCTGCCGTCCGGCCTCAAGGCCGCCGGCGCATCGGTGACGGTGCCCTTCGGCGGCACGGTCACGGGCCCCGTCGTCTACTCGGGTGACATCGCTGCGGCGGGTGCGTCGGCGGCGAACGCCGCACTGTGCTTCCCCGACACGCTGGATACAGCCAAGGCCACGGGCAAGATCGTCGTCTGCGATCGCGGCACCAACGCCCGCGTCGAGAAGTCGGACACGGTGAAGAACGCCGGCGGCACCGCGATGATCCTCGTGAACGTCACGCCGGGTTCGCTCGACAACGACTTCCACGTGGTCCCGACGGTCCACATCGACGCGCAGTACCGCGCGGCGCTGCTGGACTACGTGCGCAACACCGCGGACGCCACGGCTACCCTGGTCGGCGAGAACACCACCGGCGTCACGACGCCCACGCCGCAGATCGCGGGCTTCTCGAGCCGCGGACCGATGCTGGCCGACGGCAGCGACATCCTCAAGCCGGACGTCGCCGCACCGGGTGTGGCGATCCTCGCCGCGACCAACAACCCCGCCGGCACGGCACCCACGTTCGGGTTCCTCTCCGGCACCTCGATGGCGTCCCCGCACGTCGCCGGCCTCGGTGCGCTGTACCTCGGTGAGAACCCGAATGCGACACCCGGTGAGGTCAAGTCGGCCCTGATGACGACCGCGTACGACACGGTCAACTCGGATGGCTCGGCCTTCACCGACCCGTTCTCGCAGGGTGCCGGTCACGTCGACCCCAAGAAGTACCTCGACGCCGGGCTCGTGTACAACAACGGTCCCACCGACTGGGCCGCGTACCTGAAGGGTGTCGGGCTCGCCGACCTCGGCGTGCCGGCCATCGATGCGAGCGACCTCAACCTCGCCTCGATCGCGATCGGCACGCTGTCCAAGGCGCAGACGGTCACGCGCACGGTCACGGCGACCGGTCCGGGCACCTACCAGGCATCCGCGTCGATCCCCGGTGTCACCACCACGGTCTCGCCGGCGACGCTGAGCTTCGGTGCCGCAGGCGAGCAGAAGTCGTTCACGGTCACGTTCCAGAACTCGTCGGCTCCGGTCGAGGAGTGGGCCACCGGCTTCCTCACCTGGACCGGTGACAACGGCAAGGTCGTGCGTTCCCCGCTGGCCGTGCAGCCCGTGACGGCGGATGCCCCGAAGAACGTCCTCGGCGAGGGCATCACCGGCAGCACCGACGTGACCATCGACTCCGGTGTGGACGGTCAGCTCGCCCTCGGCCTGACGGGCCTCGCGCCCATCGATCTGCTGACCGATCCCGCCCACGCGGTGCCCGGCCACTCCGGTGACCAGGACTCGGGCAACGCGAACGGCGACGTGTCGTGGATCCAGGAGGTGCCCGCGGACAGCTCGCTCGCCCGCTGGTCGCTGGACTCGTCGGATGACACCGGCGCCGACCTCGACCTGTTCGTCTACCGCATCGTGAGCCCGACCGACACGCGCTACTACCAGCGCTGGACATCGGCCACCGGTTCGGCCGATGAAGAGGTGTCGCTGGATGACCCGACGCCGGGCTGGTACATGGTCGTCACGAACATGTACCTCACGACCCAGCCCATGACGTGGGACCTGACCTCGGCGATCGTCGCCCCGGGTGGTGCCGGCTCGCTCACGGCGACGCCGAACCCGCTGCCGGTGACGTTCGGCCAGCAGGCGACGTACTCGCTGTCGTGGACCGGTCTGCAGCCCGACACCAGCTACCTCGGCGTCGTGCAGTACGGCGACTCGGCGGTGCGGACGGTTCTCCAGGTCGACGCGGGTGCTGCGGCACCGGTGGCCACCACGGCGCCGAAGCTGACCGGAACCCCGAAGGTCGGATCGACCCTCAAGGTGTCGGACGGAAAGTGGGAGCCGAAGGATGTGGCCCTCACCTACCAGTGGCTTCGCAACGGGGCTCCGATCGACGGTGCCACCACCAACCGGTACAAGGTCACCAAGGCCGACATCGGAGCGACGCTGTCAGCCCGGGTCACCGCCACGCAGGCGGGAAACATCAACACCGGCTCGGCGGTGAGCAACGAGGTGTTCGTCGCCTTCAGCTCGAACACCAAGGTGACGATGAACCGCTACGTCGGCAAGACGTCGGACAGCTACGCCGTGACGGTCGCAGTTACACCGTCGGGTGGGGCGCCGGCCGAGGGTGCGGTCACAGTCTGGGTCGACTCGAAGAAGTACACCGGCACCCTCGCGGGTGGCGCGGTCACCTTCAACCTGCCCAAGCAGAACCGTGGGATCCATGTCGTGATCGCCCAGTACGCGGGTAGCGCGACGGTGGAGGGGTCCACCGGACTCTCCGGGTTCCTCGTCCTGAAGTGATGTGACACGGAGGGGCTCGGGCCTAGCCCGGGCCCCTTCGTCCTGCGCGATTCAGACGCGGCGGCGGCGACGCGTCAGGCGTACGTGCGGCAGGGGCGGGGCGGGGATACGCTCGTCGCCGTGGCCGACCACGCGCCCGAATCGGGCTGAGCCGGCCTCCCAGGCGTCGCGCGCCTCGACGATCTCCTCGTGCGAGCGTGCGACGAAGTTCCACCACATCACGATCTCGTCCTCGAACGGCTCGCCGCCGAGCAGGAACACCGTGGCGCCGTCGCTGCTCTCGAGCTCGATCGTGGTGCGTCCGGTGCCGAGGTAGAGCAGGTGCGCCGCATCGACGGATGCGACCGTCTCGATGACGACCACGCCGTCCACCCCTGCGAGCGCATACTCCCAGTCCGCGCGCAGCGGGATGCGCACGCGCGAGCCGGCGGGCACGTGCACCTCAGCCCCGACGATCGGCGTGTACGCCGTCGCGGGCGAGTGCACGTCGCCGAGCTCGCCCATCACGACCGTCGCGGTGCCGGGTTCGCCGCGCACCGGGTCGAGCGCGAGGGTCGGCAGCGACTCGTGCCGCTCGAACGCGGGCGCGCCGTGGCGGCGGGATTCGGGGAGGGCGACCCAGAGCTGGAGCGCGTCCAGGGCGGCGGCCTCTTCCCCGACCGAGTACTCGGAGTGCGCGATCCCGGCTCCGCTGGTCATCAGGTTGAGAGCGCCCCGTCGCACCACCACGTCGCTGCCGACCGTGTCGCGGTGCCGAACCTCGCCGACGAACGGCCAGGTCACGGTCTGCAACCCGATGTGCGGGTGCGGTTCGACGCGCATGCGGGTGACCTGCGGGCCGAAGCGGTCCAGGAAGCACCACGCCCCGACCATCGGCAGGTCGCGCTGCGGCAGCGCGCGATGCACCTCCATGCCGCGTACGCCGCCCAGCGGCACCGCACGCGATTCCAGCAGCAGCGCCCGTGGGCCGTCGCAGGGCGCGGTCGCCTCGGCGATGGCCTCGGCGTCCACGTCGAAGCGGCTCATACCCCGCCGCCTCCCGACGGCCAGTCGATGGTGAGGCCCGGAACGTCGTTCTCACGCAGGTAGCGGACCACGAACGGGCACTGCGGAACGACGGTCTCGCCGCGAGATGCGACATCCGTCATCGCCTGCGAGACCAGGACGGAGGCCAGCCCCTTGCCTTTGAACGCAGGATCGACCTCGGTGTGCGGGAAGACGAGTCGGCCGCGCGCGTCGGGCACGAACTCGGTGAATCCGCCGAGCACCTCGCCCACGTGGATCTCGTAGCGTCCGGCCTCGTCATTGCGGGTCACGGTGAGCACGTCGCTGATATCGGTCACGGTCTTCCTCTCGTCGTGAACTCCAACGTACGGCGCGGCCGGGGTGTTCCGCCACGGTCGGGGGTGCGGGCGCGGCCTAGGCGAGCGGAGCGCAACCGGGCTGGCGGGGGTGCAGCCCAGGTGGATGAGGCAGACTCGGGAGATGCCCGACGCTCTCCTCGACCTCGTGCCGCGCGGGTCCGACCCCGATGCGGTCTACGAGGGGTTCGTCCAGTGGGCCTCCGGGCGCGGCCTGACGCTGTATCCCGCGCAGGACGAGGCGATCATCGAGCTGGTCTCGGGTGCGAACGTCATCCTTTCCACCCCGACCGGCACCGGCAAGTCGCTGGTCGCCGTCGCCGCGCACCTGGCGTGCCTCGCCCGCGGCGGGAAGACCTATTACACGGCACCGATCAAGGCGCTCGTGAGCGAGAAGTTCTTCGCGCTGGTCGAGATCTTCGGAGCGGCGAACGTGGGGATGGTCACCGGCGACTCGTCGGTGAACCCGGATGCCTCGATCATCTGCTGCACCGCCGAGATCCTCGCGAACCAGGCCCTGCGCCACGGCGCCGACACCGACGCCGACCAGGTCGTGATGGACGAGTTCCACTACTACGGCGACCCCGACCGGGGGTGGGCCTGGCAGGTGCCCCTGCTGCTCCTGCCCCGCGCGCAGTTCGTGCTGATGTCGGCGACGCTCGGCGACGTCACCGAGATCGCCGACGACCTCGTGCGGCGCACCGGGCGGCCGACCGCCCGCATCACAGGAGTCGAGCGTCCCGTGCCGCTGCACTTCTCCTACGCCCGCACCCAGATCCACGAGACCGTCGAGGAGCTGCTGGAGACCGGGCAGGCGCCCGTCTACGTCGTGCACTTCTCGCAGGCCGCGGCCATGGAGCGCGCGCAGGCGCTCTCGTCCGTCAAGGTCGTCACCCGCGCGCAGCGGGACGAGATCGCCGAGGCGATCGGCGGCTTCCGCTTCACCACCACGTTCGGTCGCACCCTCTCCCGGTACGTGCGCGCCGGTATCGGCGTGCACCACGCGGGCATGCTGCCGCGCTACCGACGATTGGTCGAGACGCTCGCACAGCGGGGGTTGCTCCGGGTCATCTGCGGCACCGACACGCTCGGCGTAGGCATCAACGTCCCGATCCGCACCGTGCTGATCACGGCGCTCTCGAAATACGACGGACAGCGGATGCGGCAGCTCAGCGCCCGCGAGTTCCACCAGATCGCGGGGCGTGCGGGACGAGCGGGGTACGACACCGCCGGCACCGTGGTCGTGATGGCGCCCGAGCACGAGATCGAGAACACCGCCGCGGTGGCCAAGGCCGGGGACGACCCGAAGAAGCTGCGCAAGGTCGTGCGCAAGAAGGCTCCGGCCGGCTTCGTCAACTGGGGCGAGGCGTCGTTCGAACGCCTCGTCGCGGCCGAGCCCGAGCCGCTCACGCCGCACCTGCAGCTCACCGCCGCGATGATGATCAACGTCATCGCCCGGGGTGGCGACGTCTTCGCGAACATCCGGTCGCTCGTCTTCGACAACCACGAGCCCCGGCCCCGCAAGTACGAGCTGGCGCGCCGCGCGCTCGCGATCTTCCGCACGCTCGTCGCGGCCGACGTCGTCGAGGTCGGCCCGGATGGCGGCATCCGTCTCACCGTCGATCTGCAGCCGAACTTCGCCCTCAACCAGCCGCTGTCGCCCTTCGCGCTCGCCGCGATCGAGCTGCTGGATCCGGAGGAGTCGCGGTCCGTGGCATCCGCCCCTCCCGCCGGATCGCAGCCGAGCATCGGCACCGGGCACTACGCGCTCGACGTCGTCAGCATCATCGAGGCGACGCTGGACGACCCGCGGCCGGTGCTGTCGCAGCAGCAGTTCATGGCGCGCGGCGAGGCGGTCGCCGCGATGAAGCGCGACGGCATCGAGTACGACCAGCGCATGGAGCTGCTCGAGGATGTCACCTACCCGAAGCCTCTCGCCGAGCTGCTCGAGCAGTCGTTCGAGGTGTTCGCCTCGAGCCAGCCGTGGGTGCGCGACTTCGCGCTGTCGCCGAAGTCGGTGGTGCGCGACATGTTCGAGCGGGCGCTGTCGTTCGCCGAGTTCACCTCGATGTACCAGCTCGCCCGCAGCGAGGGCCTGGTGCTGCGCTACCTCAGCGACGCGTATCGGGCGATCCGTCAGACGGTTCCGGCAGAGGCGCAGACCGAGGACCTGCTCGACCTGATCGCGTGGCTCGGTGAGCTGGTGCGACAGGTCGACTCGAGCCTGGTCGACGAGTGGGAGAGCCTGATCAACCCGGTCGACGACCCGACCGCGCCCGTCGTGCCGCCCGCACCGCCGTCGGTGCTGACCAACCGCCGCGCGTTCGTGGTGCTCGTGCGCAACGAGCTGTTCCGTCGCGTGCAGCTCGCGGCGCGGCAGCGCGACGACGAACTGGCCGAGCTGGATCCCGACGTCGACTGGCCGGCCATCCTGGACACGTACTACGACGAGCACGACGAGCTGCTCACCGGTGGCCCCGCGCGTTCCCCCGCGCTGGTGAGCATCGACGAGTCGGAGCCCGGCATCTGGCGCGTCGAGCAGACCCTCGACGACCCCGACCACAACCACGACTGGCGCATCCGGGCGGAGGTCGACCTCGCGGCATCCGAAGAGGAAGGCACCGCGGTGGTGCGCGTCACCGAAGTGCTGCGGCTGTAGTCGGACGGGCTTGTCTGGCCCGCCGTGCGCCACAACGTCGAAGAGCCTCCGTTCGTCGGCCCCTTCGGGCCCGATTTCGCCGACGTCGTGGTGATCTCCGACATTGCGGTGGAGGGGTGTCGCGGACCGAGCTTGCGGCCCGTGCGCCACATTGTCGGAGATCTGCGGTTCTTCGACCGGTCCGGGGTTCTTTTCACCGAGGTTGTGGCGATCTCCGACGTTGCGCGTGGAGGAATCGGCTGCCCGCGGGCTGGGACGACACACGCGGCCACACGATTTCGCGGCCGCGCGGCGCGGTGATCGAATACATCCATGACGAGTGACGTTGCAACACCTGTGGATGCGATCGCGGAGTGGACCGACTGGAACGAGAGCCGTCGTGCCTCCGTGACGGGGCCGCTCGGCTCACTGTCGCTGGTGCTGACGCAGTGGTCGGGGTCCGGAGTCCCGCCGGTCGACGACAGCGAGGCGCGCAGCGGCCACCCCGAGGACGCCGTCCTGACCCGGCTGACCCGCACTGACATCGACACGGGCGAGCCGCAGCACGGCTACCGGATCTGGCGAGCGGATGCCCCGGCCCGGGCCGCGTTCGAAGAGATCGAGTCGTACGACTACGACCCCGACCTCGTCGTCGAGGGGCATTTCGAGCTGGTGGACGAGGAGCGCGTCGTGCCCTTCGAACATCTGAAGGATGCCGGCGGCACGCGCGAGCACATCGTCTCCGGCGACCTCGTCTTCACGTGGGAGGGCCGGGAGTACCGCCTCGCTGCGCTCGACACGACCGACGGCGAGCGGGCGCTGCTGCAGCTCGTCTTCGGCGATCCGACCAACGGCTCCGAGACCTACGGCGCCGGACGGTTCCTGTTCCTCGAGCGGCCCGCCACGGAGGCCATCGGCGAGGGTCAGCCCGTCGTCATCGACTTCAACCGCGCGATCGTCCCGCCGTGCGGGTTCTCCAACCAGATGAACTGCCCCCTCCCGCCGCTTCAGAACCGCCTCGGCTTCCCCGTGCGTGCCGGCGAGAAGCGGGTCCGGTACGCCGAGGGCTTCACCCTCTAGCCTGCCGCGGTGCTGGGTCGCCCCCGCTCGCGCCGACCGCCCCAGCGTCTCCGACGCCGCACGGTTCGCAGTTCAGTCTTGGCGTGTCCGCCGCGATGCCGCGTGACCGCGATTCAGCGGTGATTCGGACCGCGCCTTCGACGGGAGACTGAATCGTGAACCGTCTGCGACGGTGACGGCTTCGTGATTCCCGGTCGGCCGGGTACGTCGGCGGTCGCGGATACCCTGGAGGGGTGACTACAGCGACTCCGGCCGACCCCTACGCCGACGTCGCGTGGAACCCTGACGAGTACCTGCCGCCCGACGACGAATGGGCGCCACCGCCGGAGGACGCCTGGGCACCACCGTCGGCCCGTGAGGCAGCGGCATCCGCTTCGTTCGCCCCTCCGCCCGCGGCACCGCTCGCCGCCACGCCCGCCCGCTACGCGACCGCCGGCGAGGCGCTGCACACGGTCTACGGATACGACGCGTTCCGCGGCGACCAGGCCGCGATCGTCGACCATGTCATCGGCGGCGGCGACGCGATCGTCCTGATGCCCACCGGCGGCGGCAAGAGTGTGACGTTCCAGGTGCCCGCGCTCGTGCGCGAGGGCACCGGGCTGGTCATCAGCCCGCTGATCGCGCTGATGCACGACCAGGTCGATGCGCTCCTCGCCAACGGCGTGCGCGCGGCGTACCTCAACTCGACGCAGGATGCGCAGGAGCGCGCCCGCGTCGAGCAGGCCTACCTGACCGGCCAGCTCGACCTCATCTACGTCGCCCCCGAGCGGCTCTCCTCCGCCGCGACCGCGTCGCTGCTGCAGCGCGGCTCACTCAGCGTCATCGCCATCGACGAGGCGCACTGCGTCTCGCAGTGGGGCCACGACTTCCGGCCCGACTACCTCACCCTCGGCGGGCTCGCCGATCTGTTCCCCGGCGTCCCGCGCATGGCCCTCACGGCGACGGCGACGCATGAGACGCACCGTGAGATCGCGGAACGCCTGCGCCTCGACTCGGCCGCGCACTTCGTGGCGAGCTTCGACCGCCCGAACATCCAGTACCGCATCGAGCCGAAGGTCGATCCGCGACGCCAGCTCGTGTCCTTCATCCGCTCGCAGGAGGCCGGATCCGCGGGCATCGTCTACGCGCTCAGCCGCAAGACCGTGGAGCAGACCGCCGAGTATCTGCGGACGCAGGGCATCGACGCGCTGCCGTACCACGCAGGACTCGACGCCTCCATCCGGGCCCGCAACCAGTCGCGGTTCCTGCGCGAGGACGGCGTCGTCATGGTCGCCACGATCGCGTTCGGCATGGGCATCGACAAGCCCGACGTCCGGTTCGTGGCGCACGTCGATCTGCCCAAGTCGGTCGAGGGCTACTACCAGGAGACCGGCCGCGCCGGCCGCGACGGCGAGCCCGCCGTGGCCTGGATGGCGTACGGCCTCGGCGACGTCGTGCAGCAGCGCCGACTGATCGACAAGAGCCCCGGCGACCGGTCGTACAAGATGCGCCTCGGCCAGCACCTCGACGCGATGCTCGCCCTGTGCGAGACGGTCGGATGCCGCCGCCAGAACCTGCTCGCCTACTTCGGCGAGGCATCCGCCCCGTGCGGCAACTGCGACACGTGTCTGACGCCGCCCGAGACCTGGGACGGACTCGTGCCGGCGCAGAAGCTGCTGTCCACGATCGTGCGCCTGCAGCGTGAGCGCGGCCAGTCGTTCGGCGCCGGGCACCTCATCGACATCCTCCGCGGCAGCCGCACCGACCGGATGACCCAGCAGGGTCACGACCGGCTGTCCACCTTCGGGCTCGGTGCCGACCTGTCCGAGCAGGACTGGCGCAGCGTCATCCGGCAGCTCCTGGCCCGCGGCATCCTTGTGGCACAGGGCGAGTACGGCACGCTCGGTCTCAGCGACGCCAGCGCCGCCGTGCTGCGCGGCGAGGCCCCCGTCCCGCTGCGGCGGGACGTGCTCGGTCGCGGCGGCGGGGGCGGTTCCACGCGCACGCGGCGGTCGTCGTCGGCCGCGGACACGCTGGATGCCGCAGATCAGGGTCTGTTCGAAGCGCTCCGCACGTGGCGCGCAGGGCAGGCGAAGGAGCAGGGCGTTCCCGCGTACATCGTGTTCGGCGATGCCACGCTGCGCGCGCTCGCTCAGGCCAAGCCCGGCTCGCTCGCGGAGCTCGACGGGGTCACCGGCATCGGCGCCAAGAAGCGCGAGGCCTACGGCGACGCCGTGCTCGCGGTCATCGCCGCCGCCTGACGCTGGGCTGGGGCGCGCGACTGCGTGCCGTCGGTGACGCGCGAGCGTACGGGTTTGCGGCGTCAGCTAGGTCGTGCGCTCGCGCTCGCGGTTGCGGGCGGCGGGCGGCGGCTGGGCGAGGCCTCGTGCCCGAACCGGATCAGTCCTCGGATGCCTCGGTCCGAGGCAGGACGTCGTCGAGGTGGGCCGTGAGGTGCGCGGCGATGTCGACGCTGTCGCGGTCGTAGAGCCACTGGTACTGCAGGCCGTCCCACAGGGCGACGAGCCAGATCGCCTCGAACTCGGGGTCGCGGTGCGAGGGGAGATCGCCGTCGGCCTGCGCCAGGCGCAGCAGCTCGGCGAAGTAGTCGATGACGCGCGTGAAGCGGTCCTCGAAGTAGGCATGCGCGGGGTGGTCGGCGGGCAGCGCCTCGCACGACAGCACGGCGTACACCTCGATCAGGCCCGGGGTGGTGGCGGCACTCCGGGCGGCGCCGGCCGGGATCTGGCGCAGCTCCTCGGCGGCGCGTGCGCGACCGACGGGCAACGGCTGCTGGTCGATCCGTTGGTCGCGCTCGCGCAGCACGGCGCTGAGCAGCTCCTCCTTCGACGGGTAGTGGTGCAGCAGCGTCGACTTGGACACCCCCACTTTCGCAGCGATGTCGCGCAGACTCGTGTCGGCGTAGCCCTCCGCCGCGAACAGCGCCGTCGCGTCGGCGATGATGCGCGCCCGGCGCTCGCGGCCCGGGCGGTAGCCGACCTCGGGCTCCGCGGGACCGCCGAGCGCCGGGAACCCCGGGACGGGCGCCGGGTCGGTACGGGGCGCGGCTTCGCCGGGGTCGCGCCAGCCCACGGGCAGGCTCAAGAACTCCTGCTGCCGTTCGAGCGCATCGATGACACTGACCCGTTCGGGCAGGTACTGCTCCAGCAGTTGCAGGCCGTCCCAGGCGGCGGCGAGTCGCACCGCTTCGCCGTGCGGATCGCGGTCGACATCGACCACGTTGTGGATGATGGCCTCTTCGATCGAGGCGGACGACAGTTCGATCAGACGCGTGTACCGCTCGCGCATGCGGTCGTGGGCCGGATGGAGCGAGGCGGATGCTTCGCCGTTGAGTGCCGAGAAGAGTGCCAGGTAGCCGGGGATCTCGGCGTTGTGGCGAGCCACTTCGGTGTAGTCGAGAGTGCCCGGCTCATCCGCTTCCACCCGCTGGAGGAGCAGGTTCTCGTTCTGTTCCTCGATGTCGGCCACCACGGCGGCCAGCAGCTCGTCCTTGGTGGCGAAGTGACGCAGAAGGCCGGGATGGCTGATGCCCGCGACCGCGGCGACATCGCGGAGCGAAGTCGCGCGATATCCGTGGGTGACGAAGGCGTCTCGCGCTGCGGCGACGATGCCGGCGCGCGTCTGATCGGCGCGAGTGCTGCGTGCTGCGCCCCGTTGCACGGTTGTCGTCATCGTCACCGGTTCTTCTCCCTGCGAGGCTCCAGCTTAGCGGGCGGCTACCAAGCGGTCAGGATTGAGTTACCAATCGGTCGGGATTGATGTATTCTTCCGATGGCGCCCGGCACCAGCAGGCGCTGCACGCCGCTGTGAAAGGACCCCCATGACAGAGCTGTCACCCGCCGCGACCGCGGCGGCTGCCGGAACCACCGGCTTCAAGGCCCCGGGCACGACCCCCCGCAAGACGCCGCGCGGCTACACGCCGGGTCTCGCCGTCGTGAACTTCGGTGTCTACCTCGCCCTCCTGACGCCCGTCATGGTCTCGATGGCCTTCAAGGTGCAGCACATCTCGGCCACGCCGGAGCAGGCGACCGGCAACCTCGGCATGATCATGGGTGTGGGCGCGCTGTTCGCCCTCCTCGCCAACCCGTTGGCAGGTCGCCTCTCCGACCGCACCACCTCGCGCTGGGGCATGCGTCGCCCGTGGATCCTCGGCGGCTCGCTCGTCGGCCTCGGTGGCTTCATCATCATCGGCGCGGCATCCTCCGTCTGGGTCGTCCTGATCGCCTGGTGCCTCGTGCAGGCCGCGATGAACTCCGTGCTTGCCGCCGCCAACGCGACGCTCCCCGACCAGGTTCCCGCCGGCAACCGCGGCAAGGTCTCGGGCATCGTCGGCATCACGACGCCGATCGGCATCCTGAGCGGCAGCTTCCTCGTGAACTTCATCTCCGACGATTTCGCGCGCTTCGTCGTGCCCGCTGTCATCGCGACGGTGCTGGCCGTCCTGTTCGTCCTCGTGCTGAAGGACCGCCGCCTCGAGGAGAAGCCGACGCAGAAGTTCACCGTCGGACAGTTCTTCGGCTCGTTCGTGTTCAACCCGCGCAAGCACCCCGACTTCGGATGGACCTGGCTCACAAAGTTCCTCGTGATGTTCGGCTACGCCGGCATCGCGACCTTCCTGCCGTTCTACCTGACCGAGAAGTTCCAGCTCGACGAGCAGGCGGCGATCTCGACCATCCTCATCGCCAACATGGCGTCGATGGCGGCCATGCTGATCTCGGCCCCGATCGGCGGCATCCTCTCCGACAAGATCGGCAAGCGTCGCCCGTTCGTCGCGATCGCCGGCCTCATCATGGTCGTCGGCCTGGTCGTCCTGGCCTTCGCCCCCGACCTCACCATGGTGATCGTCGCCCAGGCCATCATCGGCTTCGGTGCCGGGTCGTTCATGTCGGTCGACCTCGCCCTGGCCACCCAGGTGCTGCCCAACCCGAACGATGTCGCCAAGGACCTCGGCGTGCTGAACATCGCCAACGCCCTGCCCCAGTCGATCGCCCCGGCCATCGCTCCCGCGATCATCGCGTTCGGCGCGACCACAGCGCTCGGCGGCTACACCACGTACTACCTGTTCGGCGCTGTCGTCGCCCTGGCCGGCGCCATCCTCGTCTACCGCATCAAGGGAGTGAAGTAGTCATGACCGACACCACCATCAACCAGGATGCCGCGGCAATCGCAGACCGCCCCTGGCTCGACGCGAGCCTGCCCATCGACGAGCGCGTCGAGCTGCTGCTCGGCGAGATGACGCTCGAAGAGAAGGCCGGCCTGTTCTTCCACACGATGATCGCCATCGGCGAGCTCGACCAGCCGAACCCGGTCTTCGCCTCGCCGTCCGCGGTCGACTTCGTCGAGCAGCGCCTCATGACGCACTTCAACCTGCTGGGTGCGGCTCCCCGCGGTGGCGAGATCGCGGCATGGCAGAACGCCGTGCAGAAGCTCGCGGCATCCACTCGTCTGGGCATTCCAGTGACGCTCTCGACCGACCCGCGTCACTCGTTCAGCGAGAACCCGGGCGCCGCGATCATGGCCGGCCCGTTCTCGCAGTGGCCCGAGACGATGGGACTCGCCGCGATCGGCGACGAGGCCGTCGTCGAGCGCTTCGCCGACATCGCCCGTCAGGAGTACACCGCCGTCGGGCTGCGTGTCGCGCTGCACCCGCAGGTCGACCTCGCGTCCGACCCCCGCTGGGCGCGCGGCACCGCGACGTTCGGTGAGGACGCGGACCTGTCCGGTCGCCTCGGCGCCGCGTACATCCGCGGGTTCCAGGGCGAGTCCTTCGGTGTCGGCTCGGTCTCGACCATGACCAAGCACTTCCCCGGCGGCGGCCCGCAGAAGGACGGCGAAGACCCGCACTTCGCCTACGGCCGCGAGCAGGTCTACCCCGGTGGACAGTTCGAGCTGCACCTCAAGCCCTTCGAGGCCGCCTTCGAGGCGGGCACCCGCCAGATCATGCCGTACTACGGCATGCCGGTCGGCACCGAGTACGAAGAGGTCGGCTTCGGCTTCAACAAGTCGGTCATCACCGGCCTCCTGCGCGAGCGCTACGGCTTCGACGGCGTGGTCTGCACCGACTGGGGCCTGATCAACGACGCCGAGATCTTCGGCCAGGCGTTCCCGGCCCGCGCGTGGGGCGTCGAAGGCCTCGCGCCGCGTGACCGCATGAAGAAGATCCTGGATGCGGGAGCCGACCAGTTCGGTGGCGAGGCGTGCCCCGAGATGCTGCTGGACCTCGTGTCCACCGGTGAGGTGACCGAGGACCGCCTCGATGTCTCCGCACGTCGCATCCTGCGGGAGAAGTTCGCGCTCGGACTGTTCGAGAACCCCTACGTCGACGCGGATGCCGCCAACGAGATCGTCGGCAACGCCGAATTCCGTGCCGCCGGCGACGCCGCGCAGCGCGCATCGATCACCGTCATCACGAACGACGGCGCTCTCCCGTTCGCCCGCGGAGTGAAGCTCTACGTCGAGGGCATCGCCCCCGAGGTGGCGGCGGAGTTCGGCGAGGTCGTGGACAACCCGGCCGATGCCGACATCGCCGTGCTGCGCCTGCAGGCGCCGTTCGAGGTGCGCGAGACGATGTTCGAGAACTTCTTCCACGCGGGATCGCTCGACTTCTCCGAAGAAGTCATCGCGCACGTCCGCGAGATCGCCGCCGCCGTTCCGACGGTCGTCGACGTGCTGCTGGACCGCCCCGCGATCCTCGAGCCGATCACGGATGCCGCGGCCGCCGTCACGGGAAACTGGGGCGTCAGCGCCGCCGGTCTCCTGGACGTGCTGACCGGCGCCGCCGCGCCGAAGGGCCGCCTGCCGTTCGACCTGCCACGCTCGATGGCCGCGGTCGAGGCATCCCGTCCCGACGTGCCGTTCGACACGGCAGACCCGCTGTTCCGCTTCGGTCACGGGCTCAGCCTGTAACCATCGCACGTGAGGAGGGCGGACCGGCAACGGTCCGCCCTCCTTCGCGTTGGTCGGGGCTGTCGGCGTCGGTTGCCCGCCGCACCCGGCGGAACCCGGGATGATGGGATCGTGAGTGCTACCCCACCTGAAGGCATCGTCGTCGTGGTGATGGGCGTCTCCGCCGTAGGCAAGTCGTCCGTCGCGTCGGCGCTCGCCGATGCCCTGGTGGTACCGTTCGTCGACGCTGATTCGCTGCATCCGCCTGCCAATATCGCCAAGATGGAGCAGGGTCGGCCGCTCGATGACGACGATCGTGCGCCGTGGCTGGATGCGGTCGCGGCTCGCTTGGCCGAGGGGCGCCGTGCCGAGGGAATCGTGGTGGCGTGCTCGGCGCTGCGCCGCCGCTACCGTGACCGCCTCCGGGCCGGCGAGCCGGCGATCACCTTCGTGCATCTCACGGGGTCGGCCGAGCTGCTGACCGCGCGCGCCGCCGCCCGTACGGGCCACTTCATGCCGCCGACACTGCTGCGATCGCAATTGGCGACGCTCGAGCCGCTGGGTCCGGACGAGGCGGGGGTCGTCATCGACGTCACGGCGTCGGTCGCCGAGATCGCCGAGACGGCCCGCAGGTGGTTGGCGACCCGCCTCCACTGATCCCCGCACGTCTCGTGCGCCCGAGGCCGCCGTCGTCGTAGTCTGACCAGCACGGTCCGACGAGGGGCCGAGAGACGACGAGGATCGACGATGACGCCGACCAACATCGAAATCGCCCAGCAGGCGCGGATGCTCCCGATCGGGGAGATCGCGGCACGACTGGGCATCCCGGACGACAGCCTGGAGCCGTACGGGCGGCACAAGGCGAAAGTGGCGCTGCCGTTCCTCAGCACGCTGCGGGATAGACCGCAGGGCAGGCTCGTGCTGGTCACGGCGGTCTCCCCGACGCCGGCCGGCGAGGGGAAGACGACCACCACCGTCGGCCTCGGCGACGCGCTCACGCGCATCGGGCAGCGCGCGATGATCTGCCTGCGCGAACCCGCCCTCGGCCCGGTCTTCGGGATGAAGGGTGGCGCGGCCGGCGGCGGCTATGCCCAGGTGGTGCCGATGGAGGACATCAACCTGCACTTCACCGGCGACTTCTCCGCGATCGCCGTCGCGACGAACCTCCTCGCCTCGCTGATCGACAACCACATCCACCACGGCAACGCGCTCGGCATCGATGTGCGGCGCATCACGTGGCGACGCGTGCTCGACGTGAACGACCGCGCCCTCCGCGATGTCGTCGTCGGGCTCGGTGGACCCGGCAACGGCTACCCGCGCGAGTCGGGGTTCGACATCGTGGTGGCCAGCGAGGTGATGGCGATCTTCTGCCTCGCCACCAGCATCGCCGACCTCAAGCAGCGGCTCGGCGAGATCGTCGTCGGGTACACGCGCGACCGCGCCCCGGTGCGTGCGAGCGATCTCCAGGCGCACGGCGCCATGACGGCGGTGCTGCGCGATGCGCTCGCGCCCAACCTGGTCCAGACCATGGAGAACACGCCCGCGTTCGTGCACGGGGGCCCGTTCGCCAACATCGCGCACGGCTGCAACTCCGTGATCGCGACGAGCTCGGCCCTCCACTTGGCCGACATCGTCGTAACCGAGGCCGGGTTCGGCGCCGACCTCGGTGCAGAGAAGTTCGTCGACATCCTGTGCCGCTCCACGGGCCTGCGCCCGTCGGCGGCGGTGATCGTCGCGACCGTGCGGGCGATGAAGTACCACGGCGGCGTGGACGTGGCGGATCTGGCGACGGAGGATGTCGCGGCCCTCGAGCGCGGCACCGTCAATCTCGTGCGCCACCTCGACACCGTGCGCGAGACGTGGGGACTGCCCGCAGTGGTCGCGATCAACCACCGCGCGGAGGACACGGATGCCGAAGTCGCCGCGCTGGTCGCGGCGACTGAGCGCGCCGGCGCCAAGGCGATCGTGGCACGGCACTTCGCGAAGGGCGGCTCCGGAGCGGAGGAGCTCGCCCACGAGGTCGTGCGGCTGTGCGACGAGCCATCGGAGCTGCGCTTCACCTACCCCGACGAGGCGACCCTCTGGGAGAAGATGCGCACCATCGCGACGCACGTGTACGGGGCATCCGACATCACCGCCAGCACCGCCGTGCGCACACAGATCCGCCGACTGCAGGAGGAGGGCTACGGCCGGTTCCCGGTGTGCGTCGCGAAGACGCAGTACTCGTTCTCGACGGACGCGAAGCTGCGCGGCGCCCCGGACGGCCATGTGGTCGACATCCGCGAGGTGCGGCTCGCGGCCGGTGCGGGGTTCGTGGTGATGGTCTGCGGCGACATCATGACGATGCCCGGGCTGCCGGTCACCCCCGCCGCGCACACCATCGATGTCGACGACGACGGGCGGATCGTGGGGCTGTTCTGACCCGCCCCGCGCCGTGGAGTGTGGGGAGCGCACAACCCGCGTGGGCCACGCCGTCGTATCTCATTGGAGGTATCACCCAACCAGGTTGGTCGGTTGTTGTCGGAGTCCTACCGTCGAATTGTCTTCCCTTCCCATGACGAAAGGTCCGACATGGCTGACGCCGTCGTTCGCTCCGAGAAGCCCGCCACCAGCAAGCGCACCCCCGCCGGAGGCGCTGCGACCGCGCCGCACAGCGCCGCCGAGGCATCCGAACCCCGCATCGATGTCGCCGGCCTGACGGACACGCTGCTGGGCACGTGGGCCGACACCCGCCGCGAAGCCCGCGAGATGATCAAGGACCCCGCGTTCTGGCGCGTGGACGGACTGTCGATGCAGGATCACCGCGAGCGCGTGCTCTCGCAGCTGCACCTGCTCGTGGAGAACGGCGCCGTGCACCGGGCCTTCCCGAAGGAGTACGGCGGCCAGGAGAACAACGGCGCGAACATCGCCGGGTTCGTCGAGCTCGTCGCCGCCGACCCGAGCCTGCAGATCAAGGCCGGCGTGCAGTGGGGACTGTTCGGCTCGGCCGTGCAGCAGCTGGGCACGAAGGAGCACCACGACATGTGGCTCCCCGGCATCATGTCGCTCGAGATCCCCGGCGCGTTCGCGATGACCGAGACCGGACATGGATCGGATGTCGCGGCCGTCGGCACGACCGCCACGTACGACCCCGAGACCGAGGAGTTCGTCATCCACACGCCGTTCCGCGGCGCCTGGAAGGACTACCTCGGCAACGCGGCGCTGCACGGCATCGCGGCGACCGTGTTCGCCCAGCTCATCACCAACGGCGTCAACCACGGCGTGCACTGCTTCTACGTGCCGCTGCGCGATGAGAACGGTGACTTCCTGCCGGGTATCGGCGGAGAGGATGACGGCCTGAAGGGCGGCCTGAACGGGATCGACAACGGTCGGCTGCACTTCGACCACGTCCGCGTCCCGCGCACGAACCTCCTCAACAAGTACGGCGACGTGGCCGCGGACGGCACGTACTCGAGTCACATCTCGAGTCCGGGTCGCCGGTTCTTCACCATGCTCGGCACCCTCGTGCAGGGGCGCGTCTCGCTCGACGGCGCGGCATCCTGGGCCTCCGCCCTCGCCCTGTACATCGCGATCACGTACGGCAGCCAGCGCCGCCAGTTCGACTCGGGCGCCGGCACCGACGAGGTCGTGCTGCTGGACTACGGCAAGCACCAGCGCCGCCTCTTCACCCGCCTCGCCACGACCTACGCGTCGATCTTCGCCCACGACGAGTTCCTGGTGAAGTTCGACTCGGTCTTCAGCGGAGCCGCCGATACGGATGCCGACCGTGAGGATCTCGAGACGCTCGCAGCCGCGCTCAAGCCGCTCTCCACCTGGCATGCGCTGGACACCCTGCAGGAGGCCCGCGAGGCCTGCGGCGGCTCCGGCTTCCTGTTCGAGAACCGCCTGGTCGGACTCCGCGCCGACCTCGACGTCTACGTCACGTTCGAGGGCGACAACAACGTGCTGCTCCAGCTCGTCGGCAAGCGACTGCTGTCGGACTACGCCAAGCAGTTCAAGGGCGCGGATGCCGCGACCCTGGCCAAGTTCGCCGTCGGCCAGACCGCCGGAAAGGTCTTCCACGGCGCGGGCCTGCGTCAGCTCGGCCAGGCGGTCGGCGACCTCGGTTCGACCGCGCGCTCGGTCGAGCGGGGCCTCCGCGCCGACCAGCAGCACGATCTGCTCGCCGGGCGCGTGCAGCAGATGGTGGCCGACATCGCCGGACGCCTGCGCCCCGCGGCCAAGCTCTCCAAGGCCGAGGCTGCGGCGCTGTTCAACGCCAACCAGGCCGAGCTCATCGAGGCGGCCCGCGCCCACGGCGAGCTGCTGCAGTGGGAGGCCTTCACGGACGCCGTGAACGCGACCACCGACGAGGGTACGAAGAACGTCCTGACCTGGCTGCGCGACCTGTTCGGGCTGGGGCTCATCGAGAAGCACCTCGCTTGGCACATCATCAACGGGCGTCTCTCCACCCAGCGCGCGGCCGCGGTCTCGTCGTACATCGACCGTCTCTGCGCGCGCCTGCGCCCGCACGCCGTCGACCTGGTCGATGCATTCGGCTACGAGCCCGAGCACGTGCGCGCCCCCATCGCCTCCGGCGCGGAGCAGGCCCGGCAGGACGAGGCCCGTGCGTACTTCGACGCGCTCGCCGCGTCCGGCGAGGCCCCGGTCTCGGAGAAGTCGCTCAAGAAGAAGTAGCCCGCGGCATCCGTCGCTCTCGCTTCTTTCCACCGAGACTGCAACGGAGCCTCCAGACTGCGGGTAATACCCAACGTCTGGAGGCTCAGGTGCAGTCTCGCGGTACTTGGGGTGGGGTGACGCGTGGCACGGCGGCGCCGGACGCTTCACAGGTTGGCGGGCTACTGTCGAGATGTCGGCACTCTTGCCGCCACTCAGGGCAGATCACTCGTTGACCGTTGGGCACTGTCGCCCGGCCACGATCCCGTCGCCTCCTCTGGGACTTCTCAGAGGAACCTCATGCCTTCGTTCACCGTTTCTTCCGCCGCGAGTACGCAGGAACGTGAGGCCACTCCGGCAGCGCCGTTCGCCCTCCCCACCGGCTCCACCGCGATCGTCTACTGCGAGGCGCAGTTCGGTGAGCAGGACGGCAAGACCGCCAACGGTCTGGTCCGGCATTCGGAGAAGTACGAGATCCTCAGCGTGCTGGACAGCCGCCAGGCCGGCCGGGATGCGGGCATGTTCCTGGATGGCGTGGCCAACGGCATCCCGATCCTCACAGACCTCGCCGAGGCGATCGCCCACGCCGGTCATGTTCCCGACTACCTGATCTGCGGCGTCGCGCCCGCCGATGGACTGCTCTCCGATGCCCAGCGCCTCGTGCTGCTGGATGGCATCGCCCGCGGCATGCACGTGATCAACGGATTGCACGAGTTCCTCAACGATGACGCCGAGTTCGTCGCCGCGGCCCTGCTCGCCGGTGTGACCATCACCGATGTGCGCCAGCCCAAGGCCAAGCGCGACCTGCACCTCTTCTCCGGCCGCATCTTCGACGTCACCTGCCCGCGGATCGCGGTGCTCGGCACGGACGGCGCGATCGGCAAGCGCACCACCTCGACCCTCCTGGTGCAGGCGCTCGTCGCGCGCGGGATCAACGCCGTGATGGTCGGCACCGGCCAGACGACCCTGATCCAGGGCGGCAAATACGGTGTCGCCCTCGATGCGCTCGTCCCCCAGTTCTGCTCCGGCGAGGTCGAGCACCAGGTCGTGCGCGCCTTCGAGGGCGAGGACCCGGACATCATCATCGTCGAGGGTCAGGGCGCCCTGAGCCATCCGGCCTATCTCACGTCGGCGCACATCCTGCGGGGGAGCCGGCCCGCCGGAGTCATCGTGCAGCACGCGCCCGCGCGCCAGGTGCTCGGCGACTTCCCCATGGTCGCGATGCCGACCGCTGCCAGCGAGATCGCCCTCATCGAGGCGTTCGCGGACACCACCGTCATCGGCGTCACGATCAACCATGAGAACCTGACCGCGGACGAACTCACCGCGACCATCGCCGAGCACCGACTCGAGCTGGACCTTCCGGTGACCGATCCGCTGACCCGGCCCGCGTCCGAGCTCGTCGACATGGTGCTGCGCGCGTTCCCGGAACTGGCCGAGCGGCTGCTGCCTGCGGCCTGAGCCGCTCCCGCGCCCGTGTCAGGCAGCCCCACCCCCCCGGATGTCGCGCGCCCGGCCTAGCCTGGAGGCATGAGCCTCGACATCCGCCTCGGTCCCGATGACGTCGCGCGGTGCGCATGGGTGGGGGATGACGCGGAGTACCGGCGCTACCACGACGAGGAGTGGGGGATGCCGCTGCACGGCGACCGCGAGCTCTTCGAGAAGATGGCGCTCGAGGGGTTCCAGGCGGGGCTGTCGTGGATCACGATCCTGCGCAAGCGCCCTCGGTTCCGCGAGGTGTTCGCCGGCTTCGACCCCGCCACCGTCGCCGCGTACGACGAGACCGACGTGGAGCGGCTGATGGCGCATGCCGGGATCATCCGCAACCGCGCGAAGATCCTCGCGACCATCTCGAACGCGCAGCTCGTGCTCGAGATGCCAACTGGGGAGCTCGATGAGTTCATGTGGTCATTCGCGCCGGCGCCGCGGGCACGCCCGTCCTCCTTCGCCGAAGTGCCCGCCGTCACCCTCGAGTCCGAGGCCATGAGCAAGGCCCTCCGCAAGCGCGGGTTCCGCTTCGTCGGGTCCACCACGATGTACGCGCTGATGCAGTCCGCGGGCATGGTCGACGATCACGTGCACGGCTGCTGGCGGGCCGCGTAGCGGTACGGAATGATCCGGCGCTTCTATTCGTTGGAATGAATCATGGACTACGGGCATCGGCTGGAATTCGGGGCATTCATCACGCCGGGAGCGGCGAACCCTGAAGCGCCGGTACTGCTGTCACAGGTGGCCGAGGCATCGGGCCTCGATCTCGTCACCTTCCAGGACCACCCGTACCAGCCGTCGTTCCTCGACACCTGGACACTGATGTCGTTCATCGCGGCGCGGACCGAGAGCATCCGCATCGCCCCCAACGTGCTGAACGTTCCGCTGCGCCCGCCCGCCGTCATCGCACGGTCGGCCGCGAGCCTCGACCTGCTCTCTGGCGGGCGCTTCGACCTCGCCCTCGGCGCGGGCGGCTTCTGGGACGCGATCGAGGCGATGGGCGGCACCCGGCTCACTCCGGGTCAGGCCGTGACCGCGCTCGAAGAGGCGATCGACGTCATCCGCGAGCTGTGGGACACGAGCGAGAAGCGCGGCGCCTTCACCGACGGCCGCTACCACCGCGTGCACGGGGCCAAGCGCGGCCCGCGTCCGGCGCATGACGTGCCCATCTGGATCGGTGCCTACAAGCCGCGCATGCTCGCGCTCACGGGACGCAAGGGCGACGGCTGGCTGCCGTCGCTGGGCTACATGAAGCCGGGCGAGCTGGCCGCCGGCAATGCGGCCATCGACGCCGCCGCCGAGTCCGTCGGGCGCGATCCGCGGGAGATCCGCCGCCTGGCCAACATCGGACAGCTCGCCGCCGATCCCGGCGAGTTCGCCGAGCGAATCGCCGAGCTGGCGCTCGAGGACGGCATGAGCACGTTCATCCTCGCCGGCGACGACCCCCGTCTGATCGAGAGCTTCGGACAGGAGATCGCTCCGGCCGTGCGCGAGCTCGTCGCACGCGAGCGCGGCGAACGGGGCACGTCCGAGGCATCCGTCCGCTCCGCGACCGCGCTCTCCGCCCGTCGCGCCGGCATCGCCTACGACGATGTGCCCGAGGGGCTCCGCGCGATCGAGCCGGGCGACTTCGACTACTCCGAGGTGCGTGCGACGTACATGCGCGGCGGTGCGCCCGGCATCGTGCTGCAGCCGGACTCGCCGGCCCAGGTCGTCGAGGCGATCGCCTTCGCGCGACGGCATCCGGATGCTGCACTCTCGGTGCGCTCGGGAGGCCACGGCATCAGCGGCCGCAGCACCAACGACGGCGGCATCGTCATCGATCTGCGTCGCATGAACGAGATCGAGGTGCTCGACATCGAGCGTCGCCTCGTGCGGATCGGGCCCGGCGCCCGATGGATGGAGGTCGCGGCCGCGCTCGGCGAGCACGGCTGGGCGCTCAGTTCGGGCGACTACGGCGGCGTGGGTGTGGGCGGTCTCGCGACCGCCGGCGGCATCGGCTTCCTGGCACGCGAACACGGCCTCACGATCGACCAGCTGCGTGCGGCGGAGCTCGTGCTCGCCGACGGCAGCATCGTGCGGACGGATGCCGAGACCCACCCCGACCTGTTCTGGGCAGTGCGCGGCGCCGGCTCGAACGTCGGCATCGTCACGGCCTTCGAGTTCGAGGTCGACGAGGTCGGCGAGGTGGGCTGGGCGCAGCTCGCGTTCCAGCTCGACGACACCGCCGAGTTCCTCGAGGGGTACGGCCGGATCGTCGAGTCATCCCCGCGGGATCTCACCGCGTTCCTCCTGATGGGCGGTCGTCGTCCGGGGGAGCCGCGCATCGCGCAGCTGTACGCCGTCGTCGACTCGGCCGATCCCGACACGATCATCGCGCGCCTTCAGCCCTTCGCCGAGCTCGCGCCGCTCGTGCAGCAGTCGGTGCAGCTCACCACCTACGCGCGGGTCATGGCCAACGCCGACCTCGGGCCGCAGTACGGCGCGGGCGAGCCGACATCGCGTTCGGCGCTCGTGAACCACATCACGCCCGAGTTCGCGCAGGCGGCCGAGCGGATGCTGGAATCCGGCGACACCTACTTCTTCCAGCTGCGTTCGGTCGGAGGTGCCGTGGCGGATGTCGCGGACGACGCGACCGCGTATGCGCACCGCTCGGCGAACTTCTCCGTGGTCGCGATGGGCGCGAACCATGCGCGGCTGGACCGCTCCTGGGCGGATCTCGCCGCGCACACGCAGGGCCTCTACCTGAGCTTCGACAGCTCGCTGCGGCCCGAGCGGATCGGCGAGGCCTTCCCGCCCGCGACGCTGGAGCGCCTGCGCGCCATCAAGGCCGAGGTCGACCCCGACGGGATCTTCGTCGACAACTTCGCGATCACGGGCTGACGCGCCGGCCTGCGGCGCGTCGCCATCCGGCATCGCTGCATCCGCTCGCTCGGATTTCGCGCGAGACTGCAACGGGACGTCGAGACTGTGGGCAATACCCGCAGTCTCGACCCTCGGTTGCAGTCTCGCGGTATGGGGCGCGCAGGATCGAGGAAGCAGACTGTCCGGAATGGCCGCGAGACTGGACGCTAGTCTGACTTCCCGGAGGAAACCGACATGCCTGAAGCCGCAGCATCCGCCCACGTCGCCGACTCGCACGGAGTGATCCGCGTCGTCGGCGCCCGCGAGAACAACCTGAAGAACATCAGCGTCGATCTGCCCAAGCGGCGGCTCACCGTCTTCACCGGGGTCAGCGGGTCGGGCAAGTCCTCGCTCGTCTTCGGCACGATCGCGGCGGAGTCGCAGCGAGCGATCAACGAGTCGTACCCGACGTTCGTGCAGCAGTTCATGGCGACGCCGGGCCGCCCCGAGGTCGACGCGCTGGAGAACCTCAGTGCCGCCATCCTGGTCGACCAGGAGCGAATGGGCGCCAACGCCCGTTCCACCGTCGGCACCGCGACGGACGTGCACGCCATGCTCCGGATGCTGTTCAGCCGCCTCGGCCAGCCGCACGTCGGGTCGCCCCAGGCGTTCTCCTTCAACGTCCCCTCGGTCAAGGGTGCCGGGGCGATCGAGATCGAGACCGGACCGAACAAGGGCAAGAAGGAGCGCCGCTCGTTCGAGATCACGGGCGGTATGTGCCCGCGGTGCGAGGGTCTCGGCGAAGTGAGCGACGTCGACCTCGACGAGCTGTTCGACAGCTCCAAGTCGCTCGCCGAAGGCGCGCTCACGATCCCCGGCTACAGCGTGGACGGCTGGATGGTCCGCGGCTTCACCGAGTCGGGGTTCGTGGACCCGCAGAAGCCCATCAAGGACTACACCGAGCAGGAACGCCACGACTTCCTCTACAAGGAGCCGACGAAGGTCAAGATCCAGGGGATCAACATGACCTACGAAGGCCTCATCCCGAAGATCACGGCGAGCTTCCTCAAGAAGGACCGCGACGCACTGCAGCCGCACATCCGGGCCTTCGTCGAGCGGGCCGTCAAGTTCACGGACTGCCCCGACTGCGGCGGCACGCGGCTCAACGACGGCGCACGGTCCTCGAAGATCAACGGCATCAGCATCGCGGATGCCGCGGCCATGCAGATCACCGACCTCGCGGTGTGGTTGCGCACGGTCGAGGACGCCGAGGTCGCGCCGCTGATGCAGGGCATCCGCGACACGGTCGACTCGTTCGTCGACATCGGTCTGGGCTACCTGTCGCTCGACCGCGCGTCCGGCACGCTGTCGGGCGGCGAGGCGCAGCGCACGAAGATGATCCGTCACCTCGGCTCGAGCCTGACCGACATCACCTACGTCTTCGACGAGCCGACCGCGGGGCTGCACCCGCACGACATCGAACGGATGAACGCGCTGCTGCGGCTGCTGCGCGACAAGGGCAACACGGTGCTCGTCGTCGAGCACAAGCCCGAGGTCATCGCGATCGCCGACCACGTCGTGGACCTCGGCCCCGGCGCGGGGCGGCACGGCGGCGAGATCATGTTCACGGGGGATGTCGCGGGGCTGCGGTCCTCCGGCACGCTCACCGGCCGGCACTTCGATCACCGGGCGCAGCTCAAGCCCGAGGTGCGTGCGGCGAAGGGGCACCTCGAGATCCGGGGGGCGACCCAGCACAACCTGAAGGGCGTCGACGTCGATGTGCCGCTCGGCATCCTCACGGTCGTGACGGGTGTCGCCGGGTCGGGCAAGTCGTCGCTGATCCACGGCAACATCCCCGCGTACGACGACGTCGTCGTGGTGGACCAGTCCGCCATCAAGGGGTCGCGCCGCAGCAGCCCGGCGACCTACACCGGGCTGCTGGACGGCATCCGCGCCGCGTTCGCGAAGGCGAACGGCGTGAAGCCCGCGTTCTTCAGCGCCAACTCCGAGGGTGCCTGCCTCGCCTGCAAGGGCCTCGGCGTCATCATCACCGAGCTCGGCTTCGCGTCGACTGTCGAGACCCTGTGCGAGCTGTGCGAGGGTACCGGCTTCTCCGACGAGGCGCTGGAGTACCTGCTCGACGGCAAGAACATCGCCGAAGTGCTCGGGATGTCGGTGGCCGAGGCATCCGAGTTCTTCGCGTCGCCCGCCACGGGCATGAAGGCCCCCGCCATCGCGATGCTGGCACGGCTGAGCGACGTCGGGCTCGGGTACATCACGCTCGGGCAGGCGCTGAACACCCTGTCCGGCGGAGAGCGGCAGCGGCTCAAGCTCGCGATCAGCATGGCGAAGAAGGGCGCGATCTACGTGCTCGACGAGCCGACGACCGGTCTGCACCTCGCCGACGTCGACAATATGCTCGCGATGCTCGACCGGCTCGTGGACGCGGGCAACAGCGTCATCGTGATCGAGCACCACCAGGCCGTGATGGCCCACGCCGACTGGATCATCGACCTCGGACCCGGCGCAGGGCACGACGGCGGCACGGTCGTGTTCGAGGGCACTCCGGCCGACCTCGTGGCCAACGCCGATACGCTGACCGCCACGCACCTCCGCACCTACGTCGGAGACTGACCCCCGGCATCCGCCCTGCCCCGCGCATCCGAGCGATGGGTGGTACCCGGGGAACGGATGGGGAATTGTACCCATCATTTCGTCAGGAAGCGTGAAAATCCGAGGTTAGGCTGGTGGGCGTTCCTTTTCGCCCAGTGCGCGCCCGGTTTGGCAGTCGGGTCCCCCCGCCACGCCCTGCACTCTGCCCTTGAGGAGGCCGAGGTCCATGAAGACCTTCGCGTGGCTGCGAGCGCGTCCGCGCGCCGTCGCATCAGCCAGTGTCGTCACGATCTCCGCGGTGGCGATCACCACAATGGCGTTCGTCTATCAGGGGTTCCCGACCACTGAAGTCGATCTGCACGACGGCGGCGTCTGGGTGACCAAGAAGTCGAGCCTGCTCGTCGGGCACTTCAACCACGAGTCGCAGGTGCTCGACGGCGGCCTGCGTGCGGCATCCGACGACTACGACATTCTCCAGACCGGCTCCACTGTGCTCGTCGTGGACTCCTCGCAGGGCACGGTCACGACCGTGGACCCGGCGATGGTGACCCTCGCCGACTCGGCCGACGTGCCCGGTGGCGCGAAGGTCGTACTGGGCGGCTCGACCGTCGCCGTGCTGGACCGCACCTCGGGCGATCTCTGGGTCATGCCTTCCGAGGCGATCGGTTCCTTCCAGGTCGAGGGCACCGACCCCACCGCCGAACTCGGCAAGAACGCCGATGTCACGGTCGGCGTGGACGGGACCGTCCACGCGCTCTCGGTCGCCGACAGCCAGATCCTCTCGATCCGCCTCGAAGCGGGCGAGCCCGGCGACCCCTCCGTGCACAACCTCGAACCCCTCGACGCCGACGCCGAGAGCGGCATCACCGCGGTCGGCTCGACCGCCGTCGTGCTCAGCGGCACGATGGTGCAGACGTCCACGGGCATGCGCACAGAGGTTCCGGATGCCGATGGTGCTGCGCTGCAGCAGCCGTCCGCCGAGACGACCACCGTGGCCCTGACCACGAAGTCCCACCTCGTTCGCGTCCCGCTGGACGGCTCCGAGCCGACCGAGAAGAGCTCCGGCGCGCAGGGCTCCCCCTCCGCACCCGTCGTGCTGCAGGGCTGCGCGTACTCCGCGTGGTCGGGATCGGCGAAGTTCATCCGCGACTGCGTCGGCGACAAGGACGACCTCGCCGTCGACATCGAGGGTGTGGATGAGTCATCCGTGCTCGCCTTCCGGCAGAACCGCGACGTGGTCGTGCTCAACGACGTCGTCGGCGGCAGCGCCTGGATGGCCAGCGAGAGCATGCAGCGCATCGACAACTGGAACGACATCACGCCGCCCGAGGGCGATGCCGAGGAAGACGAGCAGACCACCGAGGAGACCGTCGAGACGACCCTCCCCGAGCGGACGCCGGAGAACACGGTCCCGGTCGCGACGGACGACGACTTCGGCGTACGGCCCGGCCGCACCACCGTGCTGCCCGTGCTCGACAACGACAATGACGCGGACGGCGATGTGCTGACCGCCACGGTCCCCGGCGGCAACCCGGCTCTCGGCACGATCCAGCCGATCAACAACGGCGCAGGTCTGCAGATCGCCGTCCCGGAGGATGCCACGGGCGCAGACTCGTTCGTCTACGAGGTCGACGACGGGCGTGGTGGCAAAGACACCGCCACCGTCCGACTCGCGGTGCACGATTGGGACACCAACGCTCCGCCGAAGCAGAAGCGCGTCACCAACGTCGCGGTCGAGGCCGGCGGCACCGTCACCTACAACGTGCTGCCCGACTGGATCGACCCGGACGGCGATGACGTCTTCCTGCAGGCCGTCGTGCCCGCCGAGGGCGACGAGGCCGACTTCACCTCGGACGGCCGCATCACCTACCGCGCCATCGGCGGAACCCAGGGTCGCAAGGATGTCACGATCATCGTCTCGGACGGGACCGACGTCACCGAAGGGACCGTGCGCTTCGACGTGCGTCCCGTCGGCTCCACCCTGCCGATCACCAACGCCGACCACGTCGTCGTGCGCGCCGGGCAGACGGCCACCGTCGCCCCGCTGGCCAACGACACGAGCTCCGGTCGTGAGCAGCTGCGCCTCGCGCGCGTCGACGAGGTCGCCGATGCGATCGTCGTGCTCGACACCGCCAACAAGACCTTCTCGTTCGTCTCGAACAAGCCCGGCACCTATTACATCCAATACCTCGTCTCGACCGGTCCGAACGGCGTGCCCGGTCTCGTGCGCGTCGACGTGCTCGAGGACGCCGACACCGACCTGCCCCCGATCGCGGTGCGCGACGTCGCACTGCTGCCCAGCGGTGGCGACGTGCTCGTGAACGTGCTGGCCAACGACGCCGACCCGGCCGGCGGCATCCTCGTGGTGCAGTCGGTGACGGTCGATCCCGGCACCGGTGTGGCCGTCTCGGTCCTCAACCACGAGACGCTCCGCATCAGCGACCAGTCCGCGCTCGGCGCGCAGGTGCGCATCGCGTACCGCATCTCCAACGGCATCCAGACGGCCGACGGCGAGGTCGTGGTCATCCCCGTGCCCGCGCCCGCGCAGCTGCGCCCCCCGGTCGCCAACGACGACCAGGCGATCGTCCGTGCCGGTGACATCGTCACGATCCCGGTGCTCGAGAACGACTACCACCCCAACGGCGACACGATCCACGTCGCGCCGGACCTGGTGCCGCCGCTGATCAAGCCCGACGAGGGCGATCTGTTCGTCTCGCAGGACGTGCTCCGCTTCCGCGCCCCCGACGAGCCCGGAACGGTCTACGCCACCTATGAGGTGACCGACAGCACGGGTCAGAAGGATGCCGGCTACGTCACCATCCAGGTGCTCCCCGTCAACGCCGAGACCAACCAGGCGCCGCGGCCCCGCGACATCGTGGCCCGCACCCTGACCGGCTCCCAGGTCACGATCGCGATCCCGATGGACGGCATCGACGCCGACGGCGACTCGGTCGATCTGATCGGCATCGCGTCGGCCCCCAAGAAGGGGCGCATCGTCGAGGTAGGCGCGGACACGCTCGTCTACCAGGCCTTCGACGACTCGTCGGGCGTGGACACCTTCACCTACCGGGTGCGCGATCGCCTCGGCAAGGAGGGCACCGCCTCCATCCGCATCGGCATCGCCCCGGGCGAGGCGGCGAACCAGTCGCCGTACGCGGTCAAGGACTCCGTCGTCATGCGTCCGGATCGCAAGGTCGCCGTGCCGGTGCTGGCGAACGACTCCGACCCCGACGGTGACGCCATCGGGCTCGTCAAGGACGGACTGATCCTCCCCGAGGTCGCCGGCCTGTCGGCCAAGGTCGAGGGCAACCGCGTCGTCGTGACCTCGCCCGGAGAGCCGATCGAGACCTCGCTGCAGTACACGATCCGCGATGCGCGCGGGGCCAAGGGCATCGCCGTCCTGCAGGTCACGGTGGCCGAGGACGTGCCGCTGCAGCGGCCGGTGGCGCGCGATGACCGCATCCGCGCCGAGGACGTCGAGGAGGACACCGTCGATGTCGAGGTCCTCGCCAACGACGAGGACCCGGACGGCACGACCAAGGCGCTGACCGTGACGGTTCAGGATGCCGGGGCCAAGGTGCTCGCGGACGGCAAGGTGCGCGTCGTGCTCGGCGACGAGGCCCAGCTGATCACGTACACGATCACCGACGAGGACGGCCTCGCGGCATCCGCCTTCATCCGCGTGCCGTCGCTCGATTCGCTCCCCCCGACGCTGACCACGGTCACTCCGGTCGAGGTGAAGAGCGGCGAGACGATCGAGATCAAGCTCGCCGACCACGTCAAGGCGGTCGGCGGCGCCAAGGTCGTCATCACCGAGGCGGCGAAGGTCGCGGCGGTGCACTCGAACGGCGCCGATCTGGTCAAGGACCAGACCACGCTGGTCTACACGTCGGCCGACAGCTACTTCGGGCAGGACGCCATCACCTTCGAGGTGACCGACGGCACCGGCCCGGACGACCCCGAGGGCCGCAAGGCGACGCTCACACTGCCGATCACGGTGCTCCCGCCCGACAACCAGCCGCCGACGTTCTCGAACGGGCAGATGGATGTCGCTCCGGGTGAGGATGCCGCGACGCTGGATCTGCTCGCCCTCACCCGCGACCCCGATCCCGACGACCTCGATGACATGAGCTACACGATCGTCGGCGGTTCGCCGACGGGCATGAGCGCGAGCATCAAGGGTCAGGAGCTGCAGGTCAGCGCCGGCTCCAACACGCCCAAGGGCACCACCGCCACGGTCAAGCTCCGCATCAGCGACGGCCAGACCGAGGCGATCGAGGGCAGCGTCACCGTGCGGGTCACGGCCTCCACGCGTCCGCTGCCGACGGCCAACGACGACACCATCGAAGAGGCGCACCAGGGCAAGACCGTCTCCGTGCCGGTGCTCGACAACGACTTCAACCCGTTCCCGGACACCCCGCTGAAGGTCACCACGGCGATCACCGAGACCGGTGAGGGCACCGTCGAGGTCTCCGGCACCAACGTCAAGGTGACGCCGGATGCGAAGTTCTTCGGCACCATGGTCGTGCGTTACCGCATCCAGGACGTGACGACCGACGTCGACCGCGAGGTCGAGGGACGCATCCGTCTGACGGTGCAGGGACGCCCCGACGCACCGGGCACGCCCACAGTCTCCAGCGTGCAGGACCGCACCGTCGTGCTGTCGTGGACGCCGCCGGCCAACAACGGCGCCGAGATCACCGGCTATACGGTCAAGTCCGTGGCGGGCGACTACACGAAGAAGTGCGCGTCGACGACGTGCACGCTGGACGGGCTGACCAACAACGTCAAGTACAACTTCGTCGTGATCGCGACCAACCGCGTCAACGACTCCGACCCGTCGGCCCCCTCGGAGGAGGCGCGTCCCGACGCGCGTCCGGACACCCCGAACCCGCCGACCCTGCAGTTCGGCGACCGCAGCCTGAAGGTCGCCTGGGTCACCCCGTCGACGCCCGGCTCTCCGGTGCAGTCCTTCAACCTGGAGATCTCGCCGGCCCCGCCGTCGGGCGTCTCGCAGAAGACGCTGGTCACCGGCAACTCGCTGACGTGGGACGGTCTGGAGAACGGCACCAACTACCAGGTGCGCGTGCAGGCCGTGAACCTCGCTCCCGATCCGTCGAGCTGGAGCGCGCCCTCGGCCGGCATGGTGCCCGCACGGGCGCCCGAGGCTCCTGGCGCGCCGACCACGGCGCGGCTGAGCCCGGTCGGCTCGCAGGCGCAGATGCAGGTGGCGTGGTCGCCCCCTGCCAACAACGGCGATGCGATCTCGGGTTACAGCCTCAAGGTGCTGCGCGGCGGATCGCTCATCAACACGATTCCGGTCGCGGCAGGTCAGACGACCCAGGCGGTCGTGATCGATGCATCCACGACCGACTACACGTTCACCGTGTCAGCCTCCAATAAGGCGGGCATGGGGGCGGACAGTCCCCAGTCGGCGCCGAGACGCGCGTTCGTCGCGCCCGGAGCGCCCACCAACGTGGTCGCCACGACTCCGGCCGCCAACAGCCGCATCCACGTGACTTACACGCCGGCTGCCGGCAACGGCGCGACCGCGGGTGAGGTCAAGTACGAGTACAACGTGGGCTCGGGCTGGCGCAGCGACTGGGACGGCACCACCATCACCGCCGGCATCGCGAACAACAACAGCTACCAGGTGACGTTGCGCGCGTACACATCGCTGGACGGGGTGCGCTACGACGGCCCGGCCTCCGCGCCCTCCGGCTCGGTGGCGCCCTACGGTCCGGTGAACACGCCGGGCGCGGGTGCGTCTGCGAGCGGCACGTCGATCACGTACTCGTGGTCGGCTCCGGCCGATAACGGCCGCGGCATCCAAGTCATGCAGATCAATATCAACGGCGGCGGCTGGCAGAACGTGGGGCGCACCGGCAGCACATCGGTGAACCACGGGCACAGCGTGACGGGCAGCGTGCAGGTGCGTGCCTACGACACGGAGGGTCAGGTGTCGGCGGTCGCGTCGGCGTCGGCGCGGACAGCTGACCCGCCACAGCCGACGTATACGCTCTCGAAGGGCACGACCAGTGGCAGCATGCCGAACTGCAGCAGCTCCTCGTGCGCGTTCATGCAGCTGAACGTCACCAACTTCCCCGCCGGCAACTACTTCGTCGCCTGCTCGGACGATCACGAGCCGCGCTTCTCCGGGAAGACCTACTACATCCCGGCGAACGGCTCGGTGACGATGAGCTGCTACTACGGCTGGACCGGGCGCCAGCCCTGGCTGGAGATCGACGGCATCGGCAGCACGCCACGGATGACGTGGTACTGATGCGCCTTTTCATCGCACCTCACTTCAAGAACAGGACATTTCCGCAATGACGATGACTCCCGAACAGGCCGCCTGGTTCCAGGGCACGTTCACCCGCCTCGTCGACAACGTCGACCGTGCACTCATGGGCAAGCGCGACGTCGTGGGCCTGGTGATCGCCGCAATGCTCGCCGAGGGCCACGTCCTCCTGGAGGACGCCCCCGGAACCGGCAAGACGAGCCTCGCCAAGGCGCTGGCCGCGACGGTGCAGGGTACGAGCAACCGCATCCAGTTCACCCCGGACCTGCTGCCCTCCGACGTCACGGGTGTCACCATCTACGACCAGGCTGCGCACAAGTTCGAGTTCCACAAGGGCCCGATCTTCTCCTCGATCGTGCTCGCGGACGAGATCAACCGCGCCTCGCCCAAGACGCAGTCCGCCCTCCTGGAGGTCATGGAGGAGTCGCGCGTCACCGTCGACGGCGTCACGCACGACGCGGGTCGTCCGTTCCTGGTGATCGCGACGCAGAACCCCATCGAGCAGGCCGGCACCTACAAGCTGCCCGAGGCGCAGCTTGACCGCTTCCTCGTGAAGACCTCGATCGGCTACCCGGATCTCGCGACCACCGAGCAGATCCTTGCCGGTGCCTCCGACCGCAACCCGTCGGCTCACCTCCCCGCGCTGATCACGACGAGCGCCGTGGCCGACATGGCCGATCTCGCGGCGACCACGCACGTCGAGTCCGCCGTGCTGCGCTACACCGCCCAGCTCTCCGAAGCCACGCGCAACGACTCCGCCACCCGTCTGGGCGTCTCGGTCCGCGGCGCGATCTCGATGATCCGCATCGCCAAGGTCTGGGCCGCCGCCCAGGGCCGCCACTTCGTCACGCCCGACGACATCAAGGACCTCGCTGCGGCCGTCTGGACGCACCGCATCGTGCTCGACCCCGAGGCGGAGTTCTCCGGTACGACGGCCGAGACGGTCATCAACCGCGTGCTGGACTCGGTCGGCGCTCCCCAGGCGAGGTCTGCGGCCTGATGACGAGCGAGACACTCGGGTCGATCCCCGCCGGGGATCGTGCCGGATGGCGGGAGGTCGCGGGTCCCGTGGCATCCCGCGTCCTGCGGCGTACGCGCGAACTGCTCGGCATCGCGCGCCCCGTCACCTGGGTGCTCATCGCGACCGCGCTGATCCTCTGGATCGCGGGCGAGATGCTCGGCTGGTGGGAGCTCACGATCGCGGCGCTGATCATCGGCGTCACGCTGGTGCTGTGCGCCCTGTTCCTGATCGGCCGCACCGCGTACGACGTCACACTCGATCTCAACCGCACGCGCGTCGTCGTCGGCGAGCGGGCGGTCGGCGCGCTGACCCTCGCGAACACCGGAAACCGCGCCATCCTGCCCTCCCGCGTCGTCCTGCCGGTCGGCTCGGGCCGCGGTGTCTTCTCGGTGCGCCGCCTGCACGCCGGCGACGAGGCCGAAGAGCTGTTCGCGATCCCGACGCAGAAGCGCGGCATCCTGCAGGTCGGTCCCGTGAGCGTCGTGCGCGGCGACCCGCTCGGACTCTTCGAGCGGGTCCACCGCCGCGACGAGCCCGTCGACCTGTACGTGCATCCCCGCACCGTGCTGTTCAGCGGCCAGTCGCTCGGGTTCCTGCGCGACCTCGACGGCCTTCCCACCACCGACCTGTCGCCCGACGATGTCTCCTTCCACGCGTTGCGCGAATACCAGCCGGGCGATGACCTTCGCCACGTGCACTGGAAGTCCACGGCCCGCACCGGCAGTGTCATGGTGCGTCAGTACGAGGAGACCCGCCGTTCGCACTTCGTGATCGGGCTCTCCCGCAGCGCCGCCGACTACCGCGACGGGGCCGAGTTCGAGCTGGCCATCTCCGCCGCCGGATCGCTCGGACTGCGCGCCCTGCGCGACTCCCAGCGCGTCGAGGTGCGCGTGCAGGGCCGTGAGCTGCCCGCCGCGACCGGCAAGCAGTTCCTCGACGCACTGTCCGGACTCGAGCAGTCCCGTCCCCGCGAGGGTGGCATCGTCGAGCTCGCCGGTGTCGTCTCCGCCTCCATCGCGCTCGCCAGCGTCGTCGTGCTCGTGTGCGGCAGCGCGGTCAGCGCCGCCCAGCTGCGCATCGCCTGCGCGCGCCTGCCCTACGGCGCACGCGCCCTCGCGGTCGTCGTCGAAACCGGCGCCGCACCCGGGCTGCGCCGCATCGGCGAGGCGGACGTGTTGACCGTCGGCGCCCTCGACCAGCTCGCCGGAGCCCTCAGGAAGGTGCTGGCATGACCGACACCTCGACCACGACCGCCCGTCCGCTGCGCCGCTGGCTGCTCGACCTCGGCGCGGCTCTGCTGCTGCTCGCCGTGCCGATCGCCGGCTTCTGGCCCACGTTCGGCGGCCCCGGCTATCTCGTCGCCGCCATCGGTGCCCTGATCGTCGGCCTCGCGATCGCCACCCTCGGCGCACTGTTGCGCTGGGGCATCCTGATCATCTCCGGACTCACGGTCGCGGCCTACTTCCTCTTCGGCGGCGTGCTGGCGCTGCCGCACACCACCGTGGCGGGCGTCATCCCGACCCTGGACACGCTCCGCCAGCTCGCGGTCGGTGTGGTGACATCGTGGAAGCAACTGCTCACCACGGTCGCCCCGGTCGCGGCATCCGATGGTCATCTCATCGTCCCGTTCCTGCTCGGCCTGGTCGCCGCCGTCCTGACCGGCAGCCTCGCGCTGCGGGCGCGGCACGCGGCGTGGGCGCTCGTTCCGGCGGGCGCGTTCCTCGCCGTGCAGATCGCCCTCGGCACTTCGCAGCCGGCGTTCCCCCTCGTCCAGGGCGCCGTCTTCGCCGTCGTCGCGCTCGTCTGGCTCGCCGTCCGCCAGGCGTGGGCGCCCGCACCCGGCGCCGTCTCGATCGGGGGAGACGCCGTCGCCTCCAGCGCCCTGCGCCGTGTCGTCGCGGGTGGCGTGATCATCGCCGTCGCCGCCTCGGTCGGGGTGGCCGCCAGCGCCTTCGCCGCACCCGACTCGCCGCGCTACGTGCTGCGCGACGTCGTGATCCCGCCGTTCGACGTGAAGCAGTATGCGAGTCCGCTGCAGGGCTTCCGCGGCTACGTCCGCGACGACCTCGAGACGCCGCTGTTCACCGTGAGCGGTCTGCCCGAGGGCGCCCGGGTGCGCATCGCGGCCATGGACGCCTACAACGGCACCGTCTACAACGTGTCCGACAGCGGCGCCGGCTCCTCGAGCGCGTTCACCCCGGTGCGCGGCAACATGTCTCCCGACGCCGAGGGGACCCCGGTCACCCTGCAGGTCGAGGTGGGCGACTACGCGGGCGTCTGGCTACCGGATGCCGGTGCCACCACCAGCGTCACGTTCTCCGGCGACCGCGCAGACGATCTGCGCCGCTCGGCCTACTACAACGATTCGACCGAGACCGGCGTGGTCACCGCACGCCTGCGCAAGGGCGACGCGTACACGCTCACAACCGTGATCCCGAAGGACGTCCCCGACGAGAAGCTCGCCGGGGTCCGGTTCGCGCCCGTGAAGCTGCCCAAGCAGGTCGGCGTCCCACAGGACCTCGCGGATGTCGCGTCCACGGCCGTCGCCGACGCGAGCTCTCCGATCGAGCAGGCGCGTGCGCTGCAGCTCATGCTGTCGGAGGGCGGGTTCTTCAGCCACGGGTTGGAGGGCGAGACGCTCTCCCGCGCCGGACACGGCGCCGAGCGCATCGCGTCGCTGATCGGCGGCGAGCAGATGATCGGCGACGACGAGCAGTACGCGACGGCGATGGCGCTCCTCGCGCGCGAGGTCGGGATCCCCGCCCGCGTCGTGATGGGTTTCTACCCGGACGAGGACCAGGCCGGCGGCGCCGTCTTCACGGCCACCGGCGACAACCTGCACGCCTGGGTCGAGGTCGCGTTCGACGGCGTCGGCTGGGTGCCCTTCGACCCGACGCCGCCGGAGGATCAGGTTCCGGCCGACCAGTCGACCAAGCCGCGCGCCGACCCGAAGCCGCAGGTGCTGCAGCCGCCGCCCCCGCAGCAGGAGCCGGTGGACCTGCCGCCGACCGTGCCCGACGACCGCGAGTCCGAGGATGAGACGGCCGTGGACCTCGCCCTCATCTTCGCGATCATCGGCTGGAGTGCGCTGGGCCTGGGCATCCTCGCCCTGCTCGCGTCGCCGTTCATCGTGATCGGGGCCGTCAAGGCCACCCGTCGTCGCCGCCGAAAGGCCGCCGAGCGCAACGCCGACCGCATCAGCGGCGGCTGGGACGAACTGCGCGACCGCGCCGTGGACTTCGGCACGCCGGTCCCCACCGGGGCCACCCACGTCGAGGACGCGAACGTCATCGCGACGGCCTTCGCCGAACCCCGCGTGACGACGCTGGCACGCCGTGCCGAGGCCGAGGTGTTCGGCCCCGCCGAGCCGACCACGGCCGACGTCGAGGAGTTCTGGCGCCAGGTCGACGAGATCGTCGGCGGCATGGGTCAGCGGATGTCGTTCTGGCGGCGGATGCGTGCGCGTCTGAGCCTGCGTTCGCTACTGTCGGGGACGCGCCTCGCGCAGCTCGGTCGCATCCGTTTCGCTTCACCGCGCCGCAGCGCAGAGCCCACGCCGCCCACCGAGGAGAACAATGACTGATCCGCGGACGCGCCCCCCGGTGCTGATCCCCGCCACGATCGGCCGCCGTGTCGGCGCCTATGCGATCGACGTGGGCGTCGCCGCCGCGATCCCGGTTGTGCTGGGCATTCTGACCTTCGGGCTCATCATGCTCGTCGGTCCCGCGTGGGAGCGCGATTCGCTCGCCTGGGCGCTCCTGCTGGCGTACCTCATCATCGGTTTCGTGAGCTTCGCGTGGACGTTCGTCTACACGGCCATGCAGGGCGGTCGGGGTTCGATCGGCCAGCGCATCATCGGGCTGCAGCTGCGCGACGACGTCGCCGGCGGCCGCATCGGCTTCTGGCGCGCACTGCTGCGCAACATCATCTGGGCGCTCGGCGCCTCGATCGTCGTCGGATACTTCTCGCCACTGTTCGACTCGAGCGGCAAGCGCCAGGGCTGGCACGACATGGTGGCCCGCGACGTCGTCGTGGATCGGAAGGCGATGGATGCTGCGGCAGCCGTCATCCCTCCTCCTCCGCCCGCCCCGCTCGCCAACCCTTATCTGCCCCCGCCGGCCGGTGCTCCCGCCGTGCCCGCGGCACCTGCGGCGACCCCGGGCAGCCCCGCGCCGCTTCCGGCGGCCTCGGCGGCGGTGCGTTTCGCGCCCGGATCACCGCTGACGACCCAGCCCCCCGAGACGCCCAACGGTCCGAGCGGCATGATCTCGATCGTCCCCGGCGTGACCGCGGACCCGGCACAGCTCGCGGCCGAGATGGGACGACCGGCTCCTGCCGATGCTCCCGCTGCGCCGCCTGCTCCCGCACTGCCTCCGGTCGCCCCCGCGGTGGTGGCTCCGGCGACCGCCCCGGTGTCGGCACCCGCCGCCCCGCCCGTGCCGCCCGCTCCGGCCGCTCCGGCCGCTCCGGCCGCGCCCGTCGTGCCGCCGGCGCCCGCTGCTGCCGTCGCCGATGAGGAGGACCTCGACGCGACCCGGGCCGGGGCATCCGTCGCCCGTGCGATCGTCTCGCTGACGTGGGATGACGGCACCCGCGTGGCCGTGTACGGCCGCACGCTCTTCGGTCGCAACCCGTCGAACGAACCGGGTGCGGTCGCCGTCACGGTGCGCGACGAGACGCTGTCGCTGTCCAAGACCCACTTCGAGATCGACGGCGCCGCAGACGGCGTGTGGGTCATCGATCGCCACTCGACCAACGGCACGGTGCTCGTGCGCGACGGTGCACGGCAGGCGCTGACTCCGGGCGGACGCCTGATCCTGCGCAGCGGTGACCGGCTCGAGTTCGGCGACCGTCACGTCATCGTCGACGGAGTGTCATGACCGCAGCGCACCCGCCGATCGAGGTGATCGTCGGCGCCGCCACCGACCGGGGGCTGCGTCGCAGCATCAACGAGGACTCGCACCTGGCCTCCGCGCCGCTGTTCCTCGTCGCTGACGGCATGGGTGGGCACCAGGCGGGCGAGGTGGCCAGTGCGGCCGTCATCGCCGAGTTCTCCGTGCTCGTCGGTCGACCGAGTCTCACGATCGATGAGGTGCAGACGGCACTGCAGCGCGCGCGGGTGCGCGTCGAAGGACTTCCGGTCGGGCAGGGCGGCGGGGCCGGCACGACTCTGACCGGTGTCGTGATCGCCGACGTGGATGGCGAGGGCTACTGGCTCACGATCAACCTCGGCGATTCGCGCACCTACCGCCTGAGCGGGGAAGTATTCGAGCAGATCAGCGTGGACCACTCCGTCGTGCAGGAGCTCGTCGACCGGGGTGAACTCGATGCGGTCGCCGCCACGAGCGACTCGCGCCGCAACGTGATCACGCGTGCCATCGGCGCGGGTAGCGAGGGCGAAGCGGACTTCTGGCTGATCCCGGCCGAACAGGGCGATCGCATGCTGGTGTGCTCCGACGGGCTGTCGGGCGAGCTCGACAAGGATCGCATCGACACGATCCTGCGCGCCGAGTCCGACCCTCAGGCGGCGGCGACGCGCCTGGTGCACGAGGCCATGCTGCACGGCGGCCGCGACAACATCACCGCGCTCGTCGTGGATGCCGTCGCGGTGCGGTCGCGCTGCGAGACCGCCGACGTGCACGACACCGTGCCAGCGGTCGGCCCGTCGCCGGACGACATCGACGCCGACACGCGACCGCGCGCGCCGCAGGTCGCACGAGGGGGACTCCGATGAGCACTGTCCGATACGCCGCCGGCGACTGGCACCTGGTCGTCACAGACCAGGGCGTGATCGTGGTCGGGGGCGACCTGCCCGCCTCCCTGCTGACCCGCATCTGGGAGCAGGTGTCGGCCGGGCGCGGCCTCGCCGCCGTGCTCGAGGCCCTCACCGGGGCGTTCGGCACCTCACTGACCGCCATCCCCTCCTTCGCCGTCGCACTGGCCGAGTCCGGCTCCGTGCGACTGGCCGTGCGCGGTCCGCTCACCGTGACCGTCGACACCGGCACGGGCGTGGAGTCCGCCACCGGCGCCGGCGTCACGACCTGGACCGAGCGCGTCATCCTCGATGCCGTCCGCGTCGCCATCACCCCCACCGAGTCGTCGCCCGCTCCCGCCGAGTTCCCGATCCGCGACGGCGTCGTGCTGGCTGCGGCGGTCGAGTGGCTGCTCGCGACGGATGCCTCGGCGGCGGTCGCAGGCCGCGTTCCGGTCGCGGACGTCGTCTCGGACGCGGCATCCGCGGGGCCCGTCATCGTCACGGTCGTCGAACCGGAGCCGGAACCGGTGTCGGAGCCCATCCTCCAGCCGGCCGCCGAGCCCGAGCCGGAGCCCGCTCCCGAGCCCACACCCGCACCCGAGCCGGCGGTCGAGCCCGAGGCCGCTCCCGCCGCGCGCGGGCCGTGGTCGAACCTCGCCGCGGTCGCGCCGGTCACGGCTGTGCCGACCTCCGCGCCCGTCGAGGCACCCGTCGAGAGCGCGGGTGGCCTGATCGACTCGATTCCGCCGATGCTCTCCGACGACACCCTGCTGCCACCGGAGGCGACCACCGTCCCGGAGCGCGCGGTCGAGCCGGTGGCCGAGCCGGGCGGCACGACCACCGGGTACGACCACCTCTGGGGCGAGACCGTTGCACGGTCCGTCGAGGACGCCGCCGTGCGCGACGCCGACGATGACGCCGCACCGGCGGCACCCGCCGAGGAGCCCGCCGCCGGCGACCACGACGGTGCCACGATCTCCCTCGCACAGGCCCGGGCGATGCGCGCCGCCGACTCCGATTCCACCCCGCCGCTCGATTCGGCTCCACCACCTCTCGCACCGCCCCGCGCGCCCGCGCCGGGCCGCATCGTCCTCTCCACGGGGCAGGAGTTCGTGCTGGACCGCACCGTCGTGATCGGCCGGCGCCCGCGCTCGACCCGCGTGACCGGCACCGACCTGCCGCACCTCGTCGCGGTCGACAGCCCGCAGCAGGACATCTCCCGCAGCCACCTCGAACTGCGCGTCGAGGGCGACAGCATCCTCGCCACCGACCTGCACACCACCAACGGCACGATCCTGCATCGCGCCGGCGCGGAGCCCGTGCGGATCCATCCCGGCGAGCAGATCGTGGTCGTCGACGGGGATCTGCTCGACCTCGGCGACGGCATCACGGTCACGCTGCACCTCCCCGGTCACGGGAGCCCCGCATGAGTGCCAAGCGGGCGCCGATGTCGCCGCCCGACCTTCCCGGGTTCACGTATGTCGACGTGCTCGGATCCGGCGGCTTCGCCGATGTCTACCTCTACGAACAGCACCTGCCACGCCGCCGGGTCGCGGTCAAGGTGCTGCTGACCGAGCGCATCTCGACCGGCTCGGTGTCGGAGTTCACCGCCGAGGCCAACGTCATGGCGATGCTCTCGACGCATCCCGCGATCGTCACGATCTATCAGGCCGCCGTCGCGCGGGACGGACGCCCGTACCTCGTGATGGAGTACTGCCCGCGCCCCAACCTGCAGGTGCGCTACCGGCGCGAGCCCTTCTCGATCGCCGAGTCGCTGCGGGTCGGCATCCAGGTCGCGGCAGCCGTCGAGACCGCGCACCGCGCCGGAGTGCTGCACCGCGACATCAAGCCGGCGAACATCCTTGTCACGGAGTACAACCGCCCGGCCCTGACCGACTTCGGCATCGCATCGACGACCGCCGCGGCGTCGGAGTCCGCCGGTCTGTCGATCCCGTGGTCGCCGCCCGAGTCGTTCGCCGACGTCCCGCACAGCGATCCCCGCTCGGACGTCTACGCGCTCGGCGCCACCGTCTACACGCTTCTCGCCGGCCGCTCGCCGTTCGAGATCCCCGATCAGCGCAACACGGCGGCCGATCTCATTCAGCGCATCGAGACGATGCCGCTGCCCCCGCTGGGCCGAGCGGATGCCCCGGCTTCGCTGATGCGCACCCTCGAGCGGGCGATGGCCAAGCCCTCGGCCGACCGGTTCGAGACCGCCCTCGCGTTCGCGCGTGCGCTGCAGAAGGTGCAGATCGAGCTCTCGCACTCGGTCACCCCCATCGACATCCTCGACGACAGTGCCCACGAGGAGGCCGAGCCCGACGAGGACGACGGTCTCACCCGGGTGCGCGGCGTCGTCAGCATCAACCCGGAGACGTCCCCGGCGGCGGGCCTCACTCGTCCGTCCGCCATCACCGTTCCGGTCGCTCCGCGGTTCGACCCGATCGCGCCCGGCACTCCGCCCGCGACCCCCGCGGCATCCGTCGCCTTCGACACCGTCCGTCGAGATGCGCCGCCCGCGGCGTCGGTCGCCGACACCGTGCGGCCCGGCGCGTCCTTCGGAGCACCCGGTGCGTCGATCGACGAGACGATCGTGCGGTCCGGTGCGCCGGTGGCGCCGACCGCCCAGTTCGAGACACCCGCACTCCCGGCACCGACCGGCAAGAAGTCGCGGCGCGCCCTGTGGTGGTCAGTGTCGGCGGCAGCGGTGGTCATCGTCGGTGTGATCGTCGGCGTCTCGCTGCCTTCGATCCTGGGTGGCGGCGCCGAGCCGAAGCCCACGGCGACCGAGGAGGACTCCGAGCCGCAGGATCCGATCGGCATCGGCGTCGCGGCGCCGGAGGATCTCGTGGGCACGGTCGTTCCCGACGGTGTGGCCTTCACGTGGACGAACCCCGCCCCGGCAGAGGGCGACACGTACCTGTGGAGCCTCGCGCAGGTAGGCGTCGCGCCCGACTTCACGAGCACACCCGAGACGGGCGTCACCGTGCCAGCCGATCCGACCGGCAAGACCTGCATCGAGGTGATGGTGCGCCGCGCCAACGGCACGGCCTCGGAGCCGACGACGGAGTGCACGCCGTGAGCGGCGTCGACGGATCGACCCAGCCGACGGTGGCCGGGGTCACGATCGAGTTCGCCGGCGAGGAGTTCTCGGTCGCGCCGGGCGACGTGTTCACGGTCGGTCGCGAGGGCGACCTGTCGATCGACGACAACCTCTTCCTGCACCGTCACTTCCTGACGATCCAGAATGCCGACGGCTTCTGGCTGCTCTCCAACGTGGGCAGCCGGCTCGCCGCCACCGTCACCGACTCCGGCAGTCGCGTACAGGCCTGGCTCGCGCCCGGCGCGCGCCTGCCGATCGTGTTCGAGACCACGTCCGTCATCTTCAGCGCGGGTCCGACCACGTACGAGCTGACGATCCACGCGGCCGAGCCCACCTTCCGCGAGGCGCAGCGCTTCGACGAGGAGGGCGGACAGTCCACCATCGGCGATGTGCCGCTCACGACCAGCCAGCGACTCATGATCCTCGCGCTCGCCGAGCCTGTGCTGCGGCGTGAGGGCACCGGCATGAGCGAGCTGCCGACTTCCGCGCAGGCGGCGGAGCGGCTCGGCTGGACCCTCACCCGGTTCAACCGCAAACTCGACAACGTCTGCGACAAGCTCGATCGCATCGGCGTGCCCGGCATGCGCGGCGGAGTCCGCTCGTATGCCACCAACCGTCGGGTGCGCCTGGTCGAGCACGCGATCGCCGCTCGACTGGTGACCCGTGAAGATCTGCCGCTGCTGGACGAAGAGCACGCCGGCCTCGGAGAGGAAGACGCGTGAAGCTGAAGTTCACCCTCCAGCGCCCCACCGGGCCGGTGGATCTGGAGGTCACAGCCGACGGCACCTCGACGGTCGGCGACATCGCGCGCACCCTCGCGGTCGCCGATCCGACCGGGGACGCGAGCGACCCCGGTCGCGTCACCATCGTCGCGCACGAGTCCGGTGGTGCCCGCACGCTCGACCCCGAGCGCGCGGTCGGCGAGTCCGGCATCCGCTCCGGCACGACCCTGCAGCTCGCCCCCGCACCACAGGCCGTCGGCGACGACGCCCCGGCCGCGGTGCTGCGCATCCTGAGCGGCCCGGCGGCGGGCACCGAGCTGCCGTTGCGCTCGGGCTCCAACGTCATCGGCCGCGACCCCGGCGCCGACCTCGTCATCGACGACGCCCTCGTCTCCAAGCGTCATGCCCGCATCAACGTCGATGCCGGCATCGAGATCATCGACCTCAACTCCGCCAACGGTCTGATGATGGGCGGCGAGCAGGTCGTGCGCACCGCGCTCGGCCCCGCCGATGTCGTCCTGCTCGGCAGCACCGAGGTGTGCGTCGTGCCGCTCAGCCGCCCGGGCACAGTGCACTCCGCCGGCTCGACGGTCGACGTCGTCCGGTCGCCGCGCGTCGTCCCGCGCTACGAGGACAAGACGTTCTCCGCGCCAAAGGCGCCGAAGCCGCCGGCTCGCAACCGTCTGCCGATCATCGCGCTGGTCGCGCCCGTGCTCATGGGTGCGATCCTGTTCGCCGTCACGCAGAACATCCTCACCGTCGTGTTCATCGCGCTCAGCCCCCTCATCATGATCGGCGCGTGGATCGACAACCGGCTCACCGCCAAGGCCGAGCACAAGAAGGCCGTCGAGCAGTTCGATGCCTCGATGGAGCACTTCACCGACCGCATGGTGACCGAGCAGGACACCGAGCGCGACGTCCGCGCCCGCGAGGTGCCCGCGCTCGTGGAGGCGCTCTCCGCACTGTCGTCGTGGGGCGACCTCACCTGGACGCACCGTCCGGAGCACACCTGGTTCCTCACCGCTCGACTCGGCACCGGGCGTCTGCCTTCGCGCGCCGTCATCGAACTGAGCGGCACCGAGGAGACGCTGCCCGAATTCGCCGATCGGCTGTTCGAGATGCGCGACCGCTTCGCCGACATCGACGACGTCCCCGTGGTCGCCGACTTCCGCGAGGCCGGCAGCATCGGCATCGCCGGTGCCCGCGGACAGGCGGATGCTGCGGCCCGCGCGCTGCTGATGCAGCTGGTCGCGACCCATTCTCCGGCCGAGCTCGTCGTGACCGCGTTCACCTCGCCCGCCACCCGCCCGGCGTGGTCGTGGCTGGAGTGGCTTCCCCACGCCAGTTCGCCGCACAGCCCCCTGGAGGGCTCGCACCTCGCTGCCAACCCGGGCACGGGCGGCGCGCTGCTGTCCCGCCTGGAGGGGCTCGTCGAAGAGCGCACCAGCGACCAGGGCGGAACGATCTACGGTCCGATCGAGACCGGCAAGGGTCCGCAGATCGCGCCCGCGCGCGTGCCGGTGGTCGTCGTCCTCGTCGAGGACGATGCATCCGTCGATCGTGCGCGTCTCACGCGTCTGGCCGAGCGCGGTCCCGACGTGGGCGTGCACCTGGTCTGGGTCGCCCCGCACCAGGGTGCGATCCCGGCGGCGTGCCGCACGTTCCTCACGGTCGAGACCGTCGCTGACGACACCGCCGCCGGCATCGTGCGGCGCGGCCTGTCCTCCACGCCGGTGCGCGTCGAACTGCTCGATGAGGGCTCGGCCACCGCGTGGGCCCGCGTGCTCTCGCCCACCGTCGACGCAGGAGCCCCGGTCGAGGACGAATCCGACCTGCCCCGGTCGCTCTCCTACATCGACCTGTCCGGCACCGACCTCGGCGCCGACTCGGCCGTCATCGTCGACCGCTGGCGCGAGAACGACTCGATCACGCCCCGCGACGGCCGCGTGCCGCAGCGTCGGTCGAAGGAGGCGAACCTGCGCGCCCTCGTCGGCTACGCCGGCGCCGGCGCGTTCCACCTCGACCTGCGCACGCACGGCCCGCACGCCCTCGTGGGCGGCACCACGGGTGCCGGCAAGTCCGAGTTCCTGCAGTCCTGGGTGCTCGGCATGGCCTCGGCGCACAGCCCCGACCGGGTCACGTTCCTCTACGTCGACTACAAGGGCGGCTCGGCCTTCGCCGACTGCGTCGACCTGCCGCACACCGTCGGGCTCGTGACCGACCTGTCGCCGCACCTCGTGCGCCGCGCGCTCACGTCGCTGCGCGCCGAACTGCGGTATCGCGAGCACCTGCTGAACCGCAAGAAGGCCAAGGACCTCATCTCGCTGGAGCGCACAGGCGATCCCGAGACGCCGCCCAGCCTGATCATCGTGGTCGACGAGTTCGCCGCATTGGTCAACGAAGTGCCCGAGTTCGTCGACGGCGTCGTGGACGTCGCGCAGCGCGGTCGTTCACTCGGCCTGCACCTGATCCTCGCGACACAGCGCCCCGCCGGCGTCATCAAGGACAACCTCCGCGCCAACACCAACCTGCGCGTCGCGCTGCGCATGGCCGACGCCGAGGACTCCAGCGACATCCTCGGCACGCCGGCTGCGGCGCACTTTGACCCCAGCATCCCCGGTCGCGGTGCCGCGAAGATGGGCCCGGGGCGGATCGTCCCGTTCCAGACCGGCTACGTCGGCGGCTGGTCGAGCGGCGAGAAGCCCCGCCCGCAGATCGACATCCACGAGCTCGACTTCGGCGCCCGCGCCAAGTGGGACCTCCCCGAGCAGGGCATCGTCGAGGTGGCCGATCCCGGCCCGACCGACATCGCCCGCATCGTGCGGACCGTCCGAGCCGCGGCATCCGGCCTGGCCATCCCCGCCCCGCGGCGACCCTGGCTGGACGAACTGGCCGTGACGTACGACCTGGCGCGGCTCCCCAGCCCCCGCACCGACGAGCGTCTGCTGCTCGGCGTGCTGGATGACCCGACCACCCAGTCGCAGCCCACCGCGTTCTACGAGCCCGACCGTGACGGCAACGTCGCGCTGTTCGGCACCGGCGGATCCGGCAAGAGCACGGCGCTGCGCTCGATCGCGGTCTCCGCCGCCATCACCCCGCGCGGTGGACCCGTGCAGGTGTACGGCCTGGACTTCGGCGCCGGCAGCCTGCGCATGCTCGAGGTACTGCCGCACGTCGGCGCGATCATCGCCGGTGACGACGACGAGCGCGTCACGCGACTGCTCCGGATGCTGCGCGACATCGTCGACGAGCGTTCGGCCCGCTACGGAGAGCTGCGCGCCGGCACGATCACCGAGTACCGTCGGCTGGCCTCGCGCCCGGACGAACCGCGCCTCCTCGTGCTGATCGACGGCCTCGGCGCCTTCCGCGAGTCGTACGAGTTCGCGGCGGGCAGCTCCGGCTGGTTCACGCTGTTCTCGCAGCTCGCGGTGGACGGCCGCCAGGTCGGCGTGCACTTCGTGATGTCGGGCGACCGGCCCAACGCCCTGCCCAACTCGATCGCCTCGACCGTGCAGAAGCGTTTCGTGCTGCGCATGGCGACCGAGGAGGACTACATGCTCCTCGGCGTCGCCAAGGATGTCCTGGATGCCGCATCCCCGGCCGGCCGCGGCCTGCTGGAGGGCGACGAGATCCAGTTCGCCGTGCTCGGCGGCAGCGCCAACATGGCGGTCCAGTCGCGCGAGCTCGAGCGCCTCGGCGACGCGATGCGCCGCAACGGCATCGCCCAGGCGCCCGGGGTCGGACGCCTGCCCGAGTCCATCCCCCTCAGTGACGTGCCGGTGCGCACCGCCGGGGGAGATCCCGCCATCGGTCTGGCCGACATCGACCTCGGCCCCGCCGGGTTCGACCCGAAGGGCGCGTTCCTGCTGTCGGGCCCCCCGGGCAGCGGCCGCACCACGGCGCTCGCGACGATCGGCCAGGCCCTGCGCCGGGCCACGCCGTCGCAGGTCATCGTGCACCTGTCCCCGCGGCGTACCGCGCTCACCCTCGCGTCCGGGTCGCAGTACGTGGCGCACGACGCTGCGGCCGTTGCAGCACTCGCCGAGACACTCACGGCGGCGATCGCGAGCGGCGAGCTCGAGCGGCCGGCGATCCTGATCGAGCACGTCACCGAGTTCACCGGAACCGAGGCCGAGGCATCGCTCGACCGCCTCATCCGTGCCGCCGCGCGGGCCGACGGCTTCGTCGTCGGCGAGGCGGAGTCCTCCACCTGGGGACAGGCGTGGATGCTCGCGCAGCCGTTCAAGGCGGCCCGTCGCGGGCTCGTCCTGGCTCCGAGCGACGTCGACGGAGACGCTCTGTACGGCACGTCGCTGGGCCGTCTGAAGCGAACCGATTTCCCCCCTGGTCGGGGATTCATCATCCACCAGGGTCGCGCTACGCGTCTCCAGGTGGCAACCCCGGGGTCCTCCGCATGACGGGGAACAAGGCCATGGGGAGTCGGTGGGGATTTGTCCCCATCGACGCTCATCGCCGCGGCGGGATAACGTCGTGGTACACGAGAGGCACCCTCTCGAGGGAGATTTCCCGGGAAGCCCCGGGAACGTAGCCGACACACACACGAAGGAGAACATCATGGCCGTATGGGGTCTTGACGTCGAACAGGTTCGTCAGCTTTCGCAGCAGCTCAACACCAAGGCGAGCGACATCCAGTCGATCCTCAGCACGCTCACCAGCCTGCTCAGCTCGACGCAGTGGACCGGTCCCGACTCCGAGCAGTTCCGCAACGACTGGTCGGGCCAGCACACCGCTGCGCTGAAGAACGTCATCGCTGCGCTGCAGGACGCTTCGCAGAAGGCGTCCTCGAACGCCAGCGCGCAGGAGAGCACTTCTTCTTCGCTGTAGCAGTCAGGACGGGGCGGGCCTTCGGGCCCGCCCCGTCCGACGATTCTTGACCTCGGGAGGGGGTGACCCATGGGCGTATACGGAGCCGACGTCGCGCAGCTGCGCGACACAGCGACAGAATTCGATCGGGCGGCGGAGCAGCTGGCCTCGATCTCGACCTTGCTCGGCAGCGAGCTGGCTCGCGCACCGTGGAAGGGCGCGGATGCCGTGTCGTTCCGGTCCAATTGGGACACCGACTACTCCCGGCGTATCGCGGAGGGCTCCACGCGTCTGCGTGAGGCCGCGCGCACGCTGCGGTCCAATGCCGACGACCAGGAGACCACCAGTGCGGTCACCGGCGGTCCCGGTGGTGGCGGCGGCGGAACCGGCGGTGGCGGCGGCTTCGGGGGGAGCGGCGGCGACTTCGGCGGTACCAGCGGTGGTGGCGGCGGTGGCGGTGGGGGCGGCCCTGTCGAAGGCGACGGACCCGGCTGGTCGGGCGCCGAGGGCGAAGCCGGCCCGACCGGTGTCAGCGGCAAGGCCGGCATCGGCGCGACGTTCGAAGACAAGTGGGACCTCGCCGGAGCCGAGGTCACCCGTGAGGGCGACTACGGGCTCGGCGCCAAGGGCGAAGCCGGCTGGAAGTTCAACTTCGACGGCGACGAGGGCAAGACCTTCGACGGCAAGCAATGGGGCGACGACACCGAGAAGGCCGGCGGGGCCGGGCTCACCCTCGGAGCTGAAGCCAGCGGCAAGGCCGGCGCCTGGGCCGAGGATTCGCTGGAGATCGGTTGGGGCGGTGCCAGTGCGGGCGTCGGATACGACGCGATGGCCGGTGCCCGCGCCGAAGCCGGAGCCGGAATCGAGGTGGGCCCTGACGGAGTCCAGGCCGCGGCGAAGCTCGGCGGATTCGCCGGAGCCGAGATCAAGGGCAACGTCCAGGGCGAGGTCTTCGGACTGGGCGGCGGTGTCGAGGCGGGTGTCCGCGCCGGCATCGGCGGCGAGCTCAGCGCCACCGCCGACCTGGGACTCGATAAGGTCAAGCTCGAGTTCGAGATCGGCGCCTCGCTCGGCGTCGGCTTCAGCATCAAGCCGAACATCGAGTTCAGTCCGAAAGAGATGGCCGACGACGTCATGGACCTGTTCGGCTGGTAGCCGGACAAGAAGGAATGAGAACAGACATGCCCGAGGCATCCTTCCCCAGTGCGGCCTTCCCCGCGTTCCCCGCGGTGTCGCTGCAGCACCCTGACGAGTGGACCCCGCGTGCGGTGGTCAACACGCTGTTCGCGGTGATCGACGATCGCGGAGCCGACGCCTTCTCTCCGAACGTCGTGGCCGGTGTCACGCGCGCCGTCGGCGCCGTCACGCTCGAGCAGGCCGCGGCCGCCGTGCAGGCCGACATCGCCGCGCTGAACGAGGTCGCTCCCGTCGACGCAGCCCAGGTCGGCTTCGACGGCACGCCCTGGTTCGTGTCCGAGTTCGCGCACCTCACCGAGGCCGCGGGCACCGTCATCCAGATCATTGCGGTCACGGTCGTCGAATCCGGGCCATTCACCGACGTGATCCGCGTCACCGGCACCTCATCACCTGCCGACTACGAGCAGTCGCTCCCGGTGATCCGCAAGATCATCGCCAGCACGCGCATCACCGCGGGCTGACGCGCCCGACCGTAGCAAGAGCGAGTTCTTGCGCAGCGGGCTCGGTGATGCGCGGAGCGTAGACGTCGCGTGATCGGGCCGAATGACGGGACAATCAAACGCGACCGCCGCATTTCGGCACAGTACGAACGGCGAATCTCCGCAAGTCGACCGGCTTGAGGGCGTCACGTCGCGCTCGGTCTACACGGCAGCGCAGCGTGGTGCTGTAGTCAGCGCTGGGCGGACGTACAGGCGTTGTGCTCAGCCTTTTCGTCGAGGCTTGCGGGTGTCGCCGGTCCGCGCGGCGAGGAGCCCCGCGATCGGTGAGAGAACGATGAGTGCCGCCCAACACCATCTGCCGGGAATCGCTCCCCACACGATAGTGACCGGAATCGAGGCCAGGAACACCATCGGGGCCACGAGGCCGGCGGCGAGATCTGCCGCGTTCTGTCGGCGGCTCGTGGGGTGTCGCAGAAGCCCCCGGGCTCGAGCCACTTCGTACATGATGCTCATGCAGATCGACACGAGCGCAACGTTCACCGCATAGAGAACTGTTGGGATGCGCAAGTGCGAGGACGCCGGGTCGCTGATTCCCTGAGTTGTGAAAGCCAGGAAGATGACGCCTGCCGCGGCGACCAGATTCAGAATCGTCGTGACCGAATCCAGACCCGTGAACAGCCGCGTCAACCTGACGTTCAGGCGCCAGAACACTGCGATGACAGTGAAGCTGAGAATGAACCCGAAAGCTTGGAAGACCACGCCAGACGCGACAAGCGCATCGAGCGATCTCCATGCTGCGGCCGGTGGCGCGTCGACGTTCGCGATGAGCAGGGTGGCGGCGAAGCCATACACCGCATCGATGTAGGAAACGTCGCGGCCGAACACGATAGAGCTCGTTGAGGCGAAGTCAGAGTTCTTCTTATTAGGAGGGGCGTCAGGAGCTGGCGAGTTGGTCACGCTCTCAGGATGATCGCCTCCCCATCGACCGTCAACGCAGTTGGACGGCCATTCGAGAACGACAATCCTCTCGTGGTTGGATGCGGCGCTGGGCAAACAGTCGGACGGTTCGATGACGCGTTCTCCCGATTACCGCGGCGGGTCAGGCGGTGTCGCCGGGGAGGGTGGGAATCGCGGAGTAGGGGTGCGCCTCTATCCGCATGGGTGGTTCGGCGAGGAGGTCGATGATCTCATCGCGCAGTTCGTCGGACATATCGCTGGTTTCGTACGCTTCCTTGGCGTCGACGGAGCGGAATACCTCGATGTTCCAGAGCACGTCGGGTCGGCGTCTTCGCGCAGCATGATGAACCGGTCGGAGGAATCGGACTTCTGCATGCCGATCGTGGCTAGTTCGAACAGCCGGTCGCCCTTTCCGTTCCTCAAGCGAATCGGGCGGCAACTTGCCGAGCATGACGACCGCGACCAGTTCCGCGCCGGGATTGAGATCATCCTCGCCGGCATCGGTTCAAAACGAAGCGCACGCTAAGGGACCGACTTGCGAACACGCGTCGGCCGGGCCCGCTAGGGAGTTGGGCATCCCAGAGGGTTGGTGGCAACGACAACATCCATGCACGAGTTCTTCGTCCAGCCGGGATCCCCACCATATGAGTCGAACGCGTTTGTCGTGAAGACGGTCACTTCGTCGTCTCCACCCCCAACAAACGCGAAGTAGACCATCGAATCGCCCTCGGTGGTCGGGAAGGTCCATGCCAGTTCGGCATCCTCGTCCGCCGAAGCCGCACGTGTTAGGCATTGCACCGCCTCGGTCGGCAGCTCTTCTCCTTGGCCAAGAGCAAATTCGCCGCAACTGACCGCAGCCTCACCATCGCGAACCGCATCGGGGCATCCGGGAGCTCCCTCGCGGCCTGTATCGGATCGCCGTCCGGCGCGCGAGAGATCGGATAGGTCTGCACACAGGCGGTGAGAAGCAAGGCGGCTCCTATCACCGCGACGATGGCGCCGGCCATCCGCGAGAGACAGACCACGTCGGGGCGTCGCATGGAACTCACGGTACCGCTGTCCGATCTGCGTCCGTGGGTCGATCAGCTTCTGCTCGAACTGTCACGTTGACCGACTGGACTGCGGGCACCGGTAGAAGGTGCATCGTAGGCTCGGCCCATGGACTCAAAGGTGCGCGGATGGGTGGTTGCGGGCAGCGCGCTCTGCGCACTCGTTGGGGCGATAATCACCGTCGCCTACTTCTTCCAGCCGTGGCGCAGTTGCGATTACGAGGACACGTCGGCGGGATGCGCAATGCTCCCCGCCGACGCAACCGTGATGGCTGTCGCAGCGGTCGCGACGATCGTGGCGGTTGGCGTGTTCGTGTTTGCACTCATGTCTAAGGAGCGCCCCGCCGTTCGTTGAGGGACGATCGCTAACCGCGGTGCCTGCCAAGCGGTATCAGGGGCACGGCCAGGCCTGCCACAAGCAAGAGTGGCAACCACGAGCCGATCGCAATCGCCGCAACGGCGCCGACAGCGGCGATCACGACGGCGATGATCCACAGCGCAGTACGCACCGGCCCGATACCCTCAGCGTCCGGAACGACGGTCATGGCGCAAGGCTAACCTCCACGCAAGTCCGCAACCCCGCTGCTGAGGTAACTCACAGCTGGATAGCGCAGTGACGGACGCCCGCAGGTGGATCCTGCGTTGCCTCGGACACTTCGGCCGTCGGCATCGAGTTTGGCTATCGTTACGTGGTGATCCCTTCAGCGACTTCTCGTCTTCGGTTCCGAGAGATGACAGTCGGCGACCTAAACGACATGGCCGCTCTGCTCGGCGATCCGCGAGTGATGGCGTACTACCCCGCACCGAAGACTCGAGACGAGGCATCGAGGTGGATCGCCTGGACGCGACGCAATTACGCGGAGCACGGGTACGGGCTGTGGGTCATCGAGACGCATGACGGCGAATTCGTCGGAGACTGCGGACTAACGTGGCAGCCGGTCGACGGGGCACAACGGCTCGAGGTTGGCTACCATGTTCGCGCCGAGATGCAGGGCCAAGGCCTTGCGACAGAGGCAGCGGCCGCGTGCCGCGACTTCGCTCGAGACCAACTACTTGCCCCTGAATTGGTCGCGATCATCCATCCCGACAACACGGCTTCGCTCCGTGTCGCCGAAAAGCTCGGTATGACGCACCTTCAGGATCACCGCAGCGGTCACGTTCGCTCCACGGTGTACGCCATGCGCTTCTGACGAAGCCAGCCTCAGGAGTCTCTCCGACGACCAGGCACGTGCACCGAACCGTCCGCAAGGCGACCGGGTTGCGGGCGGCGATCGAAGCTGAGCGTCGGTGCCGCAGACTCACTCGCTGTTATTGCGTCCCACACCGCCCGGGGTGTGATCGGGGAAGTCCGTCTCTCCGATACCGCCGGGTCCGTAGAACGCCTCGACAAACTGCAGTGCCTGCGCGACGAGTTCAGGCGCTGCGCTGCGACCAGAAGATCGACCTACAGTAAACCCGTAGGTTCCTTCCGCCGGCCCGTTCAGCCACGCAAAGTCGTAACTCATGGTTCCATCTGGCTGAGTTCGCTCGCTGATTCGGAACAGCTCACCCTGGACGACGACGTCAAAGTGATCCATCCCGCGATTCTAGGTTTGGTCAGCGTAGAAACGGGCACCCACCAGCCGGAGCCCGACGCCATGGCCGCCATGTTTGGATGGTGGGCATGAGAAAGTGGCTGGCGCGAGCGATCGGAGCACCCGCCTCGACGTCCTTCGGTCGCTTCTTCCGCATCGTTGCCGACGCGAAGGCGCGACAAACGTGGGCTGATCGCCTCGACGACGCCGGGCTGATACTTGCCGCACGCCGCGCAACAACCGCGCCCGGTCGGCGCGCCGGCCATGAACCCACTGCGGACCTGCTGGCGGTGCTGCGTGCAACTGCGCAGCGCACCATCGGGCAGGACCCGTTCGATGAACAGCTGCTGGCATGCTGCGCGCTCCTGACCGGGCACGCGGTCGAGATGGACACCGGCGAAGGCAAGACCCTTGTCGGGGCTCTTGCCGCCGCTGGCTTCGGGATCGCCGGACGTCGGGTTCACGTGTTATCGGCCAACGACTATCTCGCCCAGAGGGATGCTGAATGGATGCGACCGCTGTTTGAGAGCCTCGGGCTCAGCGTCGGTTCGATCGGCCAGCACACCGACTCATCGACGCGCTACGAGGTATACCGGCGGGATGTCGTCTATGCCCCGGTTAGTGAGGTCGGCTACGACGTGCTCCGCGACCGGTTCGCGACGTCGGATGCCGATCGGGTTCGGCCTGAGTTGGACGTCGCAATCGTTGACGAAGCCGACGCCGTGATGGTCGATGAGGCGATGTCCCCGCTGGTGCTTGCCGGTTCGACGCCCGACCTGGCCGAGGACTTCACCCATGCCGACGCGCTCGTCCGCGAACTCGACCCAGACGTTCACTTCGCGATCGACGCCGACCACGCCACCGTCTCACTCACTGATCCGGGACTCGATCTCCTTGAACGGCAACTGGGCGGGGTGAACCTCTACGAGATCGAGCACACTGGGATGCTCACGAAGATCAACCTTGCGCTCCACGCACACGTTCTGGTCCAGCGCGACATCGACTACCTCGTGGTCGATGACACGATCAAGCTGATCAACACCGCCCGAGGCCGCGTCGCGCACCAGCAGCGATGGCCAGACGGCCTGCATGCGGCGATCGAAGCGAAAGAGCAGCTCCTCGTCTCTTCACCGGGCACCATCCTCGACACACTCACGGTCCAGGATCTCCTCCGTGGCTACGCGACGCTGGTCGGCATGAGCGGGACCGTTGTTGCAGTCGCCGAAGAACTCGCCGAGTTCTACTCGCTTGGTGCGGGTCGGGTAGAGCGGCGACTTCCGAACAAGCGGCTCGATCACCCCCAGCGAGTGTTCCTTGACGATCATGCCCGTCTGGATGCTGTCGTGAACGCGGTCCGCGATCGTCATCGCGCCGGTCAGCCGATCCTGGTGGGGACGCAGAGCGTCGCCGAATCCGAGAAGGTTGCGGCAGCCCTCGCCGAGATCAGCATCGAAGCGCAGGTGCTCAATGCCCGCAACGACGCTCACGAGGCCGTCGTGATCGCGAACGCAGGAGAGTTCGGCGCGGTCACGATCTCGACGCAGATGTCGGGCCGCGGCACCGACATCCGACTCGGCGGACCTGACGAACGCGACCATGATCGAGTCGCTGCGACCGGCGGCCTCGCGGTCCTGCAAGTCGGCCGCTACCCGTCCGGCCGGCTCGACGCGCAACTGCGCGGTCGTTCAGGTCGGCAAGGCGATCCCGGCACCACCCTGACTTTCGTGAGCGCTACCGACGATCTCGTACAAACCAACGCGCCGACACATCTCCTCGAAAAGATCCGTCGATACGGGGATCAACTCGATCAGAACGCGCTCGGGCGCATCGTCGACCAGGCGCAGAGGATCGCGGAAGGCATCCGACGCGACCGGCACCGGGACACCTGGGATTTCAACCGGGCCATCGCCCGGCAACGCGATACCGTTCTCGCCCATCGCGACAGCGTCATGCGCGACGGCCTGGCCCGCGCCGAGCTCACCGGTCGCGTCCCCGAGAAGCTCGAAGAGCTCGAGACAGCATCCTCGGTTGAGACCGTTGCGGAGTTGGTCCGCGACATCACCCTCTGGTGCCTCGACGAACAGTGGAGCGACCACCTTGCACACCTCAGCGAAATCCGCGACGGCATCCACCTGCAGGCCCTCGCCGGCCTCAACCCCCGCGACGAGTTCCACCGCATCGCCCTCCGCGAGTTCCACGGCTTTTTCGCTGAAACCTACGTGCGCGCCGCCGCCATCGTCGAGGACGTCGCACCAGACCAACTCGGACAAGGAATCACCCCGCTCGGGCTCCACAGACCTTCCGCGACGTGGACGTACATGATCAGCGGTAACCCCCTCGGCAACCCCATGGACCGCGCCGCCCGCGAAGCCGGCAAATGGTGGCGATCCCGCGTCCTCAACATCGAGTAAGGATGTTGCGAAAGCCAGCTCGTGGGTGACGGCCTTGGTGGCGATCAGTTCCGCTGCCGCATCACGCAGGCCGGAGAGCAGTTGGCTGGTGGACAGGCACTTAGTTGAGGCGGACGAGGTTCGCCTCGCGGATGAGGACAGCGGATGAGTCAGGATGAGAGGTGATGCGCACACCAATCAGCCGCCGCCTGCTCGCATCGAGCACTTTCGCGGCCGCACTCTGGCTCCTTTTCGCCATTGTCCGCTGGGCCTTCTCGCAGATCCAAGGGCCCGCTGCCCAGCTCGCCCTTCTGGTGCCCGAGGTGATGCCGTCGGGACTGACGTGGGGGGAAAGCGGTCCATGGCTGATCCTCACGGTCGTCATCGGGGGGATCGCTGTCGCGCTCGCGCATGCGTTGTTCACGGCGGTGTCGGGCCGGGATGGCACATGGCTGGTCGCCGCCTGGTTCGCGACCGTCGCAGCCGGCGCGCTCGTCGGGCTTGCCCTGGACATCGCCGGCGTCTGGGGATCACTCGCCACCTTCGGACCACGTGGATTGCTAGTGGGCGAGTTCGGTACCGCCGCGGCATCCGGCGCGCTGTGGGGGCTGGCGGTGGGGTGGATGCCGGGCCTTGTGGCCCGCATGCCGGCTCCGGCTCCGGCTGCAGCAGACGCAGACGAGCGGATGTCGCGGGGGCGGCGAGCACCCTGGCTCTTGCCGGCCGCGGCCGTTGCTGTGATCGCCGTGGTGACGACCGGCGTGGTCGCCGACAATGCGCGTACTGCCGCGATCGAGGCGGATGCCGCCGCGCGACAGGAGGCCGAGGCTGCTGTCACGTTCGGCGCTATGCCCGACTCCAACGCGCCGGGGGTGCCGGTGCCCGACAAGGCGGATACCTCCACCGACTTCGACCCGGCGTGGTGCACACCCGAAAGAGCGATGCTACTGAAGGGCGAGCCCGATGCGGCGACGGGGCACCGCGGCCTGCCGATCCGGCTGATGAACTTCTCGGACGAGCCGTGCGTCATCGAGGGATACCCCGATGTGGCGTTCGGCGACCAGAATGGGCACCTGCTCGCGGTGACCATCGAGCAGGGCGGGTCCTTCATGGCGCAGGATCCCGGCCCCCAGCGCATCGAGGTGCCCGCCGGCGGCCACGCGGTGTCTGTGCTCACGTGGGATGCCGCATCGCCGCACGGGGCACTCGTCACGAAAACCGTCTATGCTGCACCGACCGCCGGCATGACCCGAGGCTCGTGGCCGATCGATCTCGACATCGTCGAAGGCTCAACGGTCGCCACCACCGCCTGGGTGATCGACGCGAACCCTGCGCCCGCCGAGTGAACCCCACTCGGGGAGAAGGCTGTTTCGACCGATGACAGCGAGTGGCACGGACGCCGTCTACGCGCGCTGGCGAGGGCTGACCAGTGGCATGGTGGCGGACATCGCCCAGCGCGGCATCCGGAACATGGGCCGGTCTCTGCCCAGTGCGTTGATGGCCGACATCTCCGCGGCCGCGAGGGTGAAGTCGAACACGTCGAGGTTCGCCGCGATGTGCTCGGGGTCGGTCGATTTGGGGATGGCGACGAACCCGCGTTGAACGTGCCAGCGAAGGATGATCTGCACCGGCGACTTCCCATGTTCGGTCGCCGCAGCGAGGACCGCGGGTTCGGCGAGGAGAGACTTCGATCCGTGGCCGAGCGGATACCACGCCTCCGCCACGATGGCATGAGACGAGAGGTAGGGGAGCAGCTCGGGCTGCTGCCAATGCGGATGCAGTTCCACCTGGTCCACGACGGGCGTGATCCGCGCCTTCGGAAGCAGATCCTCCAGGTCGGCAACGGTGAAGTTGCTGACGCCGATGGACCGGACGGTTCCCTCATCCACGGCTTCCTCCATGGCCCTCCAGGCGCCGTGTATGTCGCCCACGGGTTGATGCAGGAGCAGCAGATCGATGTAGCCGGAGTCGAGTCGTTTCAGCGACTCGGCGATCGCGACGCGAGCCTTGTCGTACTTGTAATGCGACGGCCACAGCTTCGTGGTGAGGAAGATCTCATCGCGGGGCACTCCCGAGCCGTGGATGCCGCGACCCACGGCGCGTTCGTTCCGATAGGCGATTGCGGTGTCGATGAGCCGGTATCCCGTCTCCAGGGCCGACTTCACACTCGACTCGCACACCGCGACATCGGAGATGAGATAGACGCCCAGGCCGATCTGCGGCATCCGGAGACCGTTCAAGAGCGGAACGCTCGTCGTCATGAGCGACTCCCTTTCGTGTGGGTGATGCACCCCACGCCCCATTGTGCGCGTGATCACTCCCCTCCGACAGGAGCACGCTTGCGTGCCCTCCGACACGCTCGACGTGGCCGCGGTTCACTGCGTCGCGCCAGCCTCGACCTCTCCTGACAGATCCACATCGATCGCCGCCGCCTCTGAGACGTCACCTCGACGTTCGCGGACGGTCCTTCGGTCAAACGAGATCTAGTCGGTCTCGTCGTGTCGTGCTGACGGCCGACCGTCTTTTCAGCGCCCGATGACGGCGTCGAGAAGCCGATCGACATCCCCGGGCTCGATCGCGGTGCGACTCAGCGCCCGCAGGATGACGGCGCCGATCAGTGCGTCTGCGACCTCGTCGACGGGAGCGCCCTCGGGGAGGTTGGGCACTGTTCCGATGGCGCGTTTCAGTCGGCCCGAGATCGAGTCCGATCCCGACAGGCTGTCACGCAGCCGACGACCGACCTCTGCGTGCTCGGCGGCCGCGGCGATCAGTGAGCGCAGGAGGCCCTCGCCCTCCGCACTGCCCAGGAGTGCGAAGACGCGCTGGAGCCAGGTGGTCAAGTCCTGGCGGATGTCGCCGGTGTCGGGCGGTCGTAGGCGTTCGGAGAGCAGCATTCCCTCGAGCAGGCACTCGGCGATCACCGCACCTTTGGACGGCCACCAGCGGTAGATGGTCTGCTTGCCCACTCCGGCGCGTGCGGCGATGCCCTCGATGCTCAGGTGATCGTACCCGCGTTCGGCGAGAAGTTCGACGGTAGCGTGCAGGATCGCCTGGCGCGCTGCTTCGCTGCGGACAGGACCGCTTCGGGGCAAGGGCATCAGCTGCGCACTCCTTCAGATAAGACGAGACGGTGCGTGTTATCTTAGCCAGGCTTGTCGAAGACGAGGGGCGCCTCGTCGACGGGGTGTGCCTCGCCGATCTGAGGGAGAGTCGTGGCCGAGTTGCTGCACCGGTTGGGGACGTTTGCGGCACGGCGCGCGTGGACGGTCATCATCGCGTGGGTCGTGATCCTCGGGATCGCGGCCGGTGGATTCCTGCTCGGGTTCAAGGGGCTGAGCTCGAGCTTCGACATCCCCGGCACCGCTTCCGGTGAGGTGATCGCCGAACTCGAAGAGCAGCTGCCCGACTTCAGCGGCGCGTCCGGGACGGTCGTGTTCCATACGACCGACGACTCCGCCCTCACCCCGGAGCAGCAGGCCGAGATCGCCGCGCTCGTCCAGTCCGGCCGCGACCTACCCGACGTCGCCGATGTGATCGACCCCTTCGCGACCGAGCAACAGCTGGCCGACCAACGCCAGCAGATCGAGGACGGTCGCACGCAGATCGCGGATGCTCGCACGCAGGCGTCGGTGGGGCAGGCCCAGTTGGATGCAGGGACCGCGCAGCTCGATGCCGCTCAGACGCAACTGGACGCGGGCCGCGCGCAAGCAGAGGCGGCCGGGTTCCCGACGACCGAACTCGCCGCCCAGCAGGCACTTCTGGACGCCCAGCGCACGGAGTTGAACTCTCAGCAGCAGACGCTGACGGACGGCCTCACGGCGATCGACAAGCAGGAAGCCACGCTCGAACAGGGCGCCGAGCTGATCTCCTTCGCCGACGGGATCCGTGTCGTATCCGCGGACGGTGCCACCGCGATCGTCAACGTGCAATTCACCGAACCGCGCCTCGAGCTCGACCAGGCCTCGAAGGATGCCGTCATCGAGCACTTCGAGTCGGAGCCGATCGACGGGGTCGAGGTGGCCTTCTCCACGGACATCTCGCAGGGCATCCCCGAAATCCTGGGTGTCGGCGAGGTCATCGGCGTCGCGCTCGCCGCGGTCGTGCTGATCGTGGTTCTCGGCTCGCTGCTGGCGGCCTCGTTCCCGATCATCACCGCACTGGTCGGCGTCGCGATCGGCGCGATGGCCACGCTCGCGTTCTCGGGCGTCGTGCAGATGGCCTCGGTCACGCCGATCCTCGGCGTGATGCTGGGCTTGGCGGTCGGCATCGACTACTCGCTGTTCATCCTGTACCGACACCGTAAGCAGCTCCTGCAAGGCGCCGACGTGGTCGAATCCATCGGTCTGGCCAATGGAACCGCCGGCAACGCGGTCGTGTTCGCCGGGACAACTGTCATCGTCGCACTCCTCGCCCTCAACATCACCGGCATCCCGTTCCTGGGTCTCATGGGAACAGCCGGCGCCGTCAGCGTCGCGGTCGCGGTCCTGATCGCGATCTCGCTGACGCCCGCCCTGCTCGGTCTCGCGAAGAGCCGGGTTCTCGGCAAGCGCGCCCGCGAGCGCGCCGCTGCCGCCGCCGCGGTCGACACCACGACGCCGCGGGCACGCGGCCAGGCGATCAAGCCGATGTCGACGTTGCGTTCGATCCTGACCGTCATCGTCGCCACCATCGCTCTGCTGGTCGTCGCGATCCCCGCGATGTCGATGCGCCTCGGGCTGCCCGACGGCGGCTCCGAGTCCGCGGACTCCGCCGCCTATCGTGCGTTCACCCTCACGGAAGAGTCCTTCGGTGCCGGGGTCAACGGGCCTTTGTTGATCACCGCAGCCCTCCCTGGAGGCCTCGACGACGATCAGGTGCTGAACCACCAGCTCCTCGTCGCCCGCGAACTCGCCGCGATGGACGACGTCATCGCCGTGGCGCCCATCGCCGTTTCGGACGACAACCGTCTCGCCGCATTCCAGGTCGTCCCCGCCGAGGGGCCGAACAGCACCTCGACTGAGGCCCTTGTGCGGGAGTTGCGCGAACTCCCCCCGATCGCCGAGGACATCACGCTCGGTGTCGCCGGCCAGGCGGCGATCAACATCGACATCTCGGAGGGCCTCGCGAACGTCCTGCCGCTGTACCTGCTCGTGGTGGTCGGCCTCTCGTTCCTCATCATGGTCATGGTCTTCCGCTCCTTGCTCGTGCCGCTCATCGCCACCGCCGGCTTCGTCCTGTCGCTGTTCGCGACCTACGGCGCCGTCACCGCGGTCTTCCAGTGGGGCTGGCTCGGCGATCTGCTCGGCGTGCACAACCCCGGCCCGATCCTGAGTTTCCTGCCGGTCATCCTCGTCGGCATCCTGTTCGGCCTGGCCATGGACTACCAGTTGTTCCTGACGACCGGGATGCGGGAGGCATGGGCGCACGGCGCGCCCGCCCGCCATGCCGTCGCGCAGGGCTTCCGCGCCGGCCGCACGGTCGTGACCGCCGCGGCCCTCATCATGATCGCCGTCTTCTCCGGCTTCATCACGTCCGAGTCGGTGATCATCAAATCGATGGGCCTCGGCCTCGCGCTCGGCGTACTCTTCGACGCATTCATCGTCCGGATGCTGCTGATCCCAGCGCTCATGCACCTGTTGGGCGAATCGGCCTGGTGGCTCCCGAAATGGCTGGACCGCATCATCCCGAACGTGGATGTCGAAGGCTCGGCGCTCGAACGCCGCCACCCCGCTCATCACGGGGTCTGACCGACCCCGCTTGCGGGTGAGTCCTTTGACGGTGCCCGCTGACGTCGTATCCTTCGGGAGGTGGCGAGTCGGCTGCGCGGTGTTCAGGGCGGTGGAGGGGCTGCACCACCGATCGCTTCAACGCATGCATGGGAGGGGTCCTATGAAGCTGTTACTCACCTCCGGCGGCGTCACGAATGACAGCATCGGCGATGCCCTCATCAGATTGCTCGGAAAGCCGCTCGCCGAATGCCGCGCCCTCTTCGTGCCGACGGCACAGTGGGGGCAGCCCGCCTGCAGCCCCGAGTCGGTGTTCAGCTCGATCGCCGGGCACTCGCCCGATCGGCCTGGACTGTGTGAACTGGGCTGGAAATCCGTCGGCGTGCTCGAACTCACCGCGCTACCAACGATTCCCGAGGAACGGTGGATGCCGTGGGTCAGGGACACAGACGTTCTGCTGGTCGACGGGGGCGACGCTGCCTACCTTTGTCATTGGATCCGAGAATCCGGGCTCGCCGATCTGCTGCCGTCGTTGACCGAAACGGTGTGGGTCGGAGTCAGCGCCGGCAGCATGGTGGTGACCCCTCGCATCGGCGCAGAGTTCCTCGACTGGAAACCGGACGGGCAGGACGAAACTCTGGGCATCGTCGACTTCTCGATCTTCCCGCACCTGAACTACCCAGGCTGGTCCCACAACACAACCGAAGCTGCCCGACGCTGGGCGACGAAGATCCCCGGACCGGCGTACGCGATCGACGATCAAACCGCGATCTCGGTCGTCGATGGCACCATCGAGGTCATCTCGGAGGGCCGCTGGGAACTCCTTCATCCTTGAAGCGATCGGAGCAACTGGCTCGGCCGCGTGTAGGTACGCGGGAACTGGAGGCATGGCGGGACGGTACGACCTGCAGTACCGTTCGACCACCGACCGTTGGAGGCCCAGATGTCCGACGTCATCGCCCTCTCCAGTCCGCTTGAGCCGATTTCCGGTGTATCCGCGTTCAGAGACACGTCGCCGTCGGCGATCGCGAGTCGTGCCGGGCAGTATCTCGGCATGTCTGCCTACGCCTTCGGCGGCGATGACCTCGCGCGCGGCGTGCAGGACGATGCCGACGCACTGGGCGTTCCGCACGTGCAGGGAGCGACACCCGAACTCGAAGGGTGGTTCGACCCGGACGCGCTCGACGACCTGACCGACCGAGCCCTGCAGCACCACTGGGGCAGAAGCTGGGATGGCACGTATGACGCGGAGGGTGCGGCCGCGCTGTGGGAGGAGCTCGACACCACCCATCTCCCTACGACGTTGCTGGCATTGCTCAACTATGCGCAACGCAGTGACGAGGAGTTGGAAGCGGTCGCAGCGGCAGGGAGTCTCGCCATCATCACGGGGCAGGAGGCGGCTCAGTCCTCCGAGTCCCTGCGCCGCGGGTTCGACTCACGTGACCCGCTCACTCAGGGCGTCGCGGCAGCTCTCACCGGCTGGACGACCACCGGCGAGGCGGCGCCCGCGCAACCATCCCGCCCGCGGATCGTCGGGCCGACGAGCACGCCGATTCACGGCACTTGGGGGCTGGTCACCGACACCGGTTGGCACAAGCCCGGCTCGTCCCTTCACGATCATCTGCGTGAGACCGTCACCGGCAACCTGTACGACGATGACACCTACTACTTCTGGAGCGGCGAGTACTCCGACCAGGCGCGGGCCGACGGCGCGCGCGATCTCGCGATCTGGAGGGACGTCGTCTCGGACACGGCCTGGCTCGACACCGTCTACGCGCACAGCCACGGTGGCAACGTCGCGCTGAACGCGCTCGCCGCCGGGCAGCAGATCAAGATGCTCGTGCTGTTGCACACCCCGGCCATCTCCCGTTCAGCCGAGGAGTGGGCGACGATCCGGGCGAATGTCGGAGGGGTGATCGCGATGCGCACGCGCATGGACCTGGTCGTGCTCGGCGACTCGCTGAAGCACTTCGAGAACAGGTTGAAATTCAACCCGCGCAACCTCCCCCACTTTCCTGTCGTCGGCCACTGGAAACACGGGGACGCCTGGCTGTCCCACGCGCACTACATCACGACCGACAACTGGGTCAGCGAAGACCTGGCGGACATAGTGCGCACACGCTACGCGCTCATCGGCCGAGGCTGAGCCGGGCCGTGCTGTGCCGACGAGCAATGCCTCGTCGAGCGATGTCAGAGCATCGGACTGTGCTGAGCCGGCGTCAGCGTCCGGCGTCGTACAGGTGACGACCGCCGTGGCCGAGCACTTTCACGACGACGCCGTGACGGTGCAGCTCGGCGACCGTGCGGGTCTCCTCCTCGATGTCGTGGCCGAGCGCGTGCACGCTGGTCACGACGAGGACATCCCCGTTGCGCAAGGTGGAGATGAGGCGCACCAGACGCACCTCCCAGCTCTCCATCACCTCGGGCGCGGGGTGACGGAACCCCTCGATCGGCACGCCGAAGCGGGTCAGCTCATTGCGCTGCTCGACTACCGAGGGCATGTCGTCGCGCGCGACGACGAGGCCGACGAGGCGAGATCCGGCCGGGCGGGCCAGCCACCAGTGGTGATCGCTCTGCAGCTCGTTGAAACAGATGGGGCACTCGGCGGCGATGTGCGGAACGCCGATGGGATTGGTCTCCGGATGATGGTCGACCACCGATGCGCGCAGCGCCGCGGCATCCGTCGTCGATCCGGCGGGCGAAAGCGGTTGGGTGTCGGGCATGCGTGCACCTCCTCGGAGTCCATTGTGCCTTGAACTGCCGACCCGCGGTGGGCGAGGCGGGCGTCAGTCGTCTTCGCGGAGCCGCAGCTGCAGGCTCAGTTCGTCGGCATCGAGCTCGGCGAGGGCGTGGCGCAGGGCGACGGTGCTGAACGTGCCGCCGTGCGAGAGCTCGTTCAGCCGGCCGCGCATCGCCTCGATCATGACCAGGCGCAGTTCGAGGGCGTCCTTCGCCACCGCGGAATTCTCGTCATCCGGTGGTTGGGTCATGCGCGCGCCGATCCGTTCGAGAAGGGCCGGATCGAACGCCTCCCCATTGCGCTTCGTGAGCGACGGCTTCTGCAGGGCGGATGCCGCGGCCACCCGCAGCTGCTCGTCCAGGCGCGACTGCTCCTCACGGCTCTCGCCGTCTTCGCCCTCGCGTTCCAGTTTCAGCGCCCGGACCACCCAGGGGAGGGTGAAGCCCTGCAGCATCAGGCTGCCCACAGCGACGAGGAAGGCGACGAAGACCAGCAGGGCGCGGCTGTCGATGCTGCCGTCGCGGGGGAGGGTCTGTGCTGCGGCGAGTGTCACGACGCCGCGCATGCCCGCCCAGACGATGATCGTGCCGTGCTTCCACCCGAGCGGCGACGCCTGGTAGTAGTCCAGGTCGGCGAGGGCACGGGAGACGCGGGACCGCATCGAGTCGAGACGGCGCGCCCGGCGGGCCGGGTCCTGAGGGCCTCGCAGCTTCGCCTCCGCCGGCGAGCGATCGACCGCGTCGATGCGCGCGCCGAACTGCTCGAGTCGCTCGCGGCTCATCCGTCGCGCCCGTCGACTCTGCGCCAGCACGAGGAACGTGACATATACGGCGCGCACGGCGAGCACGATCGCGAGCGCCGACAGGGCGAGCCAGGCGCCGTGCCACAGGCCCGCCTCGGAGCGGATGTTCTCGCCGACGATGTCCTTGAGCTCGAGACCCATCACGAGGAAGACGCCGCCCTCGAGGACGAGTTCGATCGTGCGCCAGTTCAGCGTGTCCGACATCCGCTGCTCGGGGGTGAGCCAGCGGGCCGCGCCCTGCCCGGTCACGATGCCCGCGACGACGGCGGCGACGAGACCGGAGCCGCCGAAGTGCTCGGTGGGCAGGTAGGCGATGAACGGCACGGTGAAGCTGATGGCCGTGTTCGCGGCGGAGTTGCCGACCCAGGCGCGCAGGCGCAGCGTGAGGTAGCCGACGATCGCGCCGACGACGAGGGCGAGCAGCACAGCCCACACGAAGTTGCCGACGGTGGCGCCGAACGAGAACCCGCCGGCGATCGCGACGATCGCGGTGCGCAGCAGCACGAGGGCGGTCGCATCGTTGAGCAGGCTCTCGCCCTCCAGCATCGTCACGACGCGGGGTGTGATGCCGAGCTTCTTGACGATCGAGGTGGCCACCGCGTCGGTGGGACTCAGGATCGCGCCCAGGGCGATGCCCAAAGGCAGCCCGACGGACGGGACGGCCATCCAGAAGAACAGCCCGAGCACCACCGAGCTGAGCACCACCAGGAGCACCGAGAGTCCTGCGATCGGGCCGAAGTCCCGCCGGAACTCGATCGCCGGCAGATTCACCGCGGCGGAGTACAGCAACGGTGGCAGCACGCCCACGAGGATCCACTCCGGATTGATCTCGGGGACATGGACGAACGGCAGCAGGGCGACGCCGATGCCCAGCGCCACCAGGAGCAGGGGACCAGCCACGCCCAGCCGCTGCCCCAGCACGGTCGTCACGGCGATGACGACGACGGCGAGCAGGACGATCAGCAGCAGGTCCTCCACGGTCAGAGCAATCCGAGTGCGCGGACGGCCGCGCGCTCCTCGTCGAGCTCGGCGACCGAGGCGTCGAGGCGGGCACGGGCGCGCGGGTCGAGGGAGAGGCCCTCGACGATGCGGTACGCGCCATCCTGTGCCGTGACGGGGAACGAGCTGACCAGACCTTCGGGCACGCCGTACTCCCCGCGGGAGACGACCGCGGCGGAGGTCCACCCGTCGGCGGTGCCCAGCACCCAGTCGTGCATGTGCTCGATGGCGGCGTTCGCGGCGGAGGCGACGGACGAGGAGCCGCGCACCTGGATGATCTCCGCACCCCGCTTCGCGACCCGGGGGATGAAGGTCTCATCCAGCCAGGCCGTGGCCGCTGCTTCGCCGCCGAGTCGTTCGGCCAGGGCTTCGTGCACCGGGCGGCCGGCGACGGTCGCGTGCGTCACATCGGGGAATTGGGATGCCGAGTGGTTGCCCCAGATCGTGACGTCGCGGATCTCGCCGACCGGGGTGTCCAGCGCCGCGCTCAGCTGGCCGAGCGCGCGGTTGTGGTCGAGCCGCGTGAGCGCCGTGAACCGGTCGGCGGGAACGTCCGGAGCGGATGCCGCGGTGATCAGCGCGTTCGTGTTGGCGGGGTTGCCCACGACCACGACTCGCACGTCATCGGCCGCTGCGGCATTGATCGCCGCGCCCTGCGGTCCGAAGATCCCGGCGTTGGCGGCGAGCAGGTCGGCCCGTTCCATGCCCGGCCCGCGGGGTCGGGCCCCGACGAGCAGGGCGATGTTGCAGCCGTCGAAGCCCTCCGCAGGATCGGTCGAAACGTCCACGCCGGTCAGCAGTGGGAACGCACAATCCTGCAGTTCGAGCGCTGCACCCTCGGCCCCGGCGACGCCCTGCGGAATCTCGAGAAGGCGCAGGCGCACAGGCCGGTCAGGTCCGAGCATCCCCCCGGAGGCGATGCGGAACATCAGGGCGTACCCGATCTGGCCGCCTGCGCCGGTGATGGTGACGGTCGTGGGACGGTGCCTGCGCGTGTCGGCCATGCGTCGAGCCTATTCCTCCCGCTGCATGTGGGAGGAGCCGGTCTCGGCCCGGCCCGGCGCGCGGCCCCGCGGCGCGCGGTGACTCCCGGTACCTTGACAAGGTGACATTCAACGACAACGCCAAGGTGGGCGGCAACACCGCCAAGCGCCGTGGCCGGGGCGCCGCGATCGCCGGCGGCGGCGTGGTCGGGCTCGGGGCCATCGCCGTGCTGCTGTTGAACATCTTCACCGGCGGCGACTTCTCCGGTCTCCTCGGCGGCGGCGCCCAGCAGCCTGCCGCCGCACCCGAGTCAGAGATCGCCGACTGCGACACGGGCGCCGACGCCAATGCGCGCGACGACTGCCGGCTGGCCGCGGCATCCCTCAACCTCGATCAGTACTGGACCGGGGTGATGGAGGGCTATCGCGCCCCTCAGCTCATCATCGTCGACGGCGAGACGCCGACGCAGTGCGGCACCGCCTCCAACGCGACGGGACCGTTCTACTGCCCGCCCGAGGAGACGGTCTATGTCGACCCCACCTTCTTCGCCGTGCTGCGTCAGCAGTACGACGCGACCGCCGGGCCGCTCGCGCAGCTCTACGTGCTCGCTCACGAGTACGGCCATCACGCGCAGAACCTGCTCGGCGTCATGCAGCAGTACCCGAACAACGGCACCGGCCCCGACAGCAACGGCGTCCGCACCGAATTGCAGGCAGACTGTTACGCAGGTGCGTGGGTCGCCGACCTGCCGAAACAAGTCGACGAGGACGGTGTGCCCTTCATGCAAGCGCCGACCCAGCAGCAGATCAACGACGCCCTCAACGCCGCGGCGACCGTCGGAGACGATCACATTCAGCAGGAATCGGGCGGCTTCGTCAATCCCGAGAGCTGGACCCATGGTTCGAGCGAGCAGCGCCAGCGCTGGTTCGCCACCGGGTACCAGGACGGAGCCACCGCGTGCGATACCTTCACGGTGTCGGGGAGGAGCCTATGACCGGCCCATCGAACCAGGAGGCGCTCTACCCGCCCATCGAGCCCTACGAGACCGGCATGCTGCTGGTCGGCGACGGGCAGCGGGTGTACTGGGAGCAGAGCGGCAATCCCGACGGCAAGCCCGTCGTGTACCTGCACGGTGGACCTGGCGCGGGCACTTCTGCCTGGCAGCGCCGGTTCTTCGACCCGGAGCTGTACCGGATCATCCTGCTCGACCAGCGCGGCTGCGGTCGCAGCACGCCGCACATGAGCGCCCCCGAGGCGGATCTGCGCTTCAACACCACCTGGCACCTGGTCGCCGACCTCGAGCTGCTGCGCCGCAACCTCGGCATCGAGCAATGGCAGGTGTTCGGCGGATCGTGGGGCAGCGCCCTGGCGCTCGCCTATGCGCAGACCCATCCCGAGTCGGTCACCGAGCTCGTGCTGCGCGGCATCTTCACCCTGCGCCGCCACGAGCTGGAGTGGTTCTACGAAGGCGGCGCCGCCGCGATCTTCCCCGACCTGTGGGAGGACTACATCGCGCCGATCCCGGTGCTGGAGCGCTCGCGCATGATCGAGGCGTACCACCGCCGCCTCAGCGACCCCGATCCGGCGGTGCACGTTCCCGCCGCCGTGGCGTGGAGCCGCTGGGAGTCCTCGACCCTCACGCTGCACCCCGACCCGGAGCTGGTGGAATCCATGACGGAGCCCACCGCAGCGACCGCGTTCGCCCGTATCGAGAACCATTACTTCATGCACAAGGGGTGGTTCGAAGAGGGTCAGTTGATCGCCGGGGTCGAGCCGATCCGGCACATCCCGACCGTCATCGTGCAGGGGCGCTACGACATCTGCACGCCGATCATGACGGCGTGGGACCTGCATCGGAACTGGCCCGAGGCGGAGCTCGTGATCATCGACGACGGCGGCCACTCGGCATCCGAACCCGGCATCCAGCGCGCGCTCGTCGACGCGACGGACGCATTCGCCCGTGCGGCGGAAGAGCCCGAGCCCGAGGCGGATATCGAGCCGGAGTCCGTGGCCGAGTAGCGCCTACGCCTTCGCGGCGGCCCGCACCAGGTCGGCGGCGACCTCGCCGATGACGATGGCCGGGGCGTTCGTGTGGCCGCGGATGACGGTGGGCATGACGGATGCGTCGGCCACCCGAAGTCCGGAGACCCCGCGTACGCGCAGCTCGGGGTCGACGACGGAGGCGGGATCCTCCCCCATCCGGGCGGTGCCGACGGGGTGATAGAGCGTGTGCGAGTAGCGCCGCAGCGACATCTCGGCGCGTTCGGTCGGTGTCATTCGCTCGCCGCCCTCGGGCTGCACCCAGCCACCGGTGGTGACGGTGCGCAGCGCGTCCGTATCGATGAGCCGCTCGCACGCCGCGAGGCCGGCGAGCAGCGTCGCTTCGTCGATGCCGTCCGGATCGGAGAGGTAGCCCGGGTCGATGACGGCGTGCGCCTCGGGATCGGCGGAGGCGAGGCGGATCGTGCCGCGGCTGCGCGGCTGCAGGAGGATCGCGCCGACCGTGATGCCCTCGGCGGGCAGTGGCACCAGTCCCTCACCCACGTAGGGCGCGGCCGCGAAGATGATCTCGATGTCGGGCAGGTCGGCGGCCATACCGGCGCGCTCGGCGACCGCCGTGCGCACGAACCCGTACCCCTCGGCGACGTTGGAGGTCAGCATCCCGCGTCGGGCGGTGAGGTACTTGGCGAGCTGGCCCACCTTCTCGGCGCCGTACAGAGTGCCGCCGCGGGCTTCGGGCGCGAGCCCGGCGACGAGGTGATCCTGCAGGTTCTCGCCCACCTCGGGTGCGTCCACGAGCACCGTGATGCCGTGGCTGACGAGGTGCTCGGCCGGTCCGATGCCGCTCAACATGAGCAGCTGAGGGGTGTTCACGGCGCCGCCGGCCAGGATGACCTCGCGGCGGGCGAGCGCGTGCCTGGTGACGCCGTCGATCTCGACATAGACGCCGGTGGCGCGAGGTGTCTCGACGGCCTCGTCGAAGGTGACGCGGCGCACGAGCGCGCCGGTCACCACGCGCAGGTTCTTCCGACCCTTCGCCGGGCGCAGGTAGGCGTCGGCCGTCGAGGCGCGGGCGCCGCGGTGCTGCGACACCATGGTCTGGGAGAACCCCTGACCGGAGGGAAGATTCGGAGCGGTGACGGGGTGACCGGCCTCGCGTGCGGCATCCAGGAACGCCTTCGTGTGCGGCCGCGGGTCGCGCTGGTGCTCGACCGCCTGCGGTCCGTCGGCGCCCTGCGTAGGGTCGGCGGGATCCTCGGTGCGCTCGACGCGTCGGAAGTAGGGCACGAGGGCATCCCACGACCAGCGCGGACCGGCCGTCTCGGCCCATCCGTCGTAGTCGGCGGCGAACCCGCGGATCCACATCATGGCGTTCAGCGAGGATGACCCGCCCAGCGTCTTGCCGCGCGGCCAGAACACCGTGCGTCCCTCGAGCTTCGGCTGCGGGACGGTGTCGTAGTTCCAGTCGTACGCGCCGCGGAACAGCTTGGAGAACGCTGCGGGAACGTGCAGCTCGAGCGCATTGTCGGGTCCGCCCGCCTCCAGCAGGAGCACGCTGACCGTCGGGTCCTCGCTCAGTCGTGCGGCGAGGGCGGCGCCCGCCGAACCGGCGCCGACGACGATGTAGTCGGCGGTGAGGGGGTCGCGCTCGGTCACGCTCCGAACGCCTTGACGAGGGTCACCGAGAGGCGCGCCCAGTTGCCGTCCATCCGGAACCGGGTGAAGCCCTCGCTGACCGCCGCACCGGTGCGCGAGGTGACGAACCACGGCGGCTTGGGCAGCACGCTGAACCGCCCGCGACCGAGCGAGCGCGGGAACGGGCGGAACGGGCCGCGCGCCACCGACCGCTCGACGTGGTCGAGGAGGAACGCGTTGTGCACGATCCCGATGCCGCTCTGCACGTCCTCGACGGACCCGCCGGGGTACGCGCCCCACGTGGCGGTCGGGGTGAGGAAGGCGAAGGCGGTCCACGTGTTGATCGCGATGTCGCCGTAGCGGAGGTCGGCGATGGCCCGCTCGAAGCCGGCGCCGAGCGCCTCCTGGGTCACCGGGTCGACCAGGACGTTCGCACCGAGGGTGCCGGTGAGCTTGTCGTTCGCGTGGGCGACCGCCGCGTCGAGGAACTCCTGGCCGTTGCCGGGCAGGGCGACGACACCGAGGACGGGGGAGAAGTACTCGTTCGTCTCGACCGCGGTCGCATCGTCGTTCGGGCCGACCTCGATCAGCGCGCGGCTGTGTCCCGCCGACCAGATGGCATCCGGGTAGGCGGTGGCCGCGGCATCCATCTTCTCCGCGCTGTGCGGGTACCAGACGGGCCGCCGCGGGGCGGCGGCGTAGGCCGTGCGCAGTGCCTTCAGGAACGCCTCGCGCTGCGCCCAGTCCGAGCTCAGGATGACGACCTGACCGGCGATGCAGTTGTGCCCGCTGTTCTGCAGGCGCATCGTCGCGACGTGCTCGGCGTGGAACTTCAGATCGGCGTCGGTCCAGACGCCGGGGACGATGATGATCGGCGAGACGCCGCCGAGCTCGGCCGTGATCGGCTTCTTCAGCTGGGGACGGCCCTCCCGCTTGCGACGGGCACCGTTGGCGCCCGTGCCCCACGCGATGGCGTCGAACGTGGCCGCCGAGCCGGTGATGTGCACGTGCGCGATGTCGGGGTGGTTCACGAGGTAGCCGCCGACGTCGCCCCCGCCGCGGACGATGTGCAGGAAGCCCGGCTCGATGAGCGGTGCGAGTGCGCGCTCGTACATCGGGACCAGCGAGTCCTGGGTCGGGTTGACCTTGAGGATCACGACCCGGTTGTTCGCGAGGAGCTCGTAGAACACGTCGAGCACCGGGATGGAGGTGATGTTGCCCGCGCCGAGCACGAGGCCGACGCCGCCGGGCTCGGTGGGGTGCAGCTGGCCGAGTCCCGCCTCGCGCTGCGCCTGGCGGGCGGTGACGCCCGGCTGCAGCCAGACCTCGGTCGTGTAGCCCGACAGCAGCAGGCCGTCGACCGGGGTGGTCGGGAAGGTATGGACGCGCGCGCGGCCGCCGGGTGCGGTGTCGACCTTCAGGCGCGCGATCGGGCTCTTGCCCTTCGCGAGCGCTGCGAGGCTGGCTTCGTAGGCGTCCAGCGCCACGAGGGTGGCGTACGGTCCGGACAGCCATTCCTCGCCGCGCAGCGGATGCCCCGGCTCGAGGCCCTTCGAGGTCGAGGCGACGTCGGCCCATTCCTCGGCCGCGGCAGCCACGGTCGCGTGCAGGCGCGTGAGAAGACGTGCGCGCTGCCCGAGAGTGAGGTGCGTCCACGTGCGAGCGCCCGTGCTCAGCCGGGCGATGGCGGCATCGAGGGCTTCGCTCGTCGCTTCGGGCAGTGCCGGTGCCTTGGTGCGCGGCTTCGCGGGCGTGGTCTCGGTCTTCACGGTCGGCGACACGGCGCTCTCCTTCGTGCGGGGTGATCCAGCATACGTCGCGCAGCTGGAACGCGGTCTCAGAGTTTGTGCGACCCGATGCCGGGGGCGTCGATGTCTGCGCGCCGCAGGCGATAGCGGGCGAGGCTGGTCAGGCTCACGACGATGAGCGCGGCCGGGACGATGCTGAAGCTGATCACGATGCCTGTGACTGCGGCATCCGGCTGGGTGACCGTCTGCCCCGCCGTAGAGGAGACGTATCCGGTGACGGCGAGCAGGATCGACAGCACCGTCGCGCCGAGCGCGAAGCCGATCGTCTCCCCGGCGGTCCAGATGCCGCTGAAGGCTCCGGCATGACCCGGTCCATGGGTGATCTCGTCGTGCGAGATGACGTCGGGCAGCATCGCCATCGGGAGCGACTGCATGCCCGCGTACGCGACGCCGGCGACGGCGACGGGCAGGTAGATCCAGTCTCCCGGCACCCACAGCGCACCCATGATCGACAGCGCGGCCAGGGCGAACACCATGCTCGCGATCGCGAACGTGCGCTCCTTGCCCATCCGCCGCGCGAGCACGCCCCAGGCGGGGGCGGCGAACAGTGCAGGCGCGATGAGCGCGATGAACAGCAGCTCGACGGCGGCCTCGGAGTGCAGCACCCAGGTGGCGACGTACTGCGCGCCGGCGAGCATGAGCCCGGTGGCCAGCGCCTGCAGCACGAACGTCGTCAGCAGCGCGCGGAACGGCGCGCTGCGGCGCAGGGCGCGGAATCCGGCGGCGTAGTGCTCGCGGATGCCGGGGGCCGGGGCGGTCGCGATGGCTGCGGCTGCGTCCGGGGTTGAGGTGGCGGCGCCGCCCGGGGTGGTGGTCTTGCCGCGCCGGATGACGGTCGTGGCGATCAGCATGCCCACGGCGATCACGAGTCCGGCCACGACGCCCATCACGAGGTAGCCGGTGACCGGGTCGCCGGTGATGCGGCGCAGCGCAGGGCCTCCGGCGCCGAACAGGAGGATCGCGAGCGTGAGGACGACGACGCGCCAGGTGAGGAGTCGGGTGCGCTCGTCGTAGCTCGGTGTCAGCTCCGCGGGGAGTGCGATGTAGGGCACCTGGAAGAGGCTGAAAGAGGTCGCGGTCAGGGTGAACGCCAGCAGCACCCAGACGGCGCCGATCCACGGGCCGACCGCCGGTGGCACCGCGAAGGTGAGCGCGAAGAACACCGGGAGCGTGCATGCGCCGATCAGCATGAGTCGGCGGCGGCTGCCGTGGCGAGCCAGGTCGCGGTCGGTCAGCGCCCCGATGACGGGGTCGATCACGACATCCCAGATCTTCGCGAACGCGATGACGAGGCCTGCCACGAGTGCCGCGACGCCGAGCGAGTCGGTGAGGTAGTACGTGAGCACGAGCCCGGGCAGGGTGGCGAAGCCGCCGGTGCCCAGTGACCCCATGGCATACCGGGCGATCGTGCCCGCGGACAGGCGCGGAACAGCGGGCGTGCGCGCGGCGGTGTCGGCCGCGCCGGCGTCGGGAGCGTCGGTGCTCATCGCGCCAGTGTAGGGCCTGCCGCGCGCCTCTCGACCCCGTTCCACAGCCCCCGCGAGACGTGGCAACGTGGGCGCGCTCGAGACGAGGCAGGCGGGGCTACCGGACGGCGCGGACGGCGTCGGCGACGCGGGCCATGCCGCGGGCGGTCTCGGCGAAGCTCGTTGAGAGCGGGGCGAGACCGATGCGCAGACCGTCGGGGTCGCGGTAGTCCGGGATGACATCCTGGGCCCACAGTGCGGCCGTGACCTCGCGCATCGCGGGATGCGAGAGCGTCACGTGCCCGCCGCGCTCCGCGGGGTCGCGCGGCGATGCGACCGTGACGCCCAGCGGACCCAGCTCCGCGTCGGCGATGCGCACGGCGAACTCGGTGAGCGCGACAGACTTGACCCGGACCGCCTCGATGCCGACCTTCTCGATCATGCCGATGGTGTCCTGCATGGCGAGCATGCCCGTGATCGGCGGGGTGCCGGAGACGAACCGGCGCATCCCCTCCGCCGCACGGTAGTCCGGGCCCATCGCGAACACGTCCGCAGCGCCCATCCACCCCTGGATCGGCTGCGTCAGCCTTCCCTGCAACCGCTGGGCGACGTACAGGAAGGCAGGGGATCCCGGCCCGCCGTTGAGGTACTTGTAGGTGCAGCCGACGGCGACGTCGAACGCCCACTCGTCGGCCTGCACAGGCACGGACCCGGCGGAGTGGCAGAGGTCCCACACGATGAGGGCTCCGGCGTCGTGCGCGATCGCGGTGAGGGACGCGGCATCCGCCAGATACCCGGACCGGTACGCGACGTGGCTGAGCAGCACGACCGCGGTCTCGGGCCCGACGGCCGCGCGCAAACCCGCGCCATCCACGCCCGCCGTCGTGTCGACGTCGATCCAGCGCACGCGCCCACCGCGCTCGCGGGCTATGCCGTCGACGATGTAGCGGTCGGTGGGGAAGTTGTCGCGGTCCACCACGATCTCGACGCGCGCCGGGTCTGCGGCCTGCTGCGCGTCGAACGCGGCGCGGACGGCCTTGTAGAGGAGCACCGTCGTGGAGTCGCCGACGACGGTCTGCCCGGCGGCCGCACCGATCGCCGCGCGGCCGATGGCGTCGCCGATCGTGAACGGCAGCTGCATCCAGGACTCGTCCCAGCCGCGGATGAGGCGTCCGCCCCACTCCTCGCGGACGAACGCGTCGAGGCGATCGAGGCTCGCGCGCGGCGGGCGGCCGAGCGAGTTGCCGTCGAAGTAGACGACCGAGCTGTCCGAGCCGACGAACAGCTCCCTGTAGGCACCGATCGGGTCGGAGGCATCCAGAGCGGATGCCTCCGCCTCCCACGCGGTGATGCTCCGATCGAGGGGGTCAGTGGTCATCGTGGATCAGCTCCTCTGTCGCGATCACGCGGGCACCGGCGAGCCAGGCGGGCACGGCGTCGTGCGCGTCGGGCGGCGGGCCGGGGACGAACGTCGCGACGCCGTGCGGCGGTTCGGCGAGCGGCCACGGATCGGTCAATGCCTCGATCAGCGCCTCGCCCCGCAGACCCGAGGCCACGAGAGCGCGCAGCTCTGCGGCGTTGACCCCGAGCGGCTGCAGGCCGTTGCCGAGGTCGGTGCCGTAGAGGACGGTGCCCCCGGCTTCTCGGAATGCACGGATGTTGGCGGCGGCGCGGTGCGCGTCGTCGGGGGCGTCGCCGTGGATGGCCAGGGTCGAGATCCACTGCTGGCCGGCCGCGACCGCACGTTCCACCAATGCCGGATCGACGACTTCGGTGAACGGAGTGTGGGCGAGCGCGTCCACACCGCCGCCGATCGCGAGTCGCGCCATCCCCTCGCCTTCGACGTGCGCTACGACCGGCACGCCGCGCTCGTGTGCGCGGCGGACGATGGCCTGGAGCGTCTCGAGGTCGAGCACCGGACCGACGGTCGCGTTGAGGGCGACCTTGATGACGGATGCCCCGAACTCCACCTGTTCGTCCACCGCGGTCTCGGCGCCACCGGCGACGCCCGGTGCCGCCGACGCGGTCACTCCACGCCCGATCTCCGACGATGCCCAGGCCTGCCGCAGGGGATACCCGCCGGGGGCGGTGAGGAACGCGCCGGCGTATGCCAATCGCGGCATGCTCTGTCGATCGTGCCGGAAGAGGGCGACCGGGTCGCCGCCGAGATCGACGGCTGCGGCGATCCCCCCGGCGGGGAGGGCGGCCAGGTCGATGAGGTGGCTGTGGACGTGGTGATCGATCAGCGCTGGCAGTGCGACACCGTGCTCGCCGGTCAGCGCGTGGCGGCAGACTCCCGCCCGCGGTCCGAGCAGGTCGCGGAGGGCGAAGGGGTCAGGATGCAGCATCCGCTCACGACTCCGTGGCGGCGGCACCGATCTCGGTGCGCACGGCGAACAGCTCGGGGAAGAAGGTCAGCTGCAGCGCCTTCTGCAGGAAAGGCACGCCGCTGGAGCCGCCGGTTCCGGTCTTCAGCCCGATGATCCGCTCGACGGTCTTGAGGTGGCGGAAGCGCCACAGCTGGAAGTTGTCCTCGAGGTCGACGAGCTCCTCGCACGTCTCGTACGCCGCCCAGTGCGCCTGCGGATCGGCGTAGATCGTCGCGAAGATCGGCACGAGTTCGGGAGAGAACGTCCACGCGGTCCGCACATCCCGTTCCAGGATCGCGGCGGGGATCGGGTAGCCGGCGCGCGCCAGCATCCGGAGGAATTCGTCGTAGAGGCTCGGCGCCTCCAGGGCCGCCGTCACCAGTCCGAGCGCCCACGGGTCGGCCTCGAACACCCGCAGCATCGCGGCGTTCTTGTTGCCGAGCGTGAACTCGACCGCCCGGTACTGCGGCGACTGGAAGCCGCTTGCGTTGCCGAGCACACCGCGGAACTGCGCGTACTCGGCGGGTGTCAGGGTCGCCAGGACCGACCACTGCTCGGTCAGCGTCTTCTGGATGTGCTTGACCCGCGCGATGCACTTCAGCGCCGGGGCGAGGCGATCCTCACGCAGCAGGCGGCACGCCGCGCCGAGCTCATGCAGCACCAGCTTCAGCCACAGCTCTGTGGTCTGGTGCTGGATGATGAACAGCAGCTCGTCGTGGTGCTCGGGGTCGCTCAGCGGGCGCTGGGCCGACAGCAGCGTGCCGAGGTCGAGGTAGCCCCCGTAGCTCATGCGGTCGGTGAAATCCGTGACGACCGAGCCTTCGATCGTGCGGGTGTTGCCTTCGACGCCTTCGCTCACGTGCTCAGCCTAGGTGAGCGTCGTCTCGCGCACCTAGGGTGCGCGAGACCGTCGAACCTCAGATGAGGGCGAGCTCGCGCAGCTTCGTCTCGACGTCCGCGTTGGACGGCTCGACGTGGTGCGACGAGTCGGGGTACACCACGACGGGGATGTTGGTGCGGCCGGAGATCTCGCGTGCGATCTCGGCGGCCTCGGGCTGAGCCTCGAGGTCGACGTACTCGTAGGCGACGCCGAGCTCGTCGAGCTGCTTCTTGGTACGGCGGCAGTCGCCGCACCATTCGGCGCCGAACATGGTCAGGGTGGAAGTCGTGGTCATGCTTCCACCATAGGAGACGTGCGCTGGGCGAGGGCTGAGGGCCCGTTCGCTGTGGGAACCCTATGGAGGTTCTGCGAGGGCTTCGCGTGCCGTGCGGCGCATGGGACGATGGACGCACGATGCAACTGTCGATCGTCGTCCCCACCTTCAACGAGGCTCCGAATGTCGCGGAGCTGGTCCGCCGCGTCACCGCGGCGGTGGAGGGCATGGATGCGGAGATCATCTTCGTCGACGACAGCACGGATGCCACGGCCGACGTGATCCGCGAGGTGGCGGCATCCGCCACCGTCCCGGTCACGCTGATCCACCGCACCGAGCGCACCGGCGGGCTCGGCGGAGCCGTGGTCGAAGGCATGGCCGCGGCATCCTTCGATGCCTGCCTCGTCATGGACGGCGACCTGCAGCATCCCCCCGAGGACATTCCCGGCCTCTGCCGGCGCTTCGCGCGTGGCGACGTCGACGTCGTCGTGGCGTCCCGCTACACCGGGGGTGGCACGGCGCAGGGGCTCGCCGACCGCTCGCGGGTCCTGGTCTCGAAGACGTCGACCGCGCTCACGAAGGCGATGTTCCCCATCCGCCTGAAGGACGTCTCCGACCCGATGACCGGGTTCTTCCTGGTGGACCGGCGTACGGTCGACCTCGCCGACCTCAAGCCGCGCGGCTTCAAGATCCTGCTCGAGATCCTCGCGCGCAAGAACCTGCGCGTGGCCGAGGTGCCGTTCGTGTTCGCCGACCGGCATGCCGGGGAGTCCAAGGCGTCGTTTCGCCAGGGCATCCACTTCCTCACCCAGCTGACCGCCCTGCGCTTCGGCAAGATGTCGCTGTTCGCGATCATCGGCGGGCTCGGTGCGATCGCGAACGTCGTCATCGTGTGGGCACTGACCCACCTGGGCATGAACTACGTCGCGGCCGCCATCATCGCCGCCGAGGTCACCATCATCGGCAACTTCCTGCTGATCGAGCGCTTCGTGTTCCAGGACATGAAGGGCGAGGCATCCGGAGTCTGGCAGCGGTTCGCGAAGTCGTTCACGTTCAACAACGTCGAGCTCGTCGTGCGCATCCCCATCGTGGCGCTGATGGTGAGCACGTCCCACATCACCGCGGTGCTGGCGACCGCGATCACCCTCGCCGTCGCGTTCGTGGTGCGCTTCGTCTTCCACTCGCTCGTCGTCTACGCGCCGCGCAAGGCCGGCGTCGCGCCGAGCCGGGCCCGTCTGCTCGCCGAGGAGCTCGACTCCCAAGCGATGTCGCCGGGCGAGCTCTAGTCCGGGTCCATCGCGCTGAGCACGCCGTCGCGTTCGCGGTAGCGGTCGCCGGAGACCGGACAGACCCATTCGTCGCCGTCCTGTTCGAGGGGGCGTCCGGCGCGCCCGACCCAGCCGACGCGACGAGCGGGAACCCCCACCACGAGCGCGAAGTCCGGGACGTCCTTCGTGACGACGGCTCCGGCGGCGACGAGCGCCCACTCCCCGATCGTGACGGGGGCGATGCAGACCGCTCGTGCGCCTATCGCCGCGCCGCGCCCGATCGTCACGCCGACCGAATGCCAGTCATCCGCGCTCTTGGGTGACCCGTCCGGGTTGATCGCGCGCGGGAACTCGTCGTTCGTGAGCACGGCGGCGGGTCCGATGAACACCCCGTCGCCGAGCCGCGCCGGCTCGTACACGAGCGCGTAGTTCTGCACCTTGCATCCGTCTCCGAGCACTGCACCGGGCCCGATGTACGCACCGCGCCCGATGTTGCAGTCCGCGCCCAGGGTCGCGCCCTCACGCACTTGCGCCAGGTGCCAGATGCGCGTCCGCGCGCCGAGATGCGCCGAGTCCGCGACGTCAGCTGTGGATTCGACGAATGCGGAGTGCGCTGCGGACACGATGACTCCCTCGGTCGACGGCTTGTCGATTCCGCGCCTCCGCGTCCGAGATGACGCCGCGGCGGATCGCTTCACGATGACTATTTCATCTCGGCCGTTTCGGGGCTACACTCCAGCCGGGGAGTAGTCCATCGTCCGCCATTGGGGAGCGAACGGTGGCCCTTGGCACGGGGAGAACCACGCCAAGCGGAACATGATGGGGCGCCGCACGCAGTTGCGGTGTAGTGGTACCAATGGGGAATCCAGCACCTGTCGGACTCACTCTGGGGAGTGGCCGACGCAGAATCAAGGTGGTGGCCGGGGCGGCCGCCGTCACCGTCTTCGCGAGCGCACTGATTGCGAAGGACGCGCCGCGCGGACCGGCCCGCGCGGCCGGCCCGGGCGGCGCGGGGCGCGCTTCATCGCGTCCGTGGTGCCCTCTGCGCACCGTGCACTGTCGCAGCCGCAAAGCACCGCCGACATCGTCACCGCAACGACGAGAGCCATTCCGACATCGTCTTCCAGACATCCGAACCCATCTGGCATGCGTACAACCCGTGGCGGCTCCGACTTCCACCACGGCGCCGCATGTGGGCGAACGTGCAAGGTCAGCGACAACACGACGTTCGTGACGCGGGGGTGGAAGCGCGGGCGCGACTTCTCTTTCAGCATCGGTGGAGTCGCCGGCTTCGGGACGACGAACCTGACCACGACCAGCACCAACAAACTCCGGACGATGTGATCTTCGACCCGGACAACTGAGGGAGCGACTCCTACGATCGCCATCGTCTGAGCCGCATGGGGGAATGGCGAAGGGAGCGTGGCATCAGTGTCATCACGACTGCGCGTCGCAGTGATCGGGGCCGGCTATTGGGGCCCGAATCTCGCACGCAATTTCCGGGCGAGTCACGACTGGGAGCTTGCGGCCATCTGCGACCTCGATCGCGAACGCGCGCAGCGGGTGGCTGACGGGGTCGGGGGTGTGCCCGTGACGCGGAGCCTCGACGACGTGCTTTCAGACCCGAGCATCCACGCCGTCGCCATCGCCACCCCGGCACGCACGCACCATCCGATCGCGCTGGCCGCCCTGCAAGCCGGCAAGCACGTCATGGTGGAAAAGCCCTTGGCCGATGAACGCGTGCGTGGGGCCGAGATGGTCGAGCTCGCGCGCGACCGAAGCCTGGTGCTCATGGCCGATCACACCTATTGCTATACGCCCGCCGTGCTGAAGATCCACGACCTCATCGCCGAAGGGTTCCTCGGCGAGATCCTGTTCGTCGACAGTGTTCGCATCAACCTCGGACTCATCCAGCCCGATGTCGACGTGTTCTGGGACCTCGCCCCGCACGACCTGTCGATCATGGACTTCGTGCTGCCCGGAGGCCTGAACGCCTCGACCGTTGCGGCGCACGGAGCCGATCCGCTGCGCACGGGCAAGTCCTGCATCGGCTACCTCGCGATGCCGCTGGAAGGCGGTGCGATCGCGCACGTGCACGTGAACTGGCTCAGCCCGACGAAGATCCGTCAGATGGTGATCGGGGGAACGAAGCGAACGCTCGTCTGGGACGACCTGAATCCGCAGCAGCGCGTCAGCGTGTACGACCGCGGAGTGGACCTCGTGCTCCAGTCGAAGGAGACGGCCGACGCGCGGGCGTCGAGGATCTCCTACCGGTTGGGCGACACGTGGGCGCCCGCACTGGAGGAGCGCGAAGCGCTTGCCGAAGTCGCTGCGGAATTCGCGGCATCCATTCGCGAGAAGCGCAACGCGCGCACGGGCGGTGAGGCCGGTCTGCGTGTGCTCTCGGTGCTGGATGCCGCGACCTGCAGCCTCGCCGCCGGTGGCGCTCCCTGGCTTGTGGATGCGCACACCGTGAACGAAGGGGCGCTGAGATGACCCAGCTCGAAGGTGCCGACATCCTGGTCACTGGTGGGGCGGGCACGATCGGCTCGACACTCGTCGACCGGCTGCTGGATGCCGGAGTCGCACACATCGACATCCTCGACAATTTCGTGCGCGGACGCCGCACGAATCTTGACGCGGCGCGCACGAGCGGTCGAGTCGAGCTCATCGAGGGTGACATCCGCGACGTTCGGCTGGTCGATGACCTGACAGCGGGCAAGGACGTGGTGTTCCACCAGGCCGCCATCCGCATAACGCAGTGTGCGGAAGAGCCGAGGCTCGCCCTCGAGGTGCTCGTGGACGGAACGTTCAACGTCGTCGAGGCGGCCTCCCGCCATCGTGTCAAGAAGCTCGTCGCGGCCTCCAGCGCCTCGGTGTACGGCATGGCCGAGGACTTCCCGACCGATGAGCGCCATCATCACGAGAACGACGACACGCTCTACGGCGCAGCCAAGACCTTCAACGAGGGGCTCATCCGGAGCTTCCGCGCCATGCAGGGTCTGGACTACGTGCTGCTGCGCTACTTCAACGTGTACGGGCCGAGGATGGACGTGCACGGCCTCTACACGGAGGTCCTCGTCCGCTGGATGGAGCGCATCGCCGACGGCAGACCGCCCCTCATCTTCGGCGACGGACAGCAGACGATGGACTTCGTGTGCGTCCCGGATATCGCACGCGCCAACGTGCTCGCTGCGCAGAGTGACATCGTCGAGGGCGCCTACAACATCGCAAGCGGCACCGAGACGAGCCTCCTCGAACTCGCCCACGCGCTGCTGCGCGCCATGGACTCCAACCTGGGCGTGGAGCACGGGCCGGAGCGCGCGGTGAACGGTGTCGCTCGCAGGCTGGCCGACACGACGGCCGCTCGCCGCGATCTCGGATTCACAGCCACCGTCGGGCTCGAGGAGGGGCTGCGGATGCTGGTGGAGTGGTGGGCACCCCTTCGCGACGAGATCGCGGCCGGCCGGACGGCGGTCGTGTGATGGGCGAGCGCATCAACGTCATGACACCCTGGTTCGGCCAGGAGGAGGCGGATGCGCTCGCCGAGGTCATCGCGAGCGGCTGGGTGGCACAGGGGCCCCGTGTCGCGCAGTTCGAGCAGGAGTTCGCCGCGGCGATGCAGACGCCGTTCGCGGTCGCCACGACGAGTTGCACGACGGCACTGCACCTCGCCCTCATCATCGCGGAGATCGGACCCGGTGACGATGTCGTCGTCCCGTCGTTCTCGTTCATCGCGACGACCAACGCCGTCCGCTATGTCGGGGCGAACCCGGTCTTCGCCGATGTCGATCCGATCACGGGCAATCTGACCGGTGATACTGTCGCCGACGCGCTCACGCCGATGACCAGAGCCGTGATCGCCGTGGACCAGGGCGGCGTGCCGGTCGATCTCGACGACATCAGGCACCTCACCGATCCGCTGTCCATCGTCGTGATCGAGGATGCGGCGTGCGGAGCCGGTTCGACCTACAAGGGTCGCCCGGTCGGTGTGGGCGCTGAGATCACGGCGTGGTCGTTCCACCCGCGCAAGCTGCTCACTACCGGTGAGGGTGGCATGCTCACCACGACCCATCATGGTTGGGCCACTCGGGCGCGCCATTTGCGGGAGCACGCGATGAGCGTGTCCGCCGCCGATCGTCACGGTTCTGTTCTGCCTGCCGCCGAGGAGTACACCGAGGTCGGCTACAACTTCCGCATGACGGACCTCCAAGCCGCCGTCGGGCTGGTGCAACTGGGCCGGCTTCCCGCCGTCGTCGCCCGCAGGCGTGAGATCGCCGAGGGCTACCAAGCGGCGATCGACGCGATCCCCGGCCTCCGGGCGGTCGCCGATCCGGTGCACGGCACGACCAACTACCAGTCCTTCTGGGTGGAAGTGCTCGACGAGTACCCCACCGACCGGGACGGCCTGCTCACGGCCCTCGCGAATCAAGACATCTCCGCACGCCGCGGCATCATGGCAACTCACCGCCAGCCGCCCTACCGCGATCTGACGCCGCCGTCCGGGCTCCCGGTCACCGAACAGCTGCACGACCGCACGCTGATCCTTCCGGTCTTCCACATGCTGACCGCGGCCGACCAGCAGCGCGTGATCGACGTGCTGCGCGAGCAGGGGTCGGCCCCGTGATGGCCGGCGTGCTGCTGGTCGGCGCGAGCGGTCTGGCGCGCGAGGTGCTGGCGGCTGGACTGACCGGTGTCGTCGGCTTCCTCGACGATGACCGGAGTCTGCACTCCACTGAGGTGGCAGGTGTGCCCGTCGTCGGGAGCATCGCGGATGGGGTCGCCCGTGCGGAGTCCCTGCTGGTGTGCGTCGGGCCGAGCATCAGTCGCCGGCGGATCGTGCACCGACTGCGGATGCTCGGTGTCTCCGATGACAGGTACGCGACCTTTGTCGCACGGTCGGCGCGGATCGGAATGACGAGCGAGATCGGACGGGGCAGCATCGTGCTCGAGGGTGTGGTCGTCACCGCGGATGCCGCAATCGGCCGACACGTGGTCATCATGCCCCAGTGCGCCGTCACCCACGACAACGCGATCCGGGATTTCGTCACCCTCGCGGCCGGGGTTTCTCTCGGGGGTTCGGTGCGCATCGGGGAGGCGGCAAATGTCGGGATGAATGCGTCGATCCGGCAGGGGCTCACGATCGGCACGGAGGCCACAGTGGGGATGGGAGCGGTGGTTCTCGACGATGTGCCCGACCATCAGACATGGGTGGGCGTGCCGGCGCACCCATTGGATGTGTCCGCATGAGCATCGCGGTCCCGTTCCTGGACCTCGCCCCCCAGCAGGCCGAGATCCTCGATGAGGTGCTCTCCGTGTGGCGCACCCAGCTCGAATCGGCCGCGTTCATCGGCGGGGGTGAAGTGGCGGCGTTCGAGGCAGAGTTCGCCGCATACAGCGGGAGGGAGCACGTGATCGGGGTGTCCAACGGCACCGACGCTCTCGAGCTCGCGTACCGTGCGGCGGGGGTGGAGCCGGGGGATGAGATCATCATGCCGGCGAATACATTCATCGCCACGGCGGAAGCGGCTTCCCGCATCGGTGCCGTGCCTGTCTTCGTGGATGTCGACGACGAGTATCTGCTCATCGATCCCGATGCGATCGCGTCCGCGATCACCTCGCGGACGCGCGTGATCGTCCCCGTGCACCTCTTCGGCCAGACCGCGCCCATGGAGCGTCTGCTGCCGATCGCGCAGAAGCACGGGCTGACCGTGGTGGAGGACGCCGCGCAGTCGCACGGCGCGTCAAGTCCAGCCGGTCGTGCCGGCGCAATCGGGCACATCGCCGCGACGAGCTTCTACCCGGGGAAGAACCTCGGCGCGGCGGGCGATGCGGGTGCCGTCATGACGAACGACGCGGATGCGGCCGGGCTGGTGCGCAATCTCGCGGCACACGGCAGTTCGGTCAAGTACGTGCACGACCACGTGGGGATGAATGCACGCCTGGACGCGATTCAGGCCGCGGTGCTTCGGGCGAAGCTGCGCCGACTCGACGGCTGGAACGAGGCGCGTAGAGAGGCTGCCGCCCGGTACACCGAGCTGCTGGCTGACGTCGACGGTGTGCGCGCGCCATCGACGCGTCCCGGCAACCACGACGTGTGGCACCTCTATGTGATTCGGGTCGAGCAGCGCGGCACGGTGATGGCAGGGCTGACCTCGGCGGGGATCGGCGCGGCGATCCACTACCCCACCCCGGTGCACCTCACCGCCGCCTACGGCGACCTGGGCTACCGATGCGGACAGTTCCCCGTTGCGGAGGGGGCGGCGGACCGTATCCTGTCGCTCCCGATGTTCCCCCACCTCGCTGAGCAGCAGCAGGTTGCCGTCGTCCGCGAGTTGTCGAGGGCGATGCGGAGACGGGGAGCGCTCGCATGAGTGTTCGTGTGCGTCCTCCCGAGCTCACCATCCGGCCCACCGTGACCGTGGTGGTGCCGAACTACAACTACGGAGCGTACCTTCCTGCCGCGGTGGGCTCCGCGCTGCAGCAGGACGGTGTGGACGTCGACGTGATCGTCGTCGACGACTGTTCGGACGACGGCAGCGCGGCCACAGTGAGGGAGATGGCTGACCTCGATGCGCGCGTCACCCTGATAGAGCATGCGAAGAATCTGCGACACATCGCCACGTACAACGACGGGCTCGCAAGAGCGCGTGGAACGTACGTCGTGCTGATGTCCGCGGACGACGCCCTGGCTCCTGGTGCGCTTCTGCGCGCAACGAGACTCATGGAGGCCGAACCGTCGATCGGCCTCGTCTACGGGCACCCCAGGGACTTCTCCAGCGACAGCCCCCCGAGCGAGTCGGAACCGTTGAGTTGGCCGAACGCGGAACTGAACTGGACGAAATGGCCGGGGCCGGAGTGGATCGAACACATGTGCCGCCGTGGTCGCAACATGGTGCGCAGCCCCGAGGTCGTGATGCGAACGGACGTCCTGCGTGACCTGGGCGGACAATGGGATGCGCGATTCCCGCACAGTGCGGACATGTACCTCTGGATGCGTGCCGCTGCCCACTCGGACGTGGGGCGGGTCAACGGACGGGTTCAGGCCTACTACCGTGTCCACGCTGCGAACATGCACCTGACCGAGTTCGGCGGACTGCTCGATGACTTCATCGCGCGACGCGATACCTACGATGCCTTCTTCGCCGTCGACGGCGCCCGCCTCCCGGGTGCGCGTCGCCTGAATCGTCTGTGGCGCCGCTGGCTTGCGCGCGAAGCCCTGCGGCAGATCGCCTATCTGCCGCTTGGCAGCGAGCGGGCCGCCGAGGCGCGCGAATTGTACGCATTCGCGACGGAACTGGCACCCGGTGATCGCGCCGTGCGCTCCTTCTATCGGTTCGCGTCATCCGACGCGATCGTTCCGGTCTGGTTCCGTGTCGAAGCTCAGCGAACGTATCGTCGCGATCAGCATGAACTGAAGGTCGGCACATGAAGGCGCGGATGCCGGTGCCGTCCCGCCCCGAGCGCACGCTGGGGCAATCAGCCGTGCACGCCGTCCTGTGGACTGCCTCTCAGCGATGGATGGTCCGGATCACAGGCTTCATCACCATCGCGATCTTGACACGGATGCTGACTCCGGCTGACTTCGGCACTGTGGCAATCGTCACCGCCATCCTTCCGCTGATGTACCTGATTGCCGACCTCGGCTTCTCGACCTACATCGTTCAGGCGCGGGAAGCCGATCAGCGCATGCTCAGCACCGCGTTCTGGTTCACGTCGTCGGCTGGTCTCCTCTTGGCTGGGGCGTTCGTCTGCGCTGCACCATTGGTCGACATGGTCTTCAACGTGGACGGTGCCGGAGACGTCATGTGGGGTCTCGCACCCACCGTTCTGCTCGTGACGGTCACGACCGTCCCCATGTCGCTGCTTCGCCGCAGGATGGCCTTCCGCTCCCTCGCCATGCAGTCGCTGATCGCCAGCCTGGTGGGTCAGGCGATAGCGATCGTGATGGCTCTGTCCGGATTCGGCGTGTGGGCGCTGATCGCGCAGACACTGGTGAATCAGCTGGTGGCCTCCGTGTACGCCTGGATCGTCGCCCGCTGGAGGCCCAGCCTGAAATTCGACCGCACCGAGTTCAAGGCGATGACCACCTTCGGGTCGAAGGTGGTCGGAGTCGAACTGATCGCGACCGGCCGCCTCCTTGCCGAGAATGCGATCATCACGTCGGCTCTCGGCGTCTCCGCTCTGGGGTACATCAACATCGCACAGCGGCTGGTTCAAGTGGCGCAGGATGTGACAGCGGCCGCGATCCTGCCCGTGTCGACGGTCGTGTTCGCACAGGTTCGCGAGAACCCCGACCGATTGCGCTCGATCTACGTGCGATCCCTCGGACTCACCTATAGCGCGATCATCCCCGTGATGATTCTCCTCGCCGCAACATCGCCGATCCTCATCCCCGTTCTTTTCGGGAGTCAGTGGCTCGAGAGCGTGGCCCCGGCGCAGATCCTCGCGGTCGTCAGCATCTTCGTGATGGGAGCGATGCTCGACCACGGGCTCTTCTACGGCGCAGGCCAGCCAGGCCGATGGTTCGTCTACGCGACGGTGATCGACGGCCTCACCATCGTGACGGCGCTCTTCACCGCGCCGCACGGGCTGGTCGTCTGGGCGCTCGGCTTCTTCGGGGTCGCCATCGTCGCGACCGTGATCCGATGGCCGCTCGTCGCTGCACTGCTTCGCATGGGTTGGACCGAGATCGCACGGGTATTCGGCCGAACCATGGGCACCGGCGCGGTCACCGCGCTCCTGACGGTGGCTGCGTCGTATGCGGTGTCCGGAATGGTGCCGATCCTTCAGCTCGTCATCCTCGCAGCCGTCGTCGTGACAACACATGTCGCCGCGATGTACCTCTTCACGCGCGCAATCTTCAAGGAAGGCCTCAGCCACATCCTCCGGCTCCGGCGTCCCCGCCGTCCAACCCGCGCCGAGACGCCGCATGGCGAGGGGGAGCTCCGATGAACCCGGTGGCGAGCACGTACGGCTCGAGTCCGCTGCCGCGGGTGTCGGTCGTGATTCCGTGCCACAACTATGAGCAGTACCTTGACGAGGCGATCTCCTCCGCGCTTTCTCAGCACGGGGTCGATCTCGACGTGATCGTCATCGACGATGCGTCGACGGACGCGAGCGTGCGGATCGCGCGGAAGTGGGAGTCTCACGACGCCCGCCTGTCGGTCGTGGCCTTCGCGACCAATCGCGGTCACATCGCCACCTTCAACGAGGCGTTGATGTCGGCGAGTGCGCCATTCGTCGTGAAGCTCGACCCGGACGACATTCTCGCCCCGGGTTCGCTACGCCGTGCTGCCGACATCCTCCTGGCGAATCCGTCGGTCTCGTTCGTCTACGGCGCCTGCGTGCACTTTTCGGGCACTCCGCCTGAGGTTCGCAACTCACGTCGTGTGTCGGTCACCGTCTGGCGTGGCGAGAAATGGATCGAGCGGCGGGCTCGTGGTGGGGTGAACGTCATCGCACAGCCCGAGGTCATGATCAGAGTCGCGTCCCTCAAGAAGGTCGGCGGGCACCGGCCGCAGGTGCCGGAAGCCAGCGACTACAACCTCTGGCTGCGGCTGGCGAGCACCGGCGATGTGGCACGGATCGACGCCGTCCAAGGGCTGTACCGGATTCATCCGAATTCGATGCAGCGGACGATCCACAGCGGCGTGTACTCAGACCTACGGGCACGCTCACACGCCTGGCAGCTGTTCCTGCAGGAACGCGGCACCGATCTCGACGGTGCCGTCGCCGTCGCCGTCGAACGCCGGTATCGCCGTACCCTCGCACGAGAGGCGCTGCTTCGGGCACTGGACACATTCGATCAGGCGAATGCGCAGACCGAACCGGTGGACGAGCTCGTGCGACTCGCCGGCGAGCTGGATGCGACGGCGACGGGATCGCGCCGAGGGCGTGAGTTGCACCGTCGAATGGCCAAGGGCAGGGGTGTCGCCACGCCGCCATATTCCCTGGCCGGCTTCGTGCGCCGGCATCGGTGGAACCATCGCGTTCAGTGGATGTATCGGTATCGCACATGACCAGTCGACACGGCATGGCGATCGATCACGTCCTCCTGACTCGCTTCAATCTGCCCACTGGGGGGGTCGAGGCGCGCATCCGGGCAGGCGAGTCTTGGCTTGCCAATCGATGGGCTCTGTTCGAGCAGTACTGTGCCCCGTCGGTGGCACGACAGACGACATCAGCGTTCTCGTGGGTGATCTACTTCGATCCGGAGAGCCCGGGGTGGCTGACGGAGGCCATGGTTCCCTATGTCGACCGCGGATTGTTCCGGCCGATCTTCCGCGCCGAGGTCCCCGCGGATGCACTGCTGGACGACGTGCGCAGCGTGGTCGGAGACCCCCATGGCATCCTGCTGACGACCAATCTCGACAACGATGACGCAATCGCTCCGGACTTCATGGCGCGGCTCCAGGCAGCCGTCGAGTGCGAGGATCGCCAGGCCCTCTACCTCGTGAATGGGCTGGTGAAGGGCCCGGACGGTGTCTACTTGCACCACGATCCGCGCAACGCCTTCTGCTCGGTCGCGGCCCCGTGGATCACCCCGTCCACATCGTGGGACGACTGGCACATGATGCTCGGCAAGAACATGCCGGTTGTCGAGATCGGCGGTGCGCCCGGATGGCTGCAGGTCGTGCATGGCGAGAATGTCAGCAACCGCGTCCGAGGTCGGCTGGTCTCACCTGGTGAGTGGAGTGTCGCGTTTCCTGCGATGCTCGACGACCTGGCCGATCCGGGGTCGATTCGCCTCCTTCACGACGCCGTGGTGCTGGACCCGGCGCGTCGGCTGCGAGATCTTGGCCGTGCGACGCTGCGCCGGGCCGCCATCTCCATGCTCGGCAAAGACGGCATGCAATCTCTCAAGATGCGGCTCAGGAGATGAAGGCGATCGCCGGGGCCGAGGCGTCGAGGCAGCGCGAATGTGCTGACGGCGCGTACGACATCGGGGGAAAGGGGACGCCATGACTGTTCGCAACGCACTGGGCGCAGTCGGGCGGCGCTGCTATGTCCTCATTGCTGTTCTGCTCGTCTTCGGCTTCCTCACCTACAGTTTTTACCGAGACGGCGGGTCATTCTTCACGCACACGACGGTGACCTTCACCCTGCCGATGCGGTCGACCCTCATGCAGGGCAGTGGCACGACCGACGAGAGTCTCATCGCGTTCGCCGGGGCTGTCGCAACGGAGATCAACGGGGGCAAACCCGTCGCCTCCTACTCGACATCGGATGCGCCGTCGTACGGCGCGGGGCTCCGGGAAGGCGTCTGGGTCGGCCTGCGCAACGACGGCAACCAATGGATGGCGATCTTCCCGTCGGCCACCATCGACATCCGGATCGTGGGGCGCACTCGAGAGCAGGTGGCGCAGCAGCAGCGCACGATTCTGGGGAAGATCATGGCCGTGGCCGACGGTCAGCAGCACACCGCGGCGAGTTCGCCTGAGGAACAGATCACCGCGACGGTCGGCCCGCTGAGCACGGAGATCTCCGAAGTCTCGGCTACGCGATCGGCGCAGGTCATGGCCATCGCGGCTATGGCGCTCGCAGGCCTCATCGTGGGGATTCCTGCGTCTGTTGCCGTCGATCGCCTCATCCGCCGATACCGGCGTCGATCACGCCGACGCCTCGTCGCGCGCCGGTCCATCGCCGCGCACCAAGGGGGGACGCTCGCATGAATGTCGCAGATACCTTGCGCGGACTTCTGCGCCGCTGGTACATCGTGGTCCCGGGGCTCCTCCTCGCGATCGCCGCTGCAGCCGGAGCGTACATCGTGGTGACCCCGGGCTATGAACGCACGGCGACGCAATTGCTCATGCCGGGAGCCGGGACGGTGCCACCGGGCGCAACGAATCCGTACCTGTATCTCGGTGGTCTGACTCAGGCAGCCGACATCGTCGTGCGGGTGATGCAGTCTGATGAAGTGGCCGGGGTGGTAGCCGCCGAGCATCCGGGAGTCCAGTTGGAGGTCGAACGAGACCCCAACGTTTCGGGACCCGCGATTCAGATCACCGTGACAGCGTCCAGTGATGAGGCGGCCGCTCGTGCGCTTTCGGCGATGGTGGGGCAGACCGGCGAAGTGCTCGAGCGGCTCCAAGTCGACCAGGGCGTCACCGCGGACGATCAGATGACCGTCTCGACGCTGACCGAGGACCAGGAGAGCACCCTTCAGCAGAGATCCCGACTCGTCATGAGCGCGGGAGTCGGATTCGCCGTCGTGGTGCTCACAGTGTTGGTGGCCAGCCTGGTGGACGGGCTGATCCGGCGGGTCCGCCGATCTGGGCGCAAGGGAACGCGTCTGGCTGCGGGGCAGCGGCGGGCGGAGGATGCGGAAGAGGAGAACGAGAACACCGAAGTCGAGCGGGAGGTCGAGGACGTGCCGGAGCCCGACGTCGATCTCGACAGCGAGAGTGCCTCCCCGCCTGGAGACGAACTGTCTGCGGGGGACGAGGGCCTACCCGCGGATGGAGGGGAATCCGAGGTGGGGCGCTCGGTCGATCCTGAGCACCCGGCTCTCGAAGAAGCGTCGAGTCCGGGTCGCAAGCGGAAAGCACGGTGAGTGCGATGGCGATGACACACCGGGAGAACCTGATGCTCACGGACGAGGCCCTGCCGGTCTCGGCTGAGACGCGCAGTGCGGGAGACCGTCGGACCAGAGTCACTGCCGCAACGATGCTCACCATCTATCTCGTGCTGCTGTTCGCCGTTCCCTCGTATGTCACGATCGGCCCCCTCGGCGGACTCGGGCGCCCATCGGTGCTCTGGGGACTTCTCCTCCTGTTCTGGTGGGTGCTCGCTTGGCTTCAAGAACGGTCGACGCCCGTGCACCCCGTCGTGCAGCCTGTCCGCTATCTGTTCGCCGCATTCGTCGTCGTTGCGCTGGTCAGCTTCGCGGCGGCCATGATGCGCGGCCAGCCCGCGGATCAGATCAGTCCGGCCACCACGGCGCTGGTGCGTCTCGCATCGTGGAGCGGTGTCCTGCTCGTTGCGATCGATGGAATCCGAACGCATTCCGACGCCGCAAAACTGGTACGACGGCTCGCGGTCGCCGGCATCGCGCTGGCAGCACTGGGGTTGGCGCAGTTCTTCACAGGGCAGTCGCTGCTGGAGTGGGTAGGCAGCATCCCCGGCCTCTCAGCCGACTCCGGCGATGTCGCCACCCGCGGTTCGTTCACGCGGGCCGCAGCAACGGCAACCCATCCTCTCGAGTACGGGACGGCCGTCGTCGCGTCGTTGCCGCTCGTGATCACCGCCGCCGTGCATAGGGGATTCCATCGAAGCCCCGCGCGTTCTAGCGCGTGGTGGTGGGCCGGCGTCGGAATCATCCTCATGGCGTCCCTGGTCACCGTGTCCCGCTCCGCGCTCATCGGATTGACGGTGGCATTGGTCGCGTCACTGCCGTCCATCCCGAAGGCCTACCGGCTCCTCGTGGCGACAGGGGGCGGGATCATCGCTGCTGCGGTGTTCGCGTTCATTCCCGGAATGCTCGGGACGATCATGAATCTCTTCCTCGGCGCATCCGACGATCCGAGCACGCAATCGCGAACAGCCGCGCTTGCCCGGGTGCCGGGTTTCATTGCGTCCTCGCCCCTGATCGGTCAAGGATTCGGCACGTTCCTGCCCCGCTATTACATCTTCGACAACGGGTGGGTGCTGCTCACCGTGGAGGTCGGCATTCTCGGCGTCGTCACCCTCGTCGGCTTCAGCCTGACCGCGATGGGGAGCGCGATCTGGGCGAGTCTGCACTCGCCGTTCGACGAAACGAAGGCCATGAGTCGCGCTCTCGCCGCCTCGCTGCTCACGATTGCCGTCCTCCTCCTCTTCTTCGATGGGTTCTCCTTTCCCATGTCGGCAGGTGCTTTCTTCCTCATCGCAGGTCTGGCGACCGCGATGCGTGGCATCGCGGCATCGGACGAAGCCCTGGTCCTGGGAATAGAGCGCGTGTCCCGGCCGGAGATCGTGGACGACGACGTGTCCGAGACTCCCCCCGTGAAGGCCGACTCGGGCCCTTCGCACAGAGAGCAGGCGGAGCCCTGATGCGCACCCAGATCCATGCGCTTCTCGCTGAGCGTGCCGCCTCGCATCCCGATGAAGCAGCGCTGACATATCGAAGCGTCACCCAGACCTACGCCGAGGCGTGGAGAGCGGCCTCTGCGGCCGCGCTCCAGCTGGCGGGGCTGGGGCTCCAGCGCGGCGACCGGGTGGCGATCTACCTGGAGAAGCGACTGGAGACCGTCGCCGCGATCTTCGCGACATCCGTCGGCGGCGCAGTCTTCGTCCCCATCAACCATGTGCTCAAGCCCGCTCAGGTGGGTCACATCCTCATCGACAGCGGCGCGCGATTCCTCATCACCTCGGTGGATCGGCTGGCCCCGCTGGCGGTCGCGATCGCCGGCACCGAGGTCGCGCACGTCATCGTCGTCGGTGACGGTGTGTGCGAGCCATCCGGCGACTACGGTGTGCACGGCTGGGGCGACGTGCAGCCGGACGCATCTGAGCCCGGCGCGTCCGACGCGATCGACATCGATCCGGCGGCGATCCTCTACACGTCGGGCAGCACCGGAAAGCCCAAGGGCGTGGTGCTCAGCCATCGCAACCTCATCGTCGGTGCCGAGAGCGTCAGCACGTACCTGCACAACACGAGCGACGATGTCATCCTCAGCATCCTTCCCCTGAGCTTCGACGCGGGTCTGAGCCAGGTCACGACGGCCTTCGCCGTCGGAGCGCACTGCGTGCTGATGAACTACCTCCTGCCGCGTGACGTCGTGAGGCTGTGCGAGAAGCACGGAGTCACCGGGCTCACGTGCGTGCCACCACTGTGGCTGCAGCTCACGGGGGTCGACTGGCCTCCGGCGACGGCGGGTCGACTCCGCTATTGGGCGAATACCGGTGGGCGGATGCCCCGGACGACACTCGACCGTCTCCGCGCCATCTTCACCGAGTCCGATCCCTATCTCATGTACGGCCTCACCGAGGCGTTCCGGTCCACCTATCTGGACCCCGCCGAGGTGGATCGTCGCCCCGGATCGATCGGCAAGGCGATCCCGAACGCCGAGGTCCTCGTGCTCCGTCCCGACGGCACGCCGTGTGCACCGGGCGAGGAGGGCGAACTCGTCCATCGCGGCGCGCTCGTGGCGTTGGGCTACTGGAATGACCCCGAACGCACGGCCGAGCGGTTCCGGCCCGTTCGATACCTCGGCCAGGACTGGCGTGATCCCGAGCGCGCCGTGTGGTCCGGAGACACCGTGGTCGCCGACGAAGAGGGGTTCCTGTCGTTCGTCGGACGTTCCGACGACATGATCAAGACGTCCGGTTACCGGGTCAGTCCCACGGAACTGGAAGAAGCCGCCTACGGGACGGGGTTGGTGCGCGACGTCGTCGCGATCGGTGTCGACGATCCGCTGCTCGGCCAGCGGATCGTGCTCGTCGTCACCCCCTCCGGCGGGATCCTCGAAGAGGGCGCGCTCGTCGCTGCGCTGCGGCCGCGGCTGCCGGCATACATGCTCCCGTCCCGGGTAGACGTCCGCGCTGATCTGCCGCGCTCACCCAACGGCAAATTCGACCGACCGCTCCTCACCCGGGAGGTGTCCGCATGACGCCACACGAGCACATCGCCGCGTTCGGCACGATCGAGGGAGAGTTGCGCATCGGAGGGATGCCGCTGAGCAGGCTTGCGGCGCGCGTGGGATCGACGCCGTTCTTCGCGTACGATCGCGGTCTACTGAACGCCCGAGTGGACCTGCTTCGCAGATTGCTGCCCGCGCGAGTCGAGCTCAGCTATGCGATGAAGGCCAATCCGATGCCCGCGATCGTGCAGCACCTCGCCACCCGGGTCGACCGCATCGATGTCGCATCGACGGGCGAGATGCAGCACGCGCTCGATTCCGCGATCCCGTGCGATCGAGTGAGCTTCGCAGGGCCCGGCAAGACGCCCGCCGAGATCCGTCAGGGCGTCGCGGCAGGGGTCGTCATCGAAGTGGAGTCGCCGACCGAGTTGCGCCGCGTCGTCGCCGCCGGGGAGGATCTCGGAGTCCACCCGCGCGTCGCTGTCAGGGTCAACCCGGACTTCGCGATGAAGGGATCCGGCATGCGCATGGGCGGGGGCCCTCAGCAGTTCGGCATCGACGCGGAGCAGGTTCCCGCTGTGCTCCGTGAATTCGCCGGCACCGTCGAGATCCTCGGGTTCCATGTGTTCGCGGGTTCGCAGAATCTGAACGCCGACATCATCGCCGAGGCGCAGAACAGGACTGTCGAGCTCGTGACCCGGCTCGCAGAGCACATGTCCAGCCCCGTGCGGTACCTCAATCTCGGCGGCGGGTTCGGCATCCCGTACACCGAAAAGGATCGCCCTCTGGATCTGAGCAGAGTCGCAGAGAATCTCGCCGAGCTCGTCGATGGTCCTCTCGCAGAACGATTCCCGGAGGCGAGCCCGATCATCGAACTGGGCAGGTTCATCGTCGGTGAATGCGGTGTCTACGTCTCCCGTGTCGTGGATCGGAAGATCTCACGCGGCAAAACCTTTCTCGTCGTCGACGGAGGCATGCACCATCAGCTCGCGGCCTCCGGCAACTTCGGGCAGGCGATCAGGCGCAACTATCCGGTCGCGATCGGAAATCGCGCGAGCGCCGAGAAGGATGATGACGCGGTGACCGTCGTCGGCTGCCTGTGCACGCCGCTCGACCTCCTCGGTGACGACATCGAGTTGCCGGATGCCGCCATCGATGACCTCATCGTGGTCTTCCAGCAGGGAGCCTACGGCTTGACCGCCAGCCCGACGGCGTTCCTCGGGCACCCCGCGCCCGCCGAAGCGCTCATCTGACCCTCGACCAAGGAGCAACCGTCATGATCACCGACACACTGGGCGCCGTGCGCGCCGTCCTGATCGACGCACTCGAGCTGTCGCAGAGCCCCGACGAGCTGCAGTCGGACACCGCCCTGTTCGGAGCGTTGCCGGAGCTCGACTCGTTCGGTGTCGTCGCCCTTGTCGGGGCGCTCGAGGACCGGTTCGACATCACGATCGATGATGACGAGTTCGGTGCCGAGATGTTCGAGACGGTCGGAACCCTCACGCAGTTCGTCGACTCCAAACTCGTCTAGCCACCTGCCTGCTTGCCTGCCGCTGCGCGGATCACGTCGGCGTGGTGGCCGAGCATCTCGTCCAGGGCCATGCGATCGGAGCGCGCGTGGGGGACCGCCACGGCGGAAGCGGAGCGCTCGACCACGACCGCGCGCGCGATCGTGTCGACGGCGTCCTGCAGAGCAAGGGCGTTGGGCTGCCTGCGCGATCGGCGACGTGCTGAACGCACGCGTCGATCACTGACCAGGCTGGCGTCCCCGGTCGCGTTCGGTATGAGAATGCTGCGCCGCGGATCGCGTGCGACGAGCTCGCGAGCTCCGCCGACGTCGGCGAGCAGCACCGGGTGGCCGAAGGCCGATCCCTCGGTCGCGGCGACCGGCCATCCCTCGAAGAAGGAGTCGAGGACGAACGCATCGGCGGCGGTGAGCAGCGTCCGGGCATCGGAGTTGCCGAGGAGGTGTATCCGCGCGCTCGACCGTCCGGCGCGCCGCAGGGCATCGGCGCGGCGGAATTCGACCCAGTCCGATGGATCGCCGGCGCACACCAGCCGCACCGCCGTGGTGGAGCGAGCGATGGCGTCACCGAACGCCGCGACGGTGCCGGCGATGTTCTTCTGCGCGTCATAGCGAGCGAGAGTCACGAACACGACATCCTCGCCGATGTCGGCACCGAGTACTCGAGACAGTTGCTCACGCGCGCGCAGGCGTTCGGCGGGCAGAGGCGTGGCGACGGCCGCAGCGCCATTGGGCACGACCTCGATCGGCGTGCTCTCGCCGATGTGCCGCACGTGGAATTCGCGCACTGTCTCACTGACCGCGATTCCCCTGATCGAGCCCGCCATCAGCTTCGAGAATGCTGACCAGCGTGTGCGGGTGTAGTGGATCTCGGTGTTGTGCATCACCGGCACAAGGGGCACGCCGCTGCTCAGCGCAGCCTGCTCCAGATGGGGCGGCGCGCTGTGGGACTGGATGACATCGGGAGCCACAGTGCGAATCGCTTCTCGAGCGGACTCCTCGTCCGACACGGACAGGACCTCGATACCGGCATCGCGCAGCCTGGCCCCGCGAACCCCAGCCTCGTGGCACACGACGACGGGACGCACGCCGTGATCGCCGAGCCCCAACGCCAGCATCTCGATGACCGCGCCGATGCCGCCGATGTCCAGACCGTCCGCCGCCAGTGCGCAGGTCGTCGGGCTCGTCACCGCGACGGGGGTGCCGACGGCGGGGGCGTCGTGGTCGTCCAGTCTGTCCACGGTGGCGAGCGGTCGGGCCAGCACCGCGCGAGTCAGGCGGTGCACATAGCCGTACCGGATGTGGGGTGGCAGGCAGTCGGTCAGATAGACGACGGCTCCCCACAGGGCGCCAGAGATGTCGTCGCGCGCTGAGCCGTGGCGTGATCGCATCCGTCCCCCGCCGACCTCAGGTAAGCCCGGGAACTGGTCTGTTGCGCCATGAAGGCCAGAGCGAAGCGAGCTCGTCGGCGGTGACTCCGAACAGCGCCCATTGCCCCGTGGAGTGGGAATTGCCGAGCACGTGCGGCTCGCCATCGAACGGGGCCAGCGCGGACAGTGAGGCGTCGGTCAACCCGGCGATGAACAGCAGCTCGTCCGGCTTGCGAGAGCGGAACGCGGCCCGCGCCCCATCGATACCCGAGGTCGAGATGGTGACTGGTCGCTCGAATCGGTGCAGGTGAGCGGTGTTGCCTGAGGGGGCGTCCGGATCGAGGTCGACGACCCGGAGCGACTGCATATGTCCGGTCCGGAGCGCGTCATCGATGAGCATGCGGATGTCGGCGAGGACCAGGTCGCTGTCGGGGCTGATGCGATGGGTGGAACGGGCCACCAGCGACTCTCTCCACCAGAGTCGCGCGCTGTTGTACCTCCGACGCCCGCCCGCGAACCTCGTGGCTACAGCGCCGTCGCGGCGGATCGTGCCGCAGGTGGTGTGGATCGGCAGAAACTCGGGGTAGATGTCGCCAACATGGCGATGGGCGACATCGAGTTGCGCCAGGTTGGTGCTGAGGCTGTTGTGCGTGAGCGGGATGTCGCGAGCGACCGCGCGACGGCCGGCCCGCCGCATCCGCACGGCGTACTCGACGCCGTAGGCATGCCACGCCAGCAGCGGATCCTCCGACAGGGGGTCTGCCTGTATGCGCTCCGTGGTCGTCATGAGGAGCACCTCATCGAGGGTCTGTACGTCATGGGGTGTCGGCGCCGGGGCGCCGATCTGGACGATTCGGTCGCGGATCCTCCCCACGATGCGGTC